>SKJB01000016.1 GCA_007116145.1 Limnochordia bacterium | reverse complement strand
GAACGAATTGTCGGAAAGTCCTCAACAGCCATAACTGCACTAGCCATGTACATAGCATTAAAGCATAGTAGGAGTCCAACAACGATAAGCGACCTGCATCGTTTCAATTCATATAACCTCCTTAGCCCTCTCTTTCATAGTACGCAGCTACCAAACTGATTAGTACGTGAAACTGCACATAATTTACAATCATCGCATATAATGCTAGTAGTTTGTTTTTTAGGAGGGAGACCATGGAGGCAAAATTATTTAACAGTCATGAATCAGTCTTTAATCACTATGTAGCTTCCCACCCCAACGGAGATGTGTTGCAGACCACCTACTGGGGGCAACTAAAGGCGATGACTGGGTGGACACCACTTCCGCTAGCGATCGTGGATAACCATCAAATTAAGGCTAGTGCCTTGATTTTGAAGCGACAAATCCCCCTACCCGGGCACTGTATATTTTATTCGCCAAGAGGACCTCTCTTCTCTAACCAAGAAGCATTAGCCAAATTACTAAAAGCTGGACAGCAACTGGGAAAAAGACACCACGCAGTTCTTTGGAAAATGGATCCCGCTCTAGTGTATGGTGATACACATTGGCAGGAAATTGCAGCTCGGTTGCAGAAAGTGAATAGTGCTGCGAATTTTGACGGCGTTCAACCAAAATTCATTATGGAGCTTGATATCCGTCCCCCCGTAGATACGCTCTTGACGAATATGAAAGCTAAAACTCGCTACAATATTGGATATGCCAAACGCAAGGGAGTTAAAGTCGTCGTCTCGAAATCTAAAGCAGATCTTAAGCTCTTTTATCCAATATTACAGGAAACGGCAAAACGCGATAACTTTACTATTCGTTCTTTGGAGTACTTTGAATATCTTTGGGATTGTCTCATAGTGCCGAACGTGGCCCAATTATTCATGGCATACCATAATGAAAAACCCTTAGGAGGGACCATTGCTTTCCGTTTAGGAAAGCGTGCGTGGTATGTGTATGGAGCTTCGAGTAACCAAAGACGGAATTTACAGGCAAGCTATGCGATTCAATGGGAGATGATTCGATGGGCTAAAGGAAGTGGCTGCCATATCTATGATTTTCGTGGTATCGCAGGAGATATTGATCCAGAAAATCCACTATATGGTCTGTATCGCTTTAAAGATGGATTTGGCGCAAAAATTGTAGAGTATGTGGGAGAATTTGATTTTCCGCTCTCCTTATATGGATATCCAATGTGGAATCATGGTTTTCATCTGTATACTACCTTGCTCAAGCGAAAGGGCCGATAAGCATGACCTCGATGAAGTGGCTCGGTCCAACCTGGATTAATGTCAGTCTTGACGCTTTAGAAACTAATCTAGAGCAGATTCGCTCCCAAACAAAAGCTGCCATTTGTGCTGTTGTTAAGGGCGATGCGTATGGACACGGTGCTGTGGCAACGGCAAAATTCTATGAGAGCAAACAGCTCTCCTATCTTGCCACTAGCGATCTTTTTGAGGCCGTTGAACTCCGGCAAACTGGGATTCAAATGCCCATTCTCGTTTTAAGCCCCTGTTTACCCGAACAGGCTGTAGAGCTTGTCAAGTATAACCTAACAGCCACCGTTTCTCATGAGGAACTCGTTCAAGCCCTCGCTAAACAGGCGCTAACCCAGCATAAACATGCTAAGGTCCATATTAAAGTCGACACAGGCATGGGACGAGTAGGCGTTTCGCCAGATTGCGCCATCCAACTCGCAAATCAGATCATAAATACCTCCCACTTGGAATTAGAGGGAATTTATACCCACTTTGCTGTTGCTTATAGCGATCATGATTACACCAAAAAGCAATTCAAACAATTTTTATACTTACAAGAGCAACTCAAACAACCTGTCTATCCAAAATTGATTTGGCATAGCGCCAATAGTGCTGCTTTTTGTACGTTACCAGCAAGTCACTTGGATCTTGTACGCATTGGCACATTGCTATATGGTCAGTCTGTAGTAAAACCGCCACCTAAACTAGACTTGCAGTCAACGTGGACCTTGTTTACCCGGATAATCCAAGTAAAATCGATGAAAAGAGGAGAGTCTATAGGGTATGGACGCACATACACTACGCGAAGAGCATCGGTTATTGGCACAATACCCCTTGGTTACGGTGACGGATTAGGAGTCGCTCCCAATCGAGCAAACCACTGGCAGCACATTCGAACCTCTCTCTCATCATTGCTTGATAATCCACGGAAAGTGATCCTTGATGGCGAGCCCTATCCTATTGTCGGGAAGATTGCCATGGGAATGTGCTGTATCGACTTAACAGATCATCCCCACGCCTTAGAATTGTATGGGACATCGGTGGAAATTCCAACTCGTAGAATTACCATGAACCGCAGGATTCCTAAGGTCTATTCGACAAACAACAAAGTGTGCTTAATCCTCTGGCAGAATAGATTTTGGCAACCCTTAGTAAAGGGTGATCAAGTTTATCTTAAAGAGATTTCATTCATTAGAGCAAAGGAAATTCTTCAAAGGAGGTAACGAAATGGTGTTGAACGGAAAGAAGATGATACTATCATTGTTTATCCTATCTGTTGCCGCTCTGGTTCTAGCTTTTGGGGTTGCTGTAATAAACATCACCCATCTAGGATCTGGTGTCGTCGGTTTAATCTACATTGATGATGTCATTGGGGCAGAAAGCACTAGCAGTTTCTTATCAGGCCCAAGACAAACCTTTCTCAGTCAGTTACGGAGCGCAAAACACGATCCACAAATTCAAGCTCTTGTATTACGCATTAATAGTCCCGGAGGGACTTCAGGCACAAGCCAGGAACTATATAATACCATTCTAAGCATACGCAACCAAGGTATTCCAGTTGTCGTATCTATGGGAGATATTGCTACATCAGGAGGCTACTATATTGCTGCAGCGGCTGATTATATCTATGCAAACGGATCAACCCTAACAGGCTCCATTGGTGTCATCATCGAATTTACCAGTTACCAGGAGCTCTACGAGAAGATTGGAATTGAAGTACAGGTTGTAAAATCGGGGATCTTTAAAGATGCCGGCAACCGTTCACGAACTCTGACCCCAGTAGAGGAGGAACTTTTTCAAGCTCTTATTTATGACTCTTGGGATCAATTTGTTGCTGATGTCGCAAAAGGAAGAGGTCTCGAACGCACCATGCTAGAACCAATTGCAGATGGTCGCATCCTTACTGGTCGGCAAGCATTAGAACTGCAGCTAATCGATGAACTCGGCGGTTTAGACGAAGCCCTCAAAAAGGCGCAGCAATTAGCCGATATTCCAGGTGATATTCCAATTCGTACATATCAAACCCCGAGATCATTCTTAGATCGTGTGCTCGCTAGTTCCCTGCGGATCATAAATACGATAAGCATTATGCATCAATTCCCCGTGCAATTGAAATACCAACTCTAGGAGGATGTCTCAATGCTTGATCTCATAACTACCATTGTTATCAATCCCGTAATTGGCTTTCGTCAACTCAAACAGCAACACTTACCAACGGCAGCAACGATCCTAGTCATCCTCGCTCAACTCGCTAATACGTTACAAGATTCGTCACTTTTCGGTGGCTCTGCATTGATCCTTTCGGTATTCGTCGCATCCATCGTCGCAGTGATACTCATCTTGAGCATCAGTTTCGTCCTGCATTCGAGCGCTAAACTTTTTCGTGGTAGCAGTTGCTTCACCCAAACCTACCAAGCTGTTGCTTTTTCCGCTATCCCTCTAATCTTTACTGGTCCTTTGGTGTTGTTAAATTTACTGTTTCCACTTTCACAGCCATTTGCTTTGCTGTTTGCTACTGTCAATCTACTACTGATGATCTGGGTTGTTGTCTTACTCGTCATTGCAATTAGACAAACGCAAGAGGTATCCACAATGAAAGCAATTCTCATCACCACTTTACCATTAGGGATCCTTTTATCAGTGCTTTTCTTACTCATCGTGCTAGTAGGATTGGTTGGACGAGGGTTACTCTGATTGACAAATATGCCTCTAGGGGGTATCATAAGGTTAACAACATCCGCGATGAACTGGGGTGACAGAGTGACAAAAGAGGAAGAAAAAAAGAAAATAGTGCAGCGCTTAAAGCGAATAGAAGGACAGATCCGCGGACTTCAACGCATGATTGAAGACGATAAGTATTGTGTGGATATCCTAATTCAAGTTACAGCAGCTCGAGCTGCCTTAGACAAAGTAGGTTTGGCTTTATTTGAGGGGCATACTCGCCATTGTCTAATCGACGCAATCAAAGACGACCAAAGCGAGACAGCAGTTGATGAGTTGATGGATGTGATTACGCGGTTCATTAAATAAGAGAGCAGGATTCCCTGCTCTCTTATTGCTGTTTTACCTAAGGTAACCACTCTATTAATCCACCGTTTTCTCAAAGACTATCTAAATAATGATAGCTCGCCATGGCTGCAACTGCTCCATCACTGGCTGCGGTAACAATTTGCCGCAAGTTTGTTGCGCGTACATCGCCAGCAGCAAAAACTCCCCTCTGTTCGGTTTGCATATTTTGATTCGTTACTACGTATCCTCCCTTATCTAACAATCCACTATCCTTTAGATAGCTAGTGTTGGGCGTGAATCCTACATAGATAAATATTCCATCAGCACGAAGCTGTTTACTCGTATTCGACGTTACATCCTGCAGGCTAACCGCAGTTACTTTTTGCTCACCTAGAATCTCCGTTACCGTTGTGTTCCAAATAAACGTAATTTTCTCGTGGGCAAACGCACGCTCCTGCAAAATAGGTTGTGCTCGCAAGCTCTCGCGCCGATGAATAATCGTTACTGATTCAGCATAACGGGTTAAAAACAAACCCTCTTCAACCGCAGAATCGCCTCCGCCCACAACGACTACATTCTTCCCACGAAAAAATGCACCGTCACATGTAGCACAGTACGAAACACCCCGTCCTGCAAATTCCTTCTCCCCTGGAACACCTAAATAGCGGGGTTGGGCACCAGAGGCAATAATTATAGCCTTCGACTGCAAGGTTTCTTTGTTCGCTAAATGCACGACTTTTATATCACTCGTAAGTGCAACACTAGCAATTTCCGCTTGTTTAAACTCCGCACCAAACGCTAACATATGCTGATACATCTGTTCCGATAGTTCAGGGCCCGTAATCTGAGGAATACCTGGATAGTTCTCTACTTCTAGAGTATTTTGCATTTGGCCACCCATTAATCCCTTATCAATCACTAGCGTTTTTAAACTAGCTCTTCCTGCGTACATCCCAGCTGATAGTCCAGCAGGTCCACCACCAATAATAATTAGATCGTACATGGGCTCTCTCCTCTCACACTACTCGTCGCTGTCATCCCAATACTCTATGTCTTCACCCATATCGCCTTTAAAATTTGGATATTTGACGACATTACCCTCCCAAGTACGAATCATCACATAGTCCTCTCCCCATCCAATCAAGTAATTTGGTAAGATAGGGGTTTTACCAAGCCCTCCAGGCGCATTAACAATGTAGGTGGGAATTGCCATACCAGAGGTGAATCCCCGTAATTGCTCCATAATATGCAAACCGGTTTCCACCTTTGGATGGAAATGTAGAGTGCCCTTAACAACCTTAGCATGGAAAAGATAATAGGGACGCACTCTAATCTTTAACAGTTCATGGTTAAGTTTTTTCATCACATGAACTGATGAGTTGATTCCGTTTAGTAGGACTGCCTGGTTGCCCAAGGGGACACCAGCTCGCGACAGTCGTTCACAAGCCGCAGCCACTTCAGGTGTAATCTCCTTAGGATGATTAAAATGTGTATTTACATAGACAGGGTGATATTTACCAAGAATTTCACATAACTCCGGTGTAATTCGCTGGGGCAAGGTAACTAGAGTTCGACTACCAAAACGAATCATTTCCACGTGCTCAATACTACTTAACTCTTTCAGAATCCACTCAATGGCATCATCTTCGAGCATAAAAGCATCCCCACCAGTGATTAGCACATCACGGATTTCTGGATTACTGCGAACATACTCGATGGCTTCCTTGAGGTGAGGGCCAAGTACATGGTTATCAATTTCTCCTATTTGTCGTCGCCTTTGGCAATGACGACAATACATTGCACATTGGTTCGTCACCTTAATTATTAGCCGATCAGGATATCTACGGGTAATAGCAGAGGCAGGCGATGTCTCTTTCTCGCTCATGGGATCAAGACATCCTTCTTCCGAATACTCAAATGCCGATGGTACAGCGAGCCACCGAATCGGACATTGTCGACTGCTTATGCTCATTAACGCCGCATAATAGGGTGATATAGCCCAACGGTAGGTCTCACCAATATCGGAGATAACATCACATTCGTCTTCATCAACATCTATAATTTTGGCCAATGTTTCTGCATCGGTAATCCGATTCTCCATCTGCCAATGCCAATCTTCCCAATCCTCCTCGGTTCCTCCGAGTACTGCAAGAATCTTCTGCTTCTGTATTTCGATTTCATTCGCTAACTTAAAACCTGTTTCGATATCATCTTGGACTCTTAAATAGTCAGTGATTCTACTCTTGAGCTCACGGGCTCTCTCTAATGATAGCTGCCTTGCTTTTCCTTCCATGATAAATCGCCTCCTTAGATGAATTGAATTATTTCTGGAAAAGTTGGTCACGATTTAAACCAGACGAAGTCCATATTTCGCCTGCTTCATCTACGATAATGGCTTCTAATCCTGACGTTGCTTCAACTAGCGCCTGCCCTTGATCATTACCTAACACAAAAATTGCGGTTGAAAAAATATCCCCCACTAGCGCGGTATCAGCCACTACTGTGACACTGATTACCCCACGGGCAGGATACCCTGTTTTGGGATCGATAATATGATGAAAATTTACATTATCCTCAACAAAAAAGCGTTGATAATCGCCTGACGTAACCACGGTGCTATTAGTAAGCGGAACAACCGCTAAGACGGCCGTCGTGTCGCGCGCATCCTGAATTCCCACTCGCCAAGGATTTCCATCAGGACGCGTTCCAATGGTGGCGATATCACCACCAGCATTAATTAATCCTTTGCTAATTCGATTCGCCCGTAAGACTTGCGCTGCTTGATCTACCGCATAACCCTTCGCAATACCACCTAAATCAAGCATACTTCCCTCTGGAATACGCACTTGGTTACTGTTGTGGTTCACTTCAACAGCCCTGAAATCTACTAAGGCAATAGTAATATCTAACTCGGCCTGCGATGGCACCCTTTGGGTACTTGTGCCAAAACCCCAGAGTGTAACTAAGGAACCAATTGTTATATCAAAAGCTCCATTGGTTGCGATTCCGTAGGTAATTCCCTGCTCAATCACCTTAATGGTCTCGTGACTAACAGTAACCCACTCACCCGCCTGCTCGTTAATCTTTGATACATCACTAGAGGGTAGATAGCGAGAAAATAGCTGTTCTACGCGGGCAATCTCAGCAAACGCTTTTGCAATTGCATCCTCCGGATTCGTACCAATCGCCCGAATTTCCACAATCGTGTCCATCATAAACTGGGTATGCTGACCGGTTGTATCCTCCGGATTCGATGATAAAATCCAAACTAGCAGTAGAAGTACGATAAGAACAACAGGAAACAATATTCTTTTATCTATTCGCATCGTATTTTGTACCACGTTCTACCCAACTTTCTTCTGTTTGACAATTGGTTTACCATCTTGCGCTTCAATTGTATTTACTGGACATACGGACACGCACTTACGACAGACAATACATTTGTCGTAGTCAATCGCAGCTACGTTATTCACCACAGTAATAGCATCGACGGGACATTCCTTTTCACACTTTCGACAGGCAATACAGCCTACTGTGCAAACTTTCCGCACTTCTTTCCCTAAAGCTTCCGAACGACAGCGAATGTGCACTCCATATTCCTCACCAGCAAGGACAATAATATCACGGGGACAAACAGCTACACACTTACCACAAGCGGTACACATATCCTCATCAATGAGCGGCAACCCATTGTCATTCATGGCCATGGCCTCAAAAAAACAGCTCTCTACACACGTACCAAGGCCAAGACAGCCAGAGGTACATCCCTTATCGCCACCTTGGGTCAGGTTTGCGACACGACAATCCATAGGACCATTATATTCCGCCCGTATGCTTGCTTCAGTATGTCCGCCTTTGCATAAAACTTGAGCCACTTTCCGATTATTGGCACTTCCCGTATCCATCCCAAGTATTCCACCGATTTTCGTTGTAACATCGTTCCCTCCGATAGGACACCCATTCGGCGGTGCTTTTTTTTCAGCAAGACCTTCTGCAAAACTACGGCATCCGGCAAAACCGCAAGCGCCACAATTAATACCTGGTAATACGCGCTCTAAAGCATCAACTGTTGGGTCTACATCCACAGCAAATTTTTGCGAAGCTAACACCAACCCACCAGCAAAAACAGCTCCTAAAAAACCCATACTAAAGATAGCCACCAGAGTACTACTCATCGTTTAACCCCTGCCTTTCACTACTATCTAAGATACTAATCCACTAAAACCACTAAAGGCTAGTGACAATAAACCGGCAATAATGAAGGCAATTCCAGCTCCTCGCAGCGGGGCTGGAACATCAGCAAACTCCAACTCCTCCCGAATTCCAGCTAAAAGTACCAAAGCTAAGGTGAAACCTACACCAGCTCCAATACCAAAAATCAGTGACTGGCTAAACGTGAAGGCTCGCATCACCAAAATCAGCGCCATACCGAGAATCGCACAATTCGTTGTAATTAAGGGCAAGAAAATACCCATGGAACGGTAAAGTGTGGGACTCGTCTTATGGAGAAACATCTCGACAAGCTGCACCATAGAGGCAATGACCAGGATAAATGCTACATATTGAAGATAAGGCAATCCAAAAGGCTCTAAGATGAAATGCTGAATGAGCCAAGATACAGTAGAAGCGACCACCATGACAAACGTCGTTGCTAACCCCATACCTAAGGACGTTTCTACCTGTTTAGAGACACCCATAAACGGGCAAATCCCAAGAAACCGCACCAAGACAAAGTTATTGACTAATACAGCACTAAGGAAAACCAGAAACAACTCCATACTCTACCTAACCTCCTAATTCGTGGCCTTATGCTGCTGGCGTACTAATTTGTGTACATAGATCGTTATCATATTGATCAGACCCACTAACAATCCCAAAGTGATAAAAGCACCGGGAGGTAGAGTCATTATCTGCCACGGAGTAAACCAATCACCCAACACTAAATACCCAAAAACATGCCCAGTTCCAAACAACTCGCGAATCGCTCCCAACAACATTAAAGCCCAAGTAAACCCGATGCCCATCCCCAATGCATCTATAATGGACCATGATACTGGCATTTTTGAAGCATAAGCTTCCGAACGACCCAGTACTAAACAGTTTACCACAATGAGAGGAATAAACAACCCTAAAACCCGATGTAAGTCAGGTAAGAGGGCATTCATAGAAAGATCCACAATTGTTACAAACGTAGCAATGATAATAATAAAGGAAGGAATACGCACTTTTCCTGGAATAATCTTCTTTAACAAACTAACAATCGTACTTGAACAAACCAAAACAAATGAGGTCGCTAACCCCATTGCTACGCCATTAACAGCGCTTGTAGTGACAGCGAGTGTTGGACACAAACCAATCAACAAACGAAAAACTGGATTCTCATCCCATAACCCACGTAAGAAGTCTTTAATCAGTCGATCCATAATTATCGTTCCTCCTTATACCGTTTGATAGCTAAGGGAAATCCGTTGCGAACTGCATCGACGACAGCTTGAGCGGATACAGTAGCACCAGAAATATTATCAATATCACGATTGAGGGTGAGCGGATCCGTTGCAGATTTACCCACAAATTGATGGAGAAATGAAGCGCTTTCAATACGAGAACCTAGACCAGGTGTCTCTAAGTGCTCTAATACTTTAACCGCTGTAATGGTTTCTGTCGCTGTCTCTACTCCAACTAAGACCTTAATTGTACCATTATAGCCAGTGTGTTCGGAAACAAACGCATAACCAATAGGCATACCTGCTTGATCAAGGGCTTCAAAAACCGGTATAGACACCGTACCTTCCGTTTCTTGCAGCGTCGAACGATCATCTTCGACTAAGGTGGAAACTCCAGGATGGATTGTCCGCACTGAAACTGCCTGTGGTAATACTGTAAAAATACTACTCTCAAGCTCGCTTGCAAGGTTTGTTTGAATAATTTCGTTGGTAAAGTTATACACAGAGGATAATACTCCCGCGGAAATCATAGCAATCAACGTTAACACAACAATCATCCGTACAGATTCACGCACTTGTTTTCACCCCTTGCCCATAAATACGCGGACGCGTCCACCGATTAATCAGAGGAGTGAGCGCATTCATTAATAGAATACTATAAGTAACCCCTTCCGGCAAACTGCCCCAAAGGCGAATTACAACGAGAATAACACCCGCGCCGATTCCAAAAATCCACCGTCCCCTAGGAGTGATCGGTGTGGTCACCATACAAGTTGCCATATAAACAGCCCCAAACAGTAAGCTTCCAGCCAACAAATGGAAAACAGGATCTTGGCCTAACAGAGTAGTTAGCACTAACACCGTTCCCAAATAACCAAGGGGGATTCGATAATCTAAGACACCTCGATAAAATAAATAAATACCACCGATGAGGATAGCAAAAGCGGATGTTTCGCCTAAGGAACCGGGAATAACGCCAAAAAACAGATCAGCATACTCTACTCCTAGCGAACCTAATGCCAAAGGAGTAGCTGCGGTTATCCCATCAAAAGGCGTGGTCCAGCGTGTCATTGGCAGGGTAAACGAGGACACTAAAAAAGCTCGCCCCACAAGCGCTGGATTAAAAGGATTATAGCCGAGACCACCAAAGACTTGTTTCCCAATGGTAATGGCTACGATGGAACCGAGAATTATCATCCAACTAGGAAGCGTTGGAGGCACATTTAACCCTAACAACATCCCAGTTACTAATGCACTTCCATCCCAAATAGTAATGGGTTTTCCACGCATTTTTTGACACACCGCTTCAGTTGCTACCGCTGCTAGACTCGCCAAAAGTACTAACCGAATGGCATCAAAACCAAAAAAATATATCGATCCAATCCAGACAGGGCATAAAGCGATTACAACTGCAAACATAATTTTTTGTGTTGTATCTTCATCACGAACATGTGGTGAAGGTGATACAATCAGTTGGGACATTTCCATATATCCTCCCCCTACTCTGTTTGTCTGCGTTTTGCACTAATGATTTCGTTTTTGGCCAGACGGATCCACTGCAATAAGAATCGTTTAGAAGGACAGATATACGTGCAACAACCACACTCAATGCAATCCATTGCTCCATATTCTACTGATTCATCCCACATCGCATTCATAGAGTATGCTTCAATACGAGTGGGCAGTAAGTAGGCAGGGCAGACATCCACACAACGAGCACATTTTATACAAGGCATGGGATCAAGTGGCTTACTATCTTCTCGTCGAAACACGGTAATTCCTGACGTCCCCTTAATGACTGGCACGTCCAGATCAAACTGGGCTAATCCCATCATTGGTCCTCCAGCAAGCACCTTCCCTGGTTCACCCACGAAACCTCCTGCTGTAGCGATTATCTCCTTGAAGGGGGTTCCAAGACGTACCCAATAGTTACTTGGATCATTTACACCTGCTCCGCTAATTGTCACCACTCGGCGTATGAAAGGCATTCCGTCGCGACAAGCTTGAGTGACTGCCAAAGCTGTCCCGACATTATGTACGATTACTCCAGCTTGAAACGGCAGTCCATTACTTGGCACTTCTCGGTTAATGAGTGCCTTAATCAACTGCTTTTCGCCACCCTGTGGATATTTCGCATCTAATAAAACCACATCTATTCCATGTGAACTTGCATGTTTGTGCATACTATGGAATGCTTGCATTTTGTTCTCTTCAACACCAATGATTATCCGCTCAGCATCACAAGCTTTAGCTAATAACTTAGCACCAAGAATTACGTCCTCAGGATACTCCACCATCATGCGGTCATCTGCGGTTAAATACGGTTCACATTCACTACCATTGATAATCAAATAGTCAATACTTATATCATCAGGAGGCGAGAGCTTAATCACTGTGGGAAAAGCCGCTCCGCCTGATCCAACAATCCCTGCCTCAGCAACCCGATTTCGGATTGCTGCGCGCGACAACTGAATAGGATCACAATTCCGCTCAAGGAAGGCAGGAGTATCTTGACCATCATTTCGAATCACAACAGAACGAACTGAGCGGCCGGTTAAGTGTGGACGAAGCTCAACAGCCATCACTTCGCCCGAAACGGAAGCATGTACCTTAGCCCCTAGCACTTGATTACTCTCTCCAATCAACTGTCCCATCCGTACATAGTCACCTTTTTTGACAATTGGATCAGCAGGCGCTCCCATATGTTGTTGTAGAGGAATAATCACTTCTGTAGGGGGTATTAACGTTTTGATTGGTGCTTCACTTGTTAAGTCTTTGGCATATTCTGGATGCACTCCGCCTCTAAACGACTTTTTCTTCATTAATACAATCACCATCCATGAACGTATTCGTAATACTCAATCTTACCACGGAATAAATCCTAATTGTCGCCAAGCTTCATACACCGTAATAGCTACCGTATTTGCCAGATTTAAAGAACGAGAATTCGTCATTGGGAGCGTTATGTGATTGTCTGTATATTCTCTAAGAATCTCACTGGAGATACCTTTCGTTTCACTACCAAATACTAAGTAGTCATCTGGCTGATAGCATACTTCTGTGTACAATCGAGCTCCGTCTGTCTCGACAAAATACAGCCTGGTCGGCTGACAATCATTAAGGAAATCGAGCCAATTATCATGGATCTTCCAGTTAAGTTTATCCCAATAATCTAATCCCGCCCGTTTGAGGCGTTTATCATCAAGAAAAAAGCCCAAAGGGCGGATAATATGGAGTTTACAACCACTGACAGCGCAGAGTCTTGCAACATTTCCAGTATTCGCTGGAATTTCTGGTTCTAGTAATACTACATCCATACCACTGTTTGTCTCCTTTTGAACTATTTTTCTGAGACTAAAATTTATAGGCAAGAATTGCGCGCATAGCTTGGTGTTGCACTTGGAAACCAAGTGTAAATTGTGGGTCTTCATCATAGACCAGATCTATAGTATACCTAAACTCCTGATCGAGATCATATTTTACTGTTACAGAGGACTCGATCACAGCTGCTGCGCTAGTGCTGTATGTAAGCGATCCATAGAAAGGGTCACTACCTACTCCAGCTCCTATCCGCCATGTTCCCGCGCACCGTAATTCCATAAAGGCCATTACATCAAAATGATTGGTTCCGATCAGATGAATCCGCGAGACCAATCCGTAACCTTTAGCGCCCTGAAGTTGCATTAATTCACCAAACACTCTCACAGAACTTCTTGTTATATCTTCTGCAGAGTATCTAGTATTTCCTCCTAAAAAGTTAATTTGATACTTCACGTTACCGACAAAGACATTGCGACCGATTTCTACATGCCCAAGTAACTGGGAAAATGGTACAGAAGAAGTAATCTGTGCAGTAATATGATCCTCCTGATACCCGAAAAAACCAATACGGGTTCTTTGCTTTTGTGCTATTTGCATTCCACTAAACCAATGTTGCCCATCATAACCGATAAGAATTGCATGATCCGTTTGGCTGGCAGTGGCAACTGAACCGAATAAGAGCATGACTATGATGACGATCCCCAACAGACAAATTTTACTGCGCATACATGGCCTCCTAAAATCTAATTTCTCCTACCTCGGGCAACTGCGTTAATACCTCTTTGCTAAATCCCGGATTTAAGACAATATCCTCGAGTAAGAGAGAACCAATATACATCTGATCCTCAAACAACTCCACATAGTAGGGAATAAATTGATGGTTAATTTTTATTCGTTGGACATGATCCAGATAACCCGATAACTCAACAATGTATTCCACGCCCTCATCCAACTGCTGTACTTCGAGGATCTCCACATCTAATCCACGGAAATCAAAACTCGCAAATACATCAGTAATATCAACACCACCAAACTCGGCTCCTACATCACTTAGACTACTGACGATAATTTGCTGCAATATGGGGGTAAAATTACGCACTAACATACTTTCTTGATCGACTGTAAGAATTGTTCCTCTAAATACCCAGTGTTCAAGAACCTCTGCGCGCGCAAGACCCTGTGTTTGACTGGCCTTAAACAAAATTTTAGCAGTCTCTATGCGTTTATCTTGCACTTGGCTCGTTGTAATCATAGTACTGAAATCTTCAATGGATAGTAATTTCTCTTCGACCCTTGCAACGAGTTCATCGGCTGTTAACTCCTGGGCATAAATGGTAAAACTACTACATACTAACAGGACAATCATACTTAACAATAACTGCTTTTTCATAGATGCAATCACTCACTTTCAACTATTTCTATACTACTTCGATGGAAGACGCAAAAACTTGACGCAAACAATCCTGAGAAAAACTTCTTGATCTATTGAACGCAAAGCGGTAAAATAAACGTTAGATGTATAAAGGGGGAAACTAAATATGCCTACTTACGATTATAGATGCAAAGAATGTGGAGTCTTCGAACTCTCCCAAAGCATCAAAGATAATCCGCTAACCGAATGTCCCACATGCGGTAGTGAAATGAAACGGCTCATTAGTAATAACGTAGGAATTATTTTTAAGGGTTCTGGCTTCTACATTAACGATAGCCGTAATACGAGCAGCAGTACCACTACTAGTACCAGTACCAATTCAGGTACTACTGCCAATTCAAGTACTGCTACCAATTCAAGTACTGCTACGGAATCAAAAGAAACCACAACCAGCTCTAAAGAAGCAACAACAACCGGATCGAAAGAAGCAGCCAAGGGTTCGGACAAAGCATCCTAAGGACAAGTGTCCTTACAAAACCGCCTCTGAGCGGTTTTTGCATTTTATGGCGCTGGTGTTAAGATATTTGGACGCCGGAGCGTGATTGAAGAATCGGATTCCCTAAGGATCATCGGGGCAATTCGTTTCTTACGTTCAACGATTCTTGGAACTGGATTAGCGAATGCTACAGCTTGCACTCGTGGGGGTTCTACTTGATACATCGCAGGTGAATCCACCGCTTGAATAACTAACCCCTCTTTATCCCACCAAAGTACAGAACCATTCAATTCTCTGGCAATCCAGATTCGACTTACTTCTTCTGTGCATCCGACCCAGACTTGAGAACCTAGAGCAGTCTTTTTTGTGTAGGCAATTTTGTCCCCTGTCGGCGAAAATATGGGATGGAGCAAGTCTGCTTGATCGTCTGCAGCCCAGCGACTGACCACATTGCCCAAGCGATTTAAAATCCAGATTTCCCAGTACTCTAACTTTTGTACGCTAACGGCAAGCAAACGTCCATTCTTTGACCAAGCAGGATCCTTTACCCGCAAGTCAGGCAACCAGGATATTGCATCTCCAGTCTGGTGATCTGTACCTTGCAGTGTCCAACTTCCATCAGCTTGCTGCTCACTATATAGTTGAAACCGACCGAGCGGATCCAGGCCACGATTCTGCCGCTCTTCTTCGCAGTGTATCGGTCCATCGGTGACTAAAACTGGAACTCCCCAGAACGTATAAGCTTGGGCTAGCATCCGCTCCATCCGCTCTTTCGTGTCTGGATGCGTACGAAATATTTTCATTGGTAACTCCTCGGACTCAAACATCATTACATCCGCTAACATATTCACAGCACCAACGGGATCAAAACCAGCGCGCATTGCATACTGTTGACCAAAGAGGTCAGCCTCAAACTCCGCTTCGCGGCTATATCCAGACTGCACGATTTCTACAAGAGCACTACTAGTTACCCGTGCTGCTTCCGAAGAACGAGCGTCTAACCAGTATATCCCTAATTCCATTAATACTGTCAACCCGATTTTCCGCCATAAAGCTTGCATTCCGTGACCTTTTTCCACATGAGCAATCTCATGACCGAGTACTGCAGCTGTACGATGCTCATCCCGATTAAACAAGCGCAATAGGCCAATTGTCACGAAGATTTGCCCATCAGGAAGGGCAAATGCATTGATTTCGGAGGAGTTGAGAACGGTAAGTGAATAGGTGGCATTCGACGTCTGCAGGGAGGTAACTAATCGCTGAAAAATTTCCTCTAACCAAAGATGATCATGCAAGGAAAGCTGGTATACACCCCCATAAACTTGAATCAGTTGCTCTCTAGCTGATTCGGCAACATTACCATAAGCTTTTCCGCTAAAGCCTAGCCCGCTTATACACACCACAATGAGTATAACTAAGAGATAATCGATGGGAAACCTCTTCACTCCAACCACCTCCAGCTATCCAAAAACAGATCGAAAGCAACCACATTATCCCAAAAACTGCAACTCGCATCACTATATGTAATTGTGTAACCTTGAGTATTTATCACTACAAATATGCGCTGCTCCATACGGGTAATAGTTCCCTTGAACTCGTAGATCATAACTGCGCCAGGAAACCCATCTAATTCTCGCCTCTGTATGGGTTCAATAACTGCAAACTCTTTGAGACCATAGATTGAGCCATACTCCTCCATAATACGTGAGGCGAAGGATTCACTATCAACATCCGAAACACTACCAAGATGCTCTACATAGACTAATTCTTCCAGGTTGGCACCATAAAATACACTGAGCTGCGGATCACTTTCCGATACTTGGAATACCCAATGTCTTGGAACATGAAAAGAGAAAAATGCCTGAGGGTCATGATAGGTTCTAGCAAGCAGCCCAAAATTAAAAATAACCAAAAAGATGATCACGAACACAGAGACTCTGGCAAAAGTCGAACACTTCATTCTATCTCCCCTAACAATGGCTATCTTAGTATGTATAGTAGAAATTCTAGACGGATCACAAAACTCCTTTTTCAGTCTGATTAGAAAAAACAATAGTGGGATATCCTAGCTATGAGGGGATAGTCATGGATAACAAACAAAAACTGGTGACAGCTGGAATCGTTGGATCAATCAGTATGATCCTTGCGAGTCGCGTCATCCCACATCAAGTCACGAAACTTATTGGCTCCGTTTTTATGACAGATAGCTACGACGAAAACCTACTTGAACTCTTCTCAGCAGCTAAACGCGTCGGACCACAAGTTATTGCAGAAACCAACCTCCGAGCAGAGGAAGGATTAACCATTGCAAGACCACTCGGAACGCCCGTTACGTTTATTCACCTTGATGGGTTAGCTTTTAATCCTGCGATACTACACAAACTTCCAACTCCGGCAAATGAGAGTATTGATACAACAACAGTACTTGGCAAACACTGCCAAAAACCAATGATTTTGCAAAATCCAATTCTGATCGCTGGCATGGCATACGGGTTTGCTTTATCAGAGGAAGCGAAATATGCCTTAGCCAAGGGTTCAGCCTACGGCGGTACAGCTACTAATACCGGTGAGGGTGCGTTCCTCCAAAAAGAAAGAGAGCTTGCTAAGCACTTAGTCATTCAATACAACCGTGGTCATTGGAGCAAGGAACCAGAGATTCTAAGACAGGCTGATATGATTGAGATCCAATTAGGCCAAGGTGCTTACGTGGGAACAGGTCATTCCACCAAATCGAGTTTAATCGATCCACTCCAACGCAAACGGTTAAAATTACCACCTGGAAAACCAGCCATCATTGAGGCTCGCTTACCCGAATTAACGAAAAAAAACGGGCTACGTAATCTTGTTATCCGTTTGCGAGAGTTAACTGGTGGTGTGCCTATTGCTTGTAAGTTTCCTTTTACAAATGACTTAGAAAAGGACATCGACATTGCCTTAGAGGCGCAAATTGATGTTCTTGCATTAGAAGGAGGGCAAGCTGCCACCAAAGGGTCACCACCAATCCTAGAAGATGACTTCGGTCTCCCTACGATCATCGGACTCAGCCGTACTTTAGAGCATCTAGAAAAGCATAGAGTACGTGATAAGGTAGACATAATTGTATCAGGTGGGCTCAATACACCTGGACACTTCTTAAAAGTGCTAGCTCTTGGAGCAGATGCTGTGTACATTGGTGCTATCGCCATGTTTGCTATGACTCATACACAAGTTCTGAAAGGTGTACCGTTTGAACCGCCAACTCAAGTGATTTGGAATGATGGCAAATACAAGAACACATTTAATTGGAAACAAGGTGGAACTTCGCTTGGAAAATTCCTTACATCATGCCGAGAAGAAATGTGTGAAGGAGTTCGTGCTCTTGGAAAACGTGCTCTCTCAGAGCTCGCTCGTTCCGATTTATGCTCCTTAGACCAAAAAACTGCTGACATCACAAAAATACCCATGGCCTACCAACCGATCACTCACACACAACAAGCTACTCCCATTCGGCGTCGACGAGTTCGGAGTCCATTAATACAAAGACCCTAGTTACTGTGGGGCTTGGATAGTAAAATAGGAGATGCTGCCTTTGGCACCCAGGCAAGCCATCTGTTTCTTGATACACTTGATAATCAAAGGACTCTACCATAATATATTTACTCACTTCCCGAGCAGACAGCTCATTAAGCTCTGGTAAGTACTTAGCCACAATACCTTGACGAATTACATAATGCTCTAGATTGCGGTTAAGCGATCCTCCAAGCCACACTGGAGTGGATCGCTTATTTTCGTGTAAACGGAAATCTAACCGTAGCATTTCCTTGAATGCAGCATCGTCGTTGCCTATTAATTCCCATAGTAACTCATAAACACGAAATATCCCGTGTGGCACACCATGATAACCATGTTCTTTCCATAAAGTTGCAAGACGATTAAACAGCATAAAGGGAGTGCAGCCATCTCGCAGTTGTAAGTATTGAAGACTTCGCGAAAACCGTCCTGAATTTACCAAAATATCTACTAATTGGTCAATCACTTTTAATTGGGCTAGTTCCTCAAAAGTTAGACAATCGGTCTGAAGTACTTCATAAGGTGCTTTCGCAGTATAAACACACCCAAATTCTAATGCCCTTTCTCGCAAACTAGAACCTCTTAAGAGTTTTAAAAATCCTAATTGAATTTTTGTCGGCTGCAGGTTGTAAACAAAATTAAAAGACTCTCCAAACCGCGTAAAACCTTCTTGAGGCAACCCTGCAATTAAGTCTAGCAAAAACCGTACCTTAGTTTGTTTCTTTAGTTGCCAAACAACCGAAGCTAATTTTTCTAGATCTGTACTACGATTCACCCGCTCTAAGGTGGGCTGATGGGTGGATTGCACACCGATCTCAAACTGAAACCTGTTTACTGGCGCCTGCTTCAGTAGATCAATCATCTCGTTGGTCACCAAATCGCCACTCATTTCTAATTGAAAGCGGGTTTTTGTATCTAATTCTAACATAAAACGAAGCAAATCCAAAGCGCGCTCCTTATTGCAGTTAAATGTCCGATCCACAAAGCGAATCTGCTCTACCCCTAATTTGGCTAACCGAGTCAATTCATCCTTACAACGTTCTAGGGGAAAATATCGCACAGCCCCAGTACGCGAGGATAGGCAATAATCGCAAGCATAGGGGCAGCCTCGCGAGGTTTCATAGTACACTATCTTTTGCTTCAATTCTGCTAGATTATGGTCTTCTGGATAAATCAAAGGAATGGACTCTATGTTCAGTGTCCTTGTGGGGTTTGCGATAATTGCATCCCCTTGGCGATAGATTAGACCAGGTACAGTACAGAGAGAGAATTCAGCTGAACTACCTCTCTCACCCTTTTCAGCTTCTAGCGAATATAAAAGCTGAAGCAAAGCTTCTTCGCCCTCACCGACCACTACATAATCTATTTCCGAATGTTTTTGCATTCGTTCTTCGTACTCATACGAAACTTCTGGACCACCGAGTACAATTTTTAGGTGCGGTTGAATCTTCCTTAAGTTACTCACTAATTCAAGGGTTTGTTCGATGTTCCAGATATAGCAAGAAAATCCGATAATATCTGGGTGTTCCTCTACTAATTCTCCAAGTATAAAAGACAAGTGCTGGTTAATATTAAACTCACGAACCACAATTTGTGAAAACGCTGCTTGGCAATACGCTTTTAAATACCGTAGCGCTAAATTCTGGTGGGTAAATCTGGCATTTAACGTTGTTAAAAGAATCTTCATCTATATCCTGCTTTCTAGCTAAATTACTTATCAAAACAAGATCCGCCAATAAATTCTCGCAAGATCGAGTTACACGGAACATCCTTATCGACATCTAGTATCTGGAAGTGACTTAGCAAACGGAGTAATCGTCTAGACTCACCGTATGCTTGCTCTTTGTTATCAATGGTCCGTAGTAGTGGTTCACCATGTTTTTTCAGTACAGCTAACTCGTAGCCTAGTGCAGAGTTAAACATCACATCAGCATCTTCCTGAAATGGAAAAATGTACTTTTCCTCGCCCCGACGAACCGAGGGCCACCTTGCAATTGTGTTCAGCGCTGTATAAGACCGAAACTGATGATCCCGAATAATCCGCCGAATGAGACGGACATCGGTGGTTGGAATGCGTGTATGATCATCAATATTTAATTGGGTTAGAGCGCTAACATAGACCTTAAATTTCCGCCCCTGAGGGATGGATGCTGTTAGTCGATCATTTAATCCATGAATCCCTTCGATGATTATGGGTTGCTCACTAGAGACCTGCAACGAATGACCACGCCACTCTCGTTCACCGTTTTTAAAGTTAAAGCTTGGCAGTTCGACACTTTCACCTTGAATGAGTTTACTGAGATGCTCGTTAAACAATTTCGTATCAATAGCCTCAAGAGCTTCAAAATCGAAGTTACCATCAGCATCAACGGGTGTTAAATCTCGACTCAAAAAATAATCATCAAGACTAATTGCTACTGGGTGTAGTCCATTGACTCGTAATTGCACAGAGAGACGATGAGCGAAGGTTGTTTTTCCGGATGAAGAAGGTCCTGCGATCAAAATAACACGCAAACGATCCCGTTCAGAGGTAATCTGATCAGCAATGGCCATGATCTTCTTCTCTTGGTAGGCTTCGGATATCCGAATCAGCTCGCTAATCTCCCCTGAACTGATTGCTGCATTTAAAGATGCAACATTAGCAATACCCATATTTTTACTCCATTTTTCTGTTTCATAATACACCGTTGCCAATTTACCCTGTTCCACATAATTCGGTATGACCTGCGGATTGTCTCGTTTAGGAAACTCCAAAATAAATCCCGGTAAATAAAAACGCAACTTGAAGTATTGTAAATATCCCGTTGATGGAACCATCACATCGGCAATCGTGTCGTAATACTCATCGCAACTGTGAACATTGAGCAATTCGCGCCGGCTATACCTGATAAGCTGCTCCTTATCGTGTTGTCCTTGTTTAACAAAAATTTCGCTTGCTGTCCGCTTTGGCATTTTGTGCTTACTAATTGGCCGATCTGCAGCAATTATTGCCCGCATACGAAGTTCAATATCTTCCACATTCTGTCCTATTAAGGGTTGATCTGCATATATTTCTCCGAATAGGCCGTTGCTTAATGCGTGCTCAATATGCACACGACCACTGGGTAGTTGCTCTTTAGCAGCACGGATCATCACAAACACTAAGCTATCTCGATAGACACGCATACCATCTTCAGAAGAGGTATCCACTAGTTGTATGGTTGCAGGACCTTTCATTCGATAATCTAGGGATTCCAGTCGATTGTTAACTTTAGCAGCCACAATCACCCGACTAAAGTTTAGTTCCTCCACCAGATCCAAAATACGCAGACCAGGCCTAACTTCGAGTGTTTTACCTTGTAGACAAATAGAAATTTTCTTTTCCATTTAAGACACCCCACTTTTCTTAATTGTATCAGATTTGGTAAATGATCACAATCATCTCTCTACACATACAGGATTCTGAGTGAAATTCGGAGAATGGGTAGGTAATCAAAGGAGGAGTACTTTATGCTGATAAATCAAAACCGACTTGTCGATACATTTATGGAGCTTGTAAAAATTGATAGCTTCGCTGGTGAGGAACGCTCCATGGCGGATAACTTATTTTCAAAGCTAAAAAGAATCGGATTTACGGTTACGGAAGACGATGCAGGATCAACAATTAACGGGACTGCTGGCAATATAATTGGCAAGCTTACTGGTGATCCGACAAAACCGACACTGCTCTTCTGTGCGCATATGGATCGAGTAGCTCCAGGTAACAATATTCAACCACAGATCAATCATGGAGTGATCACAAGCGATGGCACAACAATTCTAGCCGCTGACGATGTGGCAGGCATAGTTGCCATCCTTGAGGCTGTCCAGACAGTTAAGGAGCAAGATATTCCTCATGGCCCAATTGAAGTTGTATTCACAATTGCCGAAGAAGGTGGTTTAAACGGTGCCAAAGCTCTCGACTCTAAATCCTTAGGCGCCACCTTTGCCTACTTTTTAGATACAGGTGGACCTGTCGGTACAATTATCAACCAGGCACCCTATCAAAAAAACGTTGAGTTTACCATTTATGGTAAAGCTGCTCATGCTGGCATAAATCCAGAAAAAGGTCTAAGTGCTATCCTAGTTGCTGCCGATGCACTAAGGAATATGAACCTTGGACGCATTAGTTTGGATACTACTGCTAACATTGGCATCATGCATGCCGGAGTAGCCACAAATATTATACCCGATCAGGCATACTTAAAAGGGGAAGCTCGATCCCTTGAACCCATACTATTACAATCCCAAATAGATCACATGGTTCATTGTGTTCAGGAAGCGATACGTGTGGGAGCCAAACTAGAGGTTGCAGTACATGACGCCTACCCAGGATTTAATGTGCCCATTACATCCGAAGTTATTAAGCTTGCTGTAAAGGCAGCTGATAGTATAGGATTAGTAGCTGATATTCATAGTGCTGGGGGCGGTAGCGATGCGAACATCCTTAATAGCCGTGGCATACCTTCCGTTATTTTAGGTGTCAACTTTAAAGATGTGCACAGTAAGAAAGAGTCTATCGCTGTATCAGACCTCGCTTTGAGTGCACAATATGTAGCTGCAATCATTGAAAATGCTTAAACCGGCCGCGGGGCCGGCTTCCTTTTATCTATATCTTTAAGCCCTTCCAGTATCCGCTACGGAAGCGTAACCAGATCCAGAGCCCACGAATATTTAAATCTATCGCCATTGCGACCCAAGCTCCGCTCAAGCCATACCCTAAACGAATGGCCAGTATATAAGATAGAAACAAGCGAATCCCAAAAAAACCAGTAGTCGTAATCCATAAAATACCTTTTGTGTCTCCAGCTCCGCGTAATCCTCCGGCAAAGATCATAATAGCTGCCAAAGCAGGTTGACTAAGAGCGATCAGTCTAAGACAATAAGACGCTAAGCTTATCACCTCTTGATCAGTTGTAAAGACTGAGATTAATTGCGTGGGAAAAACGAAAAACAGCACACCCATTACGGACATAATAAACAGACCCATACGATGTGCAGCATACCCGGAACGTTCGGCTAAATCCGGGTCTTCTGCTCCTAAACCCTGACCAACTAGAGTGGTAGCTGCAAGTGAAAATCCAAATCCAGGCATAAACGAAAGCGATTCGGCGTTGAGAGCCACTTGATGGGCAGCATAAGAAGCCGTACCTAAGGAGGCGATCAGCATCGTATAAAACAACTGACCAACTCGCATGGAACCTTGTTCTAATGCCGCAGGTATACCTACTTTTAAGATCCGGCGAATCACCGTGATATCAAACCGATACGGTCCACCTAACTGAATCTCGATAGATTGGGTTTTAAGCAATGTGGCTAGCGCTAATAGTCCACCCAGTACATGGGCACAAGCAGTCGCTATAGCTGCCCCTTTTATCCCTAATTGCGGAAACGGACCCACACCAAAGATCAATACATAGTTTCCAATTATATTGCAGACATTTACAACTGCCGTAATCCGCATAGGAGCTTTCGTATCACCAGCTCCTCGCAGCGTACCGTTAATTAACATTAGACAGTAATTAAAAATCAGTGCTAGCGCCACAATCCGAGTATACCCCACACTAATCGCTAATACCTCAGGATCCGTACTCCGAAATAAGGACCCAAAAATCTGGTGAGTAAAAAATAGTAAAGGAATCATAACGAAAACTGCAACCACTAACCCTAAAAATAGCGATTGTCTGGCAACCTCCCCGGCTCTGTTCGGTTCTTTTGCACCTATGTGTCGTGCGACCAAAGCGGTATTTCCTGTACCGATGGCACCAAAGACAGTGGTACCCAAGAAAAATATCTGATTTGCTAATCCTACACCTGCTAAAGATACTGCACCTAAGCGGCCTACCATTGCTGTATCCACAATCCCTACAGTCATATGTAACATCATTTCAATAATAGCTGGCCAAGCTAAGCTAAATACATTTCGATGTAAATGTTGGGGGTTACTAACCTTTGTTTGGGCAACAACTACCATAGCAGCACCTCTTACCGTTAGTCAACTCTTGCTAAAGCAGATAATTCGACACCCAAAATAAAATACCTGCCACTTTGTCTCGATAGAGGAGTTAATCACGAAGTGCCGAATCTCATTCTTGGAAGGAGGCAAGAAATATGACTACCTATCAATACCAATCACCTATTGGCAAACTTTATCTTGAAGTTGAAAATTTGGTTTTTACGCGCCTAATCCTACCCACTCAAACTCCACTACGAACCACTTTGAATAATCATATGACTCTGCCTCAGGAATATGCAGCTGATCTCGACACCTATTTTCAAGGGCTTCCAATTGTGTTTCACTGGCCAACTCAGCTATTCGGCACCAATTTCCAGCAACAAGTATGGCAACAGCTAGCCAGCATTAAATACGGAGAAACGTCTACCTACAAGATAATTGCGGAGTCTTGTAACACTAAAGGTTATCAAGCTGTGGGACGTGCTATATCCGCTAACCCCTTGCCGATTATCATTCCCTGCCACCGAGTCTTAGGCACCCATAGTTTTGGTGGATATAATGGTGGAATCACTGTAAAAAGTATGCTATTAGCACTTGAAGGCGCCCTACCAGGATCAGGTTTAGGACAAATGCCTGATGGTTTTGCTTAAATAGATAGTGCTCCTATTCGAAGACTCTTTTTAGACAATCAGCCCATGAGTATAGATAACGCGTCAGAAGTGGCGAAGTAGACAATGGAGTTTGATGGGGCCTCTAGATTGCCAAGTAACAGCTCAGTTTCTGAAAGCATTTTAAGGTACAGACGGTAGATTCAGCTGAAGGCAAGTCAATTATAAACTGATTACCAAGGTTTATACCAAGTAAACCGGATAGATAGGAGACTGCCTTATCAGAAACGAGCATGGCTTCCTGTAATGCTACACCGAAACGATGCTGCGTCTGCTTAACAAGCCAAGAATGCACAGTTTTCTCGCTAACAGACTTAACGTAGGCGTTTAAATTTTGCCTATACGCCTTGTTTCTTCCCACTTTAATCACCTCAACTCAATAACAGCCGTCTTTGCAATGGAATGCAAAGACGGCTAAGCGGCGGTTCGGTCTATTTCGGTTGATGTACATGCATGGAGTGTCGGGAATGGCTGTGCTGCAAGACATGAAGAAGTCCAGCTAACAGAACCGATCAATGCAAACGTGTACGGCTCATTTCGGCCAAAACTTCATCCAAACATTGCCATGTATATTGCGTACATAACGTACATAGTGTATAATGAGGAGGTGAAGGGAGATGATACTTATGTTAACAATACAGAAAGCCACTGATGTACGAAAAGAATTTAGTAGCTTTATTGATACTGTAGTACACAAGCGCCCGATAGTAGTACAGCGAAACCGCGACTTGATTGCGGCTTTGTCTCTTAATCATCTAAGCGCTTTGTTGGAACCCTATCGCTTCACGATGGAGTACGAGCAAGAAGACGATGGATCGTATAGCGGATCATTACTAGGATTTGATATCGCTGCAAACGCCAAATCCCAAGAGGAATTAAAGGTTAGACTTGCACAGGATCTGG
>SKJB01000130.1 GCA_007116145.1 Limnochordia bacterium | reverse complement strand
GGGATTATTGAAACAAGTGGTCTAGTTTCGGTGCTTGATGCCGTTGGGTTAATAGCCACTGTGCCACAATGGACAGAGAAAGAACAAGAAATGATTAAGTGCTGGTTTTCAGATTACCTTACATGGCTAACAGAGAGTGATCACGGTAAAATGGAGGCCATACATAAGAATAATCATGGCACAAATTATGATCTTCAGGTTGTCAGTTTCGCCTTTTTTACAGGAAGACTCGATGTTGCTGAGCAGAAATATGAGAATACAGTTAGCCAGAGGCTGCGAGCCCAAATAGAACCCGATGGTCGTCAGCCCCACGAGTTAGCACGTACCAAAGGTTTGAGCTACTCAGTGATGAACTTGGTTACTCAATTCAAACTAGCCTATTTAGGGAAACACTTTGGACGCAAATATTTGAACTTTGATGCAGCTGAAAAGCATTTGTTAAATTTGGCTTTAGACTTTATATGTCCCTATCTAGCTGATCAAGAGAAATGGCCTTATCAGCAGATAATCTCCATCTCCGTATCGAATAAAGGAACTTTTGATATAACCTGGGTATTGCGGAAAGCGAGTGAATTATGGGGTGATCCCCGCTACGAAGACCTACTACAGGAATTGCTCGGTGATGAGCGACAGACTACCTTATTAAACCTTATTGCTCCAAGTCGATATGGACACTAAGTAGGAGTGTAACAATTTTCGTTTGCAAGAGAGATATTTCCGAAAGGAAGAGGAGGATCTTTCTCTTTTTTTCCTTTTTTAAAATATGCAATATGGAACTGAGATTTGGAGTAGCGCAACGAAGTAGTGGCAGAAAAACCTAGTAGATACAGGGTAATTGTTAAATAAATATTGTCTTAAAACATTCAAATTAATGAAGGATATATTTCCTTCTGGTAGAATTGATATTAGGTGCATGAAGATGGTGCAGTCAACTATTTGATTTTGAAATCCTTCTAGGAGATCAGACCAAGCGGGGGTGTGTGAAGTAAGGATGCTAGAGTTGAACAGAGGCCAGAGGTGAAATGTTTCGCTACTTTTTTAAAGAGTTTTTGTTGTTCTTTGACTAAAGAAAGGTGGTAATTGATTTGAGTCGATGGATTTTGAGTAAAAAAGTTTGTATCCAAATACTGTTGCTTTGTTTGTTTGTCTGCATCAGTATACCAGTCTCTGCAGCAAACCCTGTATGGTCTGAGGATTTTGAAGGCTTAACACCAGGAAGCAAATGGATGGGGAGAGCGGCTTTGGAAATCATGGCAGATGGCGGAGTAAACAATTCTCGCTGTGTGCGTGTAGAATACGATATACAGTCGACAGCAGGAACTACTGTGCAGCAATTCCGTCAGGAAGTCCCTCCAGCAGATGAATATACTCTTCAGTATGATATTTATTTTGAAAGCAATTATATGTCTACAATGGGTGGGAAGTTTCATGGGCTCGTGCCAAGAAGACATGTGACCGGAGGACGTGATGCTAACCCAGAACAATGGAGTGTGCGTATGACATTACGTAACAGAGTGCCTTCTCTATATACGTATGAGCAGAATGCGAATTTGGCATTTGGGAAAGGGTATCGACAATCAACTTATCAGTTACAAAAAGAAAAGTGGTATTCTGTATCGCTCTATGTAAAAATTAACAGTAGTCCCACCAAGGCGGATGGAGTGGCAAAGATATACATAAATGGTAAACTTGAATCGCAAGCGCATAACATTATGTTACACCAGAGTGATAGTGTAAATGCAAAAATACATGCGTTCTTTTTTAGCACTTTCCTTGGAGGACAACCAAGAAATAACCCAGTAACTAGTCTTCAGTATGTTCGATATGATAATTTTGCAGTCATTCCTGGCAAGGTTATTCGCCAAAGCCCGGGAGATGGAGATACAACTAGCTTTCAATAGAATTGGATAGCCAGTAGTTTTTTGTGGACAACAATCACAAGAGGATTTTAGGGGGCATATACATGAACGAAACATATCGCCGTATTGCGCAGGAGATGATTATGGCTGGAGTAAAAGCAGCTGATCCGATTGAAGCAATTAAGAATTGTGTGAAGGTAACCAATGACAGTCTGGTGATTAATGATCTTACATTCAACAGAGCAGAGATTGATCGGATTCTCTTATTTGGTGTTGGGAAAGCTGCAACTCCTATGTGCAGTGCCTTTGAAGGGATTATTAGACCCGACGGAGGCTTGGCTTTAACCAAAATAGGGGATGAGATTGATCTGATTCCTCTTGAAAGTATTCCAGTATATAGAGCATATCACCCAGAACCTCGCCAAGAGAATTTGGAGTACTCGCAGAAAATCATGGATTTAGTTAATGGTATCAAGCCAGATGAACGAGTGTTAATTGTATTTATGATTTCAGGAGGGGGATCTGCTCTATTCTGTGCTCCACCAGCTGGGATCTCCATAGAGGATATGCATCGACTGAATGAGTTGTTGATGCACTGTGGGGCAACTATCAGCGATATCAATACGATTCGTAAACATGTAACCCTGATCAAAGGAGGGAAATTTGGTAAGCTTGCAGTGGAAAAAGGTGCTGAGGTTGTCTCATTAATTCTCTCCGATGTGATAGGTGACGATCTAAGTGTAATAGCCTCTGGTCCCACATACAAGGATGATTCTACCTTCGGTGATGCAATTGCGCTGTTAAAGCAGTATAAGATTTGGTCCGATACGCCAGAGGCGGTTAGAAATCATTTAGAACATGGTCTAGAAAATCCCGAATTAGAACCGCCCCGTACGGTTCCGGATGGAGTGCATAACTTTCTTGTCGGCAACAATCGCGGAGCACTTATTGCAGCGCAGCAAGTCGCCAAGCGAGAAGGATTTCAAACCCTGCTTCTTTCTAGCCATAATAGAGGAGAAGCAAAAGAGGTTGCCAAATGTATTATGGGAATTGCTAAAGAAATACAAGACTCTCACAATCCCCTGGCACCACCTGCTGCTCTTTTATTGGGCGGAGAAATGATTGTTACCTTTGATTGGAAGGATCGAGATGGTTTTGGACCTAATCGTGAATTCGTTTTAAGCGCAGCTTTGGAAATTGCGGGAAGAGAGAACATTGTTGTTGCTGGTGTAGATACTGATGGTGTAGACGGAGAGGGTAAGGCTGGGGCTATTGCTGATGGATCGAGTGTAGCACGCAGTGTCCTTAATGCTAAAGAGTACCTAGATACCCATAATGCTCAAGAGTTCTTTGATGCGTTAGGAGATTCGATAGAATATTCGTCCCGCACAAATGTAAATGACATTGATGTTATCTTGATCGGTCCTAAAAGTTAGCAAGATCTGTGTTTGATGATAAGAACACCTTGGATCCTCCGTGTGAGGATCCAAGGTGTTTTAGCTGTGCTTGAGCTAGAAAACAAACAATTAAAGAAAGCCTCTGACCACAGCTTCACTCTTCTTCTAGCAATGCCCACATCTTAGGACAGACAAGATCCACATCCTCACTCAGTCCAGATTCAATAACAACATACCCTTCATAACCCACATCACGAATAGCTTTGAACACGTTTCTGTAGTTTATCTCCCCTGTACCAGGCTGTTTGCGTCCAGGTACATCTGCCACATGAATGTGACCGATGAAACTGATGTTGTTGCGAATGGTATTAATGATGTTTCCTTCGGTGATCTGCTGATGGTATATATCGTATAGAACCAGCACGTTCGGGCTGCCAACTTTTTGGATGATTTCTACGGCTTCCTTCGTGGTGGTCAGGAAGTAACCCTTATGATTAACCAGAATGTTTAGCGGCTCAATAACAAGCCTAATCCCAGACTCCTCGACTAACGGGGCTGCCGCACGTAATGCTTTTACGATATTGGCGTGCTGCTCTTGCCGCGACAGTCCCACAACCTCGTTGCCCGTTGTAACAACAAGATTTTTTGCTCCAACTATCTGAGCTGCGGCAATTGCTTCGTTAACTGCATCCAAAAATGGAGCATGGGCATCAGCATTAACGATGCCATGCTGATTGGCAATCATCTCTTGCTTCACAGGGTCGCTAGAACGACAGAGAATAGCAGCTACTTCCACGCCTGTACGGTCCACCTCAGCACGAATGCGATTCAAGTCAAGCTCAGTCCATTGAAGTAATTCAATTGCTTTAAAACCTCTTGTGGCAGCATCTGCAAACTTTCCATACACGTCACCTTCGAACCAGGAAGGAATTACTGATAGTGTAAACATAGTACTCTCCTTTATGTAGCAGTTTTTTGTCAAGCTTTCTTGTATCATCTATTGAGGGTAACACTATCTATGTTCTATGTTAATGAAAATAAACCTTTATTTCGTACTGATCCCCCTTTGCGGGTAAGGAAATTTGGCTAAGCTTATCTAAAGGGAAGATCGATACCTCGGTTTGCTAATATAGTTTATATTCAGGCAACGGGGATGGACCAGGGGCCGTATACCAAGGATAAGAGCGATTATGATAGTCATAAGACCTAATAGACGAAAAAAATATTGCTGGAGGAATTAAATAATCCTCCAGCAATATAACTCGTGCTAAATTACTCTCCTAAAGTTAGTGTATTCCAACGACTTGCGTTTCCGATAACCCTATCTCCTTGACCAAAGTCCATCATTAAATAGTTGTCTTGGTGTTCTTGGATGATCATCCCAAAGGGGAACTGGTAGCCAGCCTTAATTTGTTCTGTGGCGTTGAACAAACTCCAGGGAAAGGCTACTTCGATCTCATAGCCTTCTTCGGTAATTTTACTAGCTACATCCACATCTAGAATATTTCCTAAGACCTGCCAGTGCTCCCACATTAATGGAGTGTCCTCGTTTAGTTGACCAGGAGTGATATCGATGATCCATCGAACAGTAGTTGGATGCATTACTATCTGTAATCCATCGGTACCATTATTTAGCGGCTGTCCTAACTCTCTGCCTGTAAACACGTCATGATCCTGTACCTTAGCATATAAGTAGAGGAAATCTTGATCCCAAAGTAAGTAAAAACGGCCTGAATTATTCAGTTGTGTTGGGGCTCCACCTCGCCAAATTACTGTCCCAGCGGTCTCAACTAATGCTTTGTCAAGTACAAACTCATTAGCGCTTTGCCATGCTTCATCGGAAAAATCTGCATTAATCGTAGGTGGTGTATCTGTTTTCACTGCAACCCACTCAGGTGAAGCTGCCATTGCACCTGTTGCTATCAACGAAACTAAAAGTAGTGTGATCATCCATATTGTCGTGTTTTTCATTGTAAAACCCCTCCATTAGTTAATTTGTTGGATATTCTAGCAATCAATTAGTACTCATTTACTTCGTCCTAAAAGCCTCCTTTCAAAAGTAGATTTTCATCTACATCGCTCATCTTGCTTAGTTAAAGACTAATTGTTAAATCTTAATTTACATTCTAATTACAGTCTATCATATTTTTTTTCAATAATCAACCGATCTAGCATAAAATGCAATACGCAATTAAATAAATGGATTTTTGTTTTCTAATTGTTAGCGGGTTGGCCAGAATAGTTAAACGGAATAATTGAGAAAAAAACAATAAATTTCCTTTGAAATAGAGGGTAATATAAGGATGTAGTAGAATTAGACACTGTACGAGGAAAGTTCCTGACCAAATTTGGATGAACATGGGGTTCTATTAACAAAGTGGAGGTATGGTAATAATGGATTTTTATGTAGAGTCATCAACGAAATTACCTGTAAAACAGTATGATGTTGTAATCGCAGGCGGTGGTACAGGAGGCGTAGTAGCCGCCATTGCCGCAGCAAGACAAGGGGTAAAAACAGCTTTAATCGAGTCGAAAGGTTATCTAGGTGGGATTCCCGTTGAAGGGGGCACAGCACTTCATAGTTTCTACAACATATGGAAGGCTTTCCCTGGTGTGGAAAAAAGACAACTTGTCAAGGGTATTCCGCAAGAAATAATTGATCGATTAGTCGCAGTGGGAGGAACTACAGGCCATGCAGAAGTGCTCGGTCGCTTTGATTATGATTCAGTTTGTACAGCAATAGACACTGAACTGTATAAGCTTGTGGTATTTGAAATGCTACAAGAAGCTGGCGTCTATATTTGTGTGAACACTTTACTTGTCGATGCGATTATGGAGGGCCCAGTGGTTAAGGGTGTTATTACAGAGAGCCGATCTGGACGCGAAGTGATCTTGGCAAAATCCTTTGTGGACTGTACTGGATATGGAGATTTATCTGCCTATGCTGGTGCACAATTTACAGAACCCAATGATCACCCCGTTGCAAATAGTATTGGTGTAGGAAATGTAGACATAGAAAAATATTACGAATTCTTTAAGAGTCAGGACGCTGTCTCCGATTATGCAGAAGGTATTCGAAGTGGAGAATCAGGTAAAATAGTGCGAGTAGGAGCTAATAAGGGGAAACTATCTCCAGAGTTTGCGAAACAGGCTACAGAGATTGGCATGTCGTTTGTAACCACAACCGTCCATGATAACTACTTTATGTTTATCAAATTGAACTATAAGATGAAGGTAAGCCCCACCGATCGAGATCAGGTAAGCTTAGCGGAGCTTGAGCTACGCAGAAGGCAATATAAAGCAATAGAACTCATGCGTAAGTATATTCCTGGCTGTGAAAAAGCCTTTATTGCACGCACTAGTCCATCTCTTTCTATTCGGCGAGGACGCTGTATTGTTTGTGATTATGATATTTCGAATGACGAAATCATTAATGGGAAGCATTTTGAAGATGACATAATGGCTTATGGATTCCACGACCGTGCCCCAGTGATCCAGATCAAGAACGGAGCCTCTTATGGTATTCCTTATCGAGCAATGCGTGTAAAAGGTATTGATAATTTGCTGACAGCAGGTATGACCATTACCTCCGAGCGAGATGCCCACATGTCCACACGCAATACCATTTCTTGTATGGGTCAAGGACAAGCAGCGGGTACAGCTGCAGCCCTTTGTGCACAAAAGGATGTGGGGACTCGTGATTTACCCTATCCCCTACTTAGAGAAACACTAGTAAATGATGGAGTTTATCTAGAAAATTAGAGTATGAGTTTGAGATAGGCAGGAAAAACTGGAAAGACGGAGTAATATATCTGTGAAAAGGGATAGTCCCACATATTGGAGTGTTTTCTATGAACCGATCTATGTGGGAATATTGACTGAAAGGAGGGCAAAGAACAGCATTTACAGGTAAACTAAGACCCCTAGATAAGTTTAAAAAAGAGGAATCGTAATACTACTCGAGGAGGAATTTTAGTGAAAAAGATAGTTATGATGACGATCTGTTTAGTGTTAATGATTTCTGGTTTAACCATGGCAGAGACAGTACAGCACCCATCACTTTTCTTTACAATTGATGAACTTGACGAAATTAGGGAGAAGGTACAGGATGGATGGTTACGCGGTGAATATCTTGGAGTTAAGAGGGAAGCAGATAGACTTCTAAATGCGAGTACGAATCTTAACGTTTCACAAACTTTGGCAAGGCGGCTAAGTGGTACCATTAATATCCTAGCCTTGGTAGGTTATATAGAAGAAGATGAACGTTATATCCAAAAAGCGATTGATGTTATGATGCACAATGCAGAGAACTATGATCCAATGTTCTATCATAGGTTAAATACTCTTTTGGCTTTAGGCGATGCGAATCATGCTTTTGCTGTAGGATATGATTGGTTGTATCCATATCTGACTGACAGCCAGCGAGAATTTATGCGTAATGTTTTAGAGGGATTTGGTGCAACACAATATAGATATTCCTTCCAACGATATGGTACTCCAAGTAGTTTCCATGATTCATCAAATTGGAATGGGGTTGCAAATGGTGGATTAGGGCTTACTGCACTTGTGTTAGGTGATAAGGACGAATGGTTAGATTTTGCTACTAGACAAGTGCGCGCGTATTTCCAGTATTCTACTGATGCAGATGGCTGGAATTACGAAGGCAGGGGTTATTGGTCCTATGGGGAGTGGGGTGCTCTGACGTTTGCCGCTGCTCTGGAAAATATGACTGGTCTTGATCTTGTTAGCGAACAACCGAAAATGGCTACTGTTACTGTTGACTTTCTTGTAAGACAGATGCCACCGTGGGGTGGGGGTCGCGTGCCAATAGAGTCAATGTACTTGATTAGCAAATATAGTGATCAGGTAGGATTGTGGGGATTGCTTAACGGTAGAAGATCAGCAAGTGATCGCTCCTTCCCATATGTTATTTTGTGGGCTGATCCAGCTCTTGAACCGCTGTCTCCAAAGGAAGCCAATTTACCGCTCGATAAGTTTTTTGAGAGCGATCACGTTCTATTACGGGATGGATGGGATGACTTAAGTGCATATGTTACCTTTCATTCAGGGTTTACTCGTCACAGTGGACATCGTATGCGAAAAGATAATTCGTTTACATTTTATGCTCTCGGTGAACGATTTGC
>SKJB01000013.1 GCA_007116145.1 Limnochordia bacterium | reverse complement strand
GGAGGTTATATGAATTGAAACGATGCAGGTCGCTTATCGTTGTTGGACTCCTACTATGCTTTAATGCTATGTACATGGCTAGTGCAGTTATGGCTGTTGAGGACTTTCCGACAATTCGTTCGATTTCTGTTGTTGCTTACGATGCCGATCTTAATGTCGTTCTTTATGAGAAAAACGCGTATCAGCGTCGTTCCATTGCTAGTTTGACAAAGATAATGACAATTCTCTACACCTGTGAACTGGTGCAAGAGGAAAAAATTAGTCTTAGCGATGTAGTAACAGCGAGCAGTAATGCAGCAAGTCGGGGAGGTACACAAATTCGGCTTCGTGGTGGGGATCAATTTACGTTAGAAGAGTTGTTGTATGCAACCGCCCTAGCATCGGCTAATGATGGGGCTGTAGCTATTGCTGAGTTTGTGGGTGGCAGCGAGCAAGAGTTTGCACGCTTAATGACCGCACGCGCTCACCAACTTGGAATTATCAACACCAATTTTGTGGACTCGACGGGACTGCTCTCCATTTATAGTGGTAACTATTCGACTGCACTTGATCTAGCAAGGCTATCCACCATTGCCATGCAAAATGATCTATTTCAACGGTTTGTATCTACTAAGGAGTACTTTCTCACACCGCAGGATCGCATTATTCGTAATACTAACCCTTTGTTACATGCAGTGGAAGGTATGGAAGGTATCAAAACAGGTGCGACGACTCCCGCTGGTCATACCTTGATCACTTCCACGACTCGCAACGAGCGTCGACTCATTGTTGTGGTTTTAGGTGCCCCTAGCCGAGAGCAGCGAAATCAAGAGGCAGAACGGATCGTAGAATATGCGTTCAACCGCTTAACAACTGTAGTCCCTGCTGGTGAGGTTGTTCGCGAAGTTTCAGTTAAAGATGCTGTGCTCCATTTAGTTGATGCTGTCAGTGCGAAGGATGTATCGCTCTTTCTATTCGATAGTGATCTAGAAAGCATTGAAAGAAAGGCAGAAGTCGGTGAGCTTAGAGCGCCTGTTGAGAAAGGCGAAACTATTGGAGAACTGATTATCTTGCGTGACGATAAGGAACTTGGTCGGTTTGAGCTTGTTGCCAATCAGAGTACTGGCTTGGCTTCAATCATTCGCAGATTTTGGAATCGTCTAGTTAGCTTCTTAGGATTTACTCTGTAAGAGGAGATGATGTACATTGTCCCGAGTATCGAATAGGCTTGTATCGCGCCGGATAGTGATTTTGATGTTTGCAATTATTCTGGGGATTCTGGGGTTAACTGCTCGTTTAGTCTACATTCAGCTTCTGCACAATCAGTTCTTTCAAACAAAGGCGATGAATCAACGACTTCAGGCGATTCCCATTGACGCGCGAAGAGGAACCATATTTGATCGTAATGGGATACCCTTAGCGATGTCAGTCAGTGCGAATGCGATTTATGCAGTTCCAGCACAAGTTAGGGAAAAAGCTAAGAGTGCACGTCTAGTGGCGGACATTTTGGATTTAGACTATGATTTTGTGCTCAATCGAGTGAGCAAGCGTTCGTCTAGTGAATGGATTAAAAAACGTGTATCAACAAAAGAAGCACAGGCAATATTAAGCTTGGAGTTACCAGGAATTGGAGTGGTTGAAAACCCCGAGCGTTTTTACCCATACGGTTCGATTGCTCCGCAAATTTTAGGTTTGGTGGGAATTGATAATCAAGGCTTAGAGGGAATTGAGCTCTATTACGATGAGTATCTCCGCGGTGTTAAGGGTGAAGTTATATTTGAACGAGATGCCATAGGAAGAGAGATAGAAGGAGGAGTTCGTGGATACTTCCAGGGCGAAAACGGTGCAGATTTAGTGTTAACCATTGACTACTATATTCAACAAATCGCCCAGCGAGAGGTGGAAAGGGTGGTGCGGGAAACGGGATCGCGGCTGGCAGTCATTGCAATTACAGAGCCAAAAACCGGCAACATTTTAGCTACTGCGAGCTATCCAAGTTACGATATTCTAAACTTTATGGATTTCCCTGTACAAAACCGGCGAAATATTGCAGTGACGGATACCTACGAACCAGGTTCGACTTTTAAAGCGATTACAGCAGCCATCGCTTTAGATACAGGTGTGGCAACTCCGAATGCTAGCTTTTTTGATCCTGGATACATTAACGTGTCGGGCTGGACCATCCGCTGTTGGCATCGGGGCGGACATGGATCTCAGAGTTTTGTGGAGACACTTGAAAATTCATGTAATCCCTATTATGCTAAGTTGGGCATGGATTTAGGTGGGCAGCGCTTTTATGAGTACTTGAAACGCTATAACTTTGGTAGTAAGATGGGGATCGATTTTCCAGGAGAAGCCCCTGGACGTGTGCGCACACCAAGCGCACGAATTCCTTTGGTTACGTGGGCAAACATTGGTTTTGGTCAGGGGATGACCTTAACTCCCATGCAATTACTGGCGGGTTTCGGGGCCATTGCTAATGATGGAGTGTACTCTGTACCCCATTATGTTAAGGAAATTCATACTGTTGATGGAATTATTGGTCCAGCAATTCCAAAAGCGCGTCAGATCATGGAGGCAGAAATTGCTCATATGACGCGCGATGCCCTGCGGTCTGTGATTGAAAATGGGTCAGGGCGCCGTGCCGATGTTGCAGGTTACGAAGTAGCTGGTAAGACTGGTACCGCCCAGCTTGTAGAGAATGGTCGCTACTCCCATTCAAAAACAGTAACTTCATTTGCTGGTTTTGCACCTGCTACGGATCCTGTGATGGCTGGCATTGTTGTAATGTGGGAACCGCAAGGCGCTTTTTTTGGCGGAATTATTGCATCTCCTGTTTTTGGGCGCCTTGTTGAGCAAATTATGCCCTATTTAGGAGTGGCACCCCAGGCAAATACAGTAAAGGATGACAGGAATCAAGTGTCTATTCCGGATGTTGCAGGATTAAGTTCAATGGACGCCGAGAAAACTCTGAAAGACAGGGGATTTAAGGTGGATCGCATTGGGGAAGGGAGTCGAATCATTGGGCAAGTTCCTGCCGCTGGTGTGCATGTTAACCCAGGCACTCTTGTGTTAATCTATACAGATTTGGATTATCTCCACTCTTTTAGTGACATCCCTAATCCTTTTGGGGTGTAGGTTTTGATTCGCCACTTAGACTAGCAGGGTTTTAGAACTGTTAGCTTAAGTGGTTTTTTATGTCCATCCATAAACAGATCTTCTTATGGCTTGACAGCAAGAATGCAAAGGCATACAATAAAAAGAGATTGAATTATGAATGGGAGTTTTTTCGGTGAAAATGAGTTTGCTTATGTTTAGTCTTCTATTTAGTTTTTGGCTGATCATAACAGAGAGCGTGGATTGGGATGGATTAGTCGTAGGTTTCGCTGTTTGTACGCTTGTGATATGGTTTAATCACGATATCTTAGTGAAGAAAAATGAATTTCCTCCGCTTACCTTTAAGCGAATCTGGATCCTCATAGCACATGGCGGGTTAATGCTTATTGAGATTGTGAAAGCGAATATACAGGTGGTGCAAATTGTTCTCAGTCCAACATTGAAGTTTGATCAAGGGTTGGTTATTTTTACGCCTAAGTTACAGTATGAGTGGAACGAAGTTCTATTTGCGAATTCAATTACCTTAACCCCAGGTACATTAACTGTAGAGGTTGAACATGATGTGTATACCGTTCATGTTCTCGATATGCGTAACGCAGATTCTTTGGTGAGTTGGAAAATTCAAGAAAATCTACGATCCTTGGAGGAAGAGCGATGATGAGTTCGATACTTATAGGTGGGAGTTACTGTCTAGTTGTGCTCCTATTTTTATGTTTGGTGCGTGCTTTTATCGGTCCGAGTGTGCAGGATAGAGTGGCTGCTATTAACTTAATCGGGACAAAGACTGTAATCTTCATGGTATTTGTTGCTATAGCTACCGATCAGTTGTTTTTTTTCGATGTGGCTCTGGTTTACGCACTTATCAGTTTTTTAATGACAGTCGGTATGGCAAAATACATGGAGAAGGGTAGTCTCAGTTAATGCTAAGAGAAATCATTGCTAGTATATGTGTTATCGGAGGAGTTTTCTTTTTTGCGGTCAGCACCATTGGTTTACTGCGGTTACCAGATGTTTATACCCGGCTACACGCCACCTCAAAGGGAGACACTCTAGGCGCTGGATTAAGTCTATTCGGGGCAATTATATATCTGGGATGGACGCCAACGAGTCTCAAGCTTTTTGTGATGATCCTATTTATCTGGATAACAAGTCCCACTGCATCGCATTTGATAGGCAAGGCTGCTTATAAGGCGAATGTGCGGCCCGCTTGTGGTGAGTTCGCTGTGTTTGATGTTAGGGAAAGGACGTACCGGTCATGACGCTACTACAGCTACTGTTATTGTTATTCTTACTTATTTGTGCGCTGATGGCTGGTCGCATTAAAGACCTCATTAGTTCAGTTATCATATTTGCAGCTTACTCCTTAACAATGGCCTTGTTATGGCAACAGCTCAACGCTCCGGATGTAGCCATTACAGAGGCAGCGATGGGCGCAGGCGTTACAACTCTGCTGCTATTTGCTGCTATTAGCCGTACAGAGAGGATGGAATAGAAATGAAAAATCTGTTAGGTTTTGTGACTCTTGTTTTTATTGGGTTACTGTTATTGTTGGTAATACAAGAAATGCCCGTGTTTGGTGATCCAACGAATCCAGTTCATAATGAAGTATCTCAGCGTTATATTGAGCAAACAGTGGAAGAGACTGGTGTCTTAAACGCTGTGACCGCAATTATTACCGACTATCGGGGCTTCGATACCTTAGGTGAAATAACGGTATTACTCACTGCGATTGCTGGATTATTAGCGGTTTTACGTAGCTAAAGGAGGGTACTTAGTGCGAGATCTCATTATTCGAGTTATATCGCGCTTCATGATTCCGTTTATTCAGGTTTATGGAGCGTATATCGTTTTATATGGTCATCTATCACCAGGTGGTGGATTTGCAGGCGGCACAGTCATAGCATCAAGTATAATTCTCTATATTTTAGCCTACGGTCTTCTTTCGGAGGAAAAAAGGATTCCAGAGCATTTCACACGGGTCGTGGAAAGTGCTGGAGCCTTATTTTATGTCTTTGTGGGTTTGCTAGGTGTTTTATTAGGTACTCGTTTCTTAGGAAACAGTGTGGCTGGTTTCCCGCTTGGAATACCGGGAAGACTCTCCAGTGGAGGTACGATTTTTTTGTTAACATTTGCTATCGGTATGAAAGTAGCAAGCACCATGATTACGTTGTTTTCACATCTAATTGATGAGGAACGGGAAGAGGGATAAACGTGTTTGACTTCGTTAGGTTAGCAGATAATGCTTTCTATGGTATGGCCATCATCTTATTCTTGACGGGCTTTTGGATTATGTTGTCACATGCCAACTTAATTAAGAAAATTATTGGTATGAATATTATGGAAAGTGCGATCTTCTTGTTTTTTGTAGCTATTGGTTATATTAAAGGAGGATCAGCACCAATTTTAGGACGCGAGGGTGTTACCTACATTAATCCGCTCCCATCAGCACTCATTCTCACTGGTATTGTGGTTTCAGTCAGTGTTACAGCTTTTGCTTTAGCACTTGTTGTTAAATTGTATCAACATTATGGGACAGTAAACGTAGATGAAATCACGCAAATCCGGAGAGGAGAGGCATGATGAGCGAACATGTAGCTCCATTAATTGTCGTTTTACCGTTGGCAACAGCCTACAGCATTCTCTTGTTCTGTCCAAAATATTGGCGTTATGCCCAAAGAGCCTCTCTTATATGTACAGGGCTTTTAGTTGTTTTAACTTGTATTTTAGCGATGCAGGTTAATGTGCGAGGTTCGGTAATCTATCACTTTGGGAACTGGAGTCCGCCATGGGGCATAGAGTTTTTAATTGATCGAATCTCTGCTTTTTTTCTCGTTATGGTCTCTGCCATCAGTTTTGTTGTGATCCTCTTTGCAAACGGCTTACTGTATAAAGAAATTAAAGAACGGGTATTGGGTCAGTATTATGCACTTTTTCTTATTTTACTTGCTTCTCTATTAGGAATCGCGAGTTCAAATGATCTGTTTAATGTGTTTGTATTTCTAGAAATATCGTCGGTATCAGCAGCAGCTCTGGTGGCTGTGAATGGAAATAAGCTAGCTCTGGAAGCTAGTGTTAAGTATCTGGTGCTAAGTACACTAGGTTCTGGTAGTTTGCTGCTCGCAATTGCCAATATTTATATGGTTACAGGCTACTTAAATCTAACGTTTATTGCCGAAGCTCTCCCTCAAGCGTATGCATTATATCCGTTAAATGTATTAGCAACTCTCGGGTTATTTGTCGTCGGTCTAACAGTAAAAAGTGCCCTCTATCCCATGCATATTTGGTTGCCCGATGCCCATGGCTCAGCACCAACAAGCTCAAGTGCAGTCTTGTCAGCCCTAGTGGTTAAAGTATACATCATCGTTTTCTTAAAACTAATTTTTCGAGTTTTTACACTAGAGTTTGTGTCGCAAGTTCCCCTGCAATTTGTCTTACTATTGATGTCAGCATTAGCTATTTTGCTCGGATCATTACTAGCGATTCGACAGACTGATATTAAGAAAATGTTAGCATACTCGACAGTTGCACAGATTGGTTACATTTTTATGGGAGTTGGGTTACTTACCTATAATGGATTACTTGGTGCGGTGTTACACATTCTTAATCACGCAATTATGAAAGCGATGCTCTTTCTCTCTGCTGGTCTGTTGATTAAATTAACTGGCAAGCGAGATATTCGCTCTTTAGCAGGAGTTGGTCGCATTTATCCTCTGCCTATGATTGCTTTTTCCCTTGGATCTTTGGCGATGGTCGGTATTCCGCCGTTAAATGGCTTTATTAGTAAATGGTATCTTAGTTTAGGGGCTCTAGAGGCGGGTTTACCCATATATGTATTGGTGATTCTTGTTAGTAGTTTTCTAAATGGTCTTTATTACTTACCCATTGTTATTAGTGCCTTTTTTGGGCAGAGCACAGAACCAACTTATAAGCCGCTACCTATTCCAATTGGTGCAAGCATCGCTTTAATCTGTCTGTGTATTGCTACTATCTTCTTTGGTTTGTTTTCGGGAATCCCAACGCAGTATTTAGATCCAGCTCTTGAGAACTGGTTTCAATTATAGGAGGTCTTTCAATGTACGCTGCTATTATTATTTTACTACCTATTTTAGGTGGATTACTGTGTTTACTGTGGGGAAGTAATGCAACTATACGCAATTCACTTTCTTTCGGGGTAACTATTGTTTTAGCACTCTTAGCTCTTGGACTATATCCCTTAATTCAACGTGTAAATATCTTAGTGTTTGAATATCCCTTATTAATTCCTCCTTTTGGCTTATCGTTTCGTTTAGATTGGTTAAGCTTAGCTTTAGTGATTATTACCACAGTGGTGTGGTTGCTGGTAACTTATTACTCCATAGATTATATGAAACATTATGAGAATCAAGCACGTTACTTTGGGTTTAGCCTAATTACATTAGGTGCAACGCTTGGTACTCTTGTTGCAGGAGATCTGCTTACACTTTTTCTCTTTTTTGAGTTGATGTCGCTCACGTCCTATGTTCTTGTTATTCATGATGGTACGAAGGATGCGATGAAGGCAGGTTATCAATACCTAATTATGACCCTCGGAGGGGGATTAGCCCTACTCTTTGGGATCATGGGTATTTATCATCTTGCAGGAACGGTAAGTTTTATGGAGACTGGTTTTATTAACCAGTCCTCGCCGATAGCACTTGGATCGTTTCTTGCATTTTTGGCAGGATTTGGTATGAAGGCCGGGATGTTTCCGTTGCATGTATGGTTGCCTAAGGCTCATCCTGTTGCCCCATCACCAGCAAGTGCCATCTTATCCGGCATTATGTTAAAAGTAGGCGCCTACGGTCTCTTACGGGTGCTGTATAACATCTATGATGTAGAGTTCTTGGTTAGTGTCGGTTGGAACAATATTTTGATGGTGATTGCTGGCATCACACTAATTGTTGGTTCTGTGTTTGCAATTATGCAGTCTGATCTGAAACGTCGGTTAGCGTACTCAAGTGTAGGTCAAATGGGCTATATCCTTATGGGAATGTCCTTTGTTTCTGAACAGGCTTTAATAGGTGATGTTTTTCACATTTTTGCTCACGCCACAATGAAAGCCTGTTTGTTCTTAGCCGCAGGTGCTATTATAATGCAAACCGGAAAACGCGACATCCGTGAATTATCTGGGATTGGACGCAGGATGCCAATTACGATGATTTGTTTTACGATGGCAGCGCTTGCTGTGATCGGTATCCCCCCTTTCAGTGGATTCTTAAGCAAGTGGTATCTAGGCCTAGGAGCTTTGGAAACGGGACATCCATGGTATGCTAGCCTGTTGTTGGTATCAAGCCTGTTAAATGCCATTTATTATTTACCGATCGTGATTAGTGCATTCTTTGGTACGGTGTCCTTAGAGTTTGTAAATATTCGGGAAGTGTCGCATAGAATGCT
>SKJB01000023.1 GCA_007116145.1 Limnochordia bacterium | reverse complement strand
GAATTTGGCTTTCTTGGTGAATCCATATTGGGTAGTGACTTTTCATTCGAATTGGAGCTTCGAGTAGGAGCTGGAGCGTTTGTTTGTGGGGAAGAAACTGCGCTGTTGCAATCTATTGAAGGGTATCGAGGTGAACCGCGCCCAAGACCGCCATTTCCTGCTGTGAAAGGGCTTTGGGGTAAACCAACGATTATTAATAACGTGGAAACCTATGCAAATATTACCGCTATCATTCTTAAGGGCGCCGAGTGGTTTAATAAGATTGGTACTGAAAAATCCAAAGGGACTAAAGTTTTTGCCATGGCTGGTAACATTAATAACACTGGTCTGGTTGAAGTTCCTATGGGGACTTCTCTGCGAGAGCTTATTTTTGAAATCGGCGGCGGAATTCCTGGTAAAAAAGAATTTAAAGCAGCCCAAACGGGGGGGCCATCTGGTGGATGTCTCACAGCGGCCGATCTTGATACTGCCATGGATTATGATAACCTACTCAGTCTTGGATCAATGATGGGATCTGGTGGGTTAATTGTCATGGATGAGGATACCTGTATGGTCGATATTGCGCGCTTCTTCTTAGATTTTACGAAGGACGAGTCCTGTGGGAAGTGTACCCCTTGTCGGGTGGGAACAACGCGCATGCTGCAAATCCTCGAACGGATTGTTAAGGGTGAGGGCAAGGTTGAAGATATTGTAACACTTGAAAAGTTGGCCACCTTTATTAAAGATACCTCGCTTTGTGGCCTTGGCCAGAGTGCTCCAAATCCAGTGTTGTCGACCTTGCGTCATTTTCGGGCTGAATACGAGGCCCATATTCATGAGAAACGCTGCCCTGCTGGCACCTGTATGGCATTGGTAAGTTATTCGATCAACGAAGCCACCTGTATAGGGTGTGGAATATGTGCAAAGCATTGCCCATCGTCAGCTATCGTCGGGGAACGAAAGAGTCCGTTTAAAATCGTCAGTGAACAGTGTGTAAAATGTGGCGTTTGTGTGCAAGAGTGTCCATTTCAGGCTATAGAGAGAAGGTGACGTCTAGTGAATATGATTACTTTAACTATTAATGGTCAAAGTGTTTCTGTACCAGCTGGCACCACTGTACTAGAGGCTGCGAAGGAAATTGGGGTAGAAATACCAAAACTCTGTCATCTAAAGGACAGTAATGAAATAGGTGCTTGTCGAATTTGTGTTGTAGAGGTGGAAGGACGGCGAAACTTACCGGCGTCTTGTGTGCTACCCGCTGAAGAAGGAATGGTGGTTAAGACCCACACAAAGCGGGTGTTAGAGGCTCGACAGATGAATGTGCAAATGATGTTATCCGCTCACCCTCAAGATTGTCTTCAGTGTGTGCGTAGTCAAAATTGTGGCCTACAGAACCTATCGCAAGAGTTGGGTGTGCGTGATGTGGAGACAGTAAACTACGAAGAGGCTGTGATCGACGAAGGAGCGGTAATTTATCGCGATGTAAACAAGTGTATTCTTTGTCGGCGTTGTGTTGCGGTGTGCGAAGAAGTACAGGGGATGACGATTCTAGGGGCTCTCGGTCGCGGGATCGATACGGTAATCTCTCCGGCTTGGCATCAGAGTTTAGACCAGGTTTCTTGTACGTTTTGTGGGCAGTGTGTGCAAGTCTGTCCAGTTGGTGCTCTTTATGAGCGTAATGATGTTAATCAAGTCTGGGATATGCTAAGTAGCGATGCTCATGTAGTGGTACAAGTAGCTCCAGCTGTGCGTACAGCCCTTGGTGAGGAATTTGGTCTCCCTGCAGGAACTGATGTTACTGGGAAAATGGTGACAGCGTTGCGCAGGCTTGGGTTTAATCATGTCTTTGATACAAACTTTACAGCTGATGTTACGATCATGGAAGAAGGTCATGAGTTGTTAGAGCGCATCAAGACCAATGACTTACCTCTTTTAACTTCCTGCAGTCCAGGGTGGATTCGCTTTGTCGAAGAGCACTATCCAAGCTTAACAAAGTATTTATCAACCTGTAAGTCACCACAACAAATGTTTGGAGCTTTGGCGAAAACCTATTTGGCGCAAGTTGAAGGGATTGACCCCGCAAGCATCAAGACGGTTTCTATTATGCCGTGTACTGCTAAGAAGTATGAAGCGGCTAGGCCTGAGATGAATGATAGTGGATACCAGGATGTGGATGTAGTACTAACAACGCGTGAGTTAGCATTATTGATGAAACAAGCTGGATTGCAATTAGCGAAACTAAAGGATGAAGAGTTTGATGCTCCCATGGGAATGTCTTCTGGGGGTGCGGTATTGTTTGGTCAAAGTGGCGGTGTGATGGAAGCTGCCCTGCGTACACTACTAGCGGCTTATCCTGACCGAGTCAAACTAGAAGAATCGGATGCGGGTTCAAAGGTGTTTGTGGATGGATCAGAAGTAAAGGTGAAAGTTGTTAGTGGACTGAAGCAAGCAAGACGAGTTTTAGATGATATTGCTGCTGGAAAGATGCCGGCTCACTTTGTTGAGATCATGGCTTGTCCTGGTGGGTGTGTTAATGGTGGTGGGCAACCGACTGTAATTGATCAACAACAAAGGCAAGAGATCATTAAGAAACGGCGAATTTCGCTTAAGGATCTGGATAAAACTGCAGTAATAGCAGGTTCACATGAAAATCTTGCGGTACAACGTTTATACGAGACGTTTTTACAGCACCCTTTAAGTGAGGTTTCTCATCACTTATTGCACACAAATTATAAGGGGCCGGAGCAAGGCGCTACAAATGCAGAGCCATTGCCTGAAAGCGAAACGAGTAAGCACTAAGTAAGGATGTATATGCAGTATATGCACAATAGAGGCCTAGGAGTAAACTCGAAAAGTCATCGAAGCGATGCATTATGCGAAACTCCACTTGGTTTTAGTTGTTTCTGATTACGCTAACTTGTGTTGAAAACGTAACTTTTCGAGTTTGCTAAACGAAGAAGCACTTTCCGATCAGGTTCCTAGGAGTCATCACTCCTTGGTCTCTATTGTTCTCCAATAATGCGTACTTCTGGTTCTAAATCAAGACCGAATTTAGCTTTAACATTGACTTGAACATGTTTGATAAGACTTAAAATATCGGCAGCTGTAGCACCACCGCAGTTGATGATAAATCCCGCGTGCTTTGTGGAGATTTTTGCCCCTCCAATTTGATAACCCTTTAAGCTCAGGGCCTCAATCATCGGACCCACGTAGTGATCGGGCGGTCGTTTGAAGGTGCTACCTGCACTTGGATATTCCAGCGGTTGGCGAGTGCGCCGTTTTTCTTGGAAGTCTTCCATTTTTGCAAGGATTTCTGTTTTTATTCCGGGCACCAATTCCAGTGTGGTATCGGCTACTACGACTCCTTGATCCTGCACATTGCTATAGCGATACGAGTATTGGTAGTCGGAGTTCTGCCAAACTCCTATCTGATCAGCTGTTACCCAAGTTACTTGCTTGACTAAGGGTCCGACTTCGCCATCATAAGCACCAGCATTCATAAAAACCGCGCCCCCTAAGCTGCCGGGGATTCCTACTGCAAACTCTAATCCAGACAAGCAGTGATGAGCCGCTAATTTGCTGACGGATCCAAATAGGCAACCTGCACTAGCCGTTAGCGTATTGTTAGTAATACTTGCTTGGGCGAAAGTGTCCGCTAGTTGAATTACTAGACCGCGAATGCCCTTGTCTGTGACAAGCAGATTTGTGCCATAACCAATCAGTGTCACAGGTAAGTTATAAATATGAGCTAATTGTAATCCTAATTGAATGTGCTCCTTTTTCGATGGACGCAACAGATAGTCTGCTGGACCGCCAACGCCGAGCGCTGTAGCGTACTTCATGGGGAAATTCGGGTAGATATGATTCTTTAAGTCTCCTAACTGCATTCGATTAGCCTCCTACTGCTTTCCTCTGTAATACTGCTTCATTATGCTAGCTACTGCATTCAACCTAGCGCTATATGATATCCCCACCAAAGAGGTAATAGACTTACCATTATATCCCAATTAAAAGCTTTTTATCATGTTCTACTTGTGTTAAGTGTTCTCCTGCATGTTCGGGTAGCGAGAAAAGACCAATGTGTGCAGGTTTTTCTCGCTAGCTGATTACGGACGATTTGCTTGGATAAACTGAGAAGGATGGATCCAGAACTCAAGCACTCTTGATCGGATCCAGGGTTGTCCACCTGTACGTGGCCACGCATTTGCTGGTAGAGGTTGCTTACGGATCTCGAAATGTAAGTGTGCGGCGAATCGATGATTAGGCCCGCGACCCACAGTGCCTACCTGTTGGCGTCGAGCCACGATGTCACCCTTTTGTACCATGCGTTTATCTAAATGTGCATACTGCGACCAAACTTTTGCACCATTAGGCAGATGATGCTCAATGAGCACTACGTTTCCTAAAGCTGTGTTCCAGTCAGAAAAAACCACTATTCCGTTTGCAATGGAGTAGACTGGTTCTCGCCAATCGCCGTTTCCTGCTCCAGGAATATTCCAATCTTCCCCTGGATGCCAAGAATTACTATAGTTACTCCATTGCAGAAACCTGTAGCCTGTGACGCTCCATCCTCGACCATTGCGATCACCCACTGGAAAATCAAATCCGTCGGTGAGTGGTATTGTAGGATGGCTGGGGGTTTTCTCGGAAGGTTCTTCTCCCTGCTCTTGAGTTGGAGATTCTATCTCGTCATAAGGAGGGATAAACACTCCTCCCCCTTTTCCAGTTAGTAGACTACAGCCGCTAAGTAGTGTCAGTACGAGTAATAAGGTAATAGAGATATGATGGCGAATTTGCATCTTGTAACTCCTTTCACGTTTGTATTGCCTTAAAGTTACCATGAGGGTTAGGTTATGTCAATAATGGAAACGAATAGCAAAAGGGCAGAAATAAGGCAAATAGTAAAAATGAAGTAAACGCAGGATTATGCAGCTTGTTAGCGAAGTAATCATGGTAAGGTATACAACCGGAGGGGTAAAGTATGGCTAAGCAAATCGGTCTATGGATAATGCTGTTACTAATTAATGCTTCTATTGCCTTAGGATCACCACTTGAAGGAAGTCCATTACTCATCGGACCGGGAGTGTCGCATCAACAAATGATCCCTATTGATCAAGAGAGTACCTATGCGTTTACGTTGTGGGTCCAGGGTTCTTTGGTAAATGCAGTGGTTTCGCTATCCGTTCAGCTGTTGGATGCCAATGGAAGTCAAGTAGGAGTAGCCAAGGTTTATCGTGGAATTGGTGATCCTGCCCAATGGTATCCGTTGGGGGTAGAGATTACATCGCCTAAAAGTGTAATAACGGCCCGCATAACGTTGACAGCCGATCGCAAGGGCGATTACCGGTGGAATGCTCTGTCAGTCGTGAAATTGGATACGAGCGTGGATGGAATTCGTGAGTTTTGGGAAGAAAAATTTGAGTTGTATGGTCAGGTTTATACAGGACTAGTGATTGACGGGCGTGGTCAAGGATTACTCCGGGGGATGAGTCCTAGAGTCGTTTCCGAATCTGGGCAACTGATTTACGGGGGAATATCAGCAACCTATGAGTATGTACAAAATATCGGTTTGGTTGCGTATGGGCCAGAACTCTCAAACGCATTATTTTCTCGGATTCAAGTTGATGAGAGTTACCCATTAGCTGTTCCGCTTGTACTCGAGGCAATAGCTGTAGAGGGCATGTCGCGCACGAATGCAGTGATTAGTGATCAAGCGGCCGAGGAAATTTTGACTGCACTGGCAGCCTATGATTTTTTAGCACGTTTTGCAGTGATTTTTTTAGTCGATTAAAGCGTTTTCATTGGATTGCAGAAAGATTTGTACTTAGCGAAACGTATTGTAATTGGATATTTAAAGGGGTGATTCGATTGGATGTGCAGATGAGACAAGAGTTACTCGCTGTGGTTAATTTGCTGGAGCAGGCAGACGAAAGGCAAGATTACTCTGCAGTTATTGGTTTTGATGGGTTTGTTGATGAAATCATTGATGTGGTGAATAAACGGGAATCGTTTGATACCTACACGCGGATGGATACCATTAGTGACTTTGGCAATCGCATCGTCAAGGCTGCGGGTTTAAGCACGAATATTGAGCTTGTTACTAAGGCTGTTAAGTTAGGGGGTAATGGTCCGATCATGGGCAATGCCTTAGTTTCAGCTGGGATAAAAGTTTCCTACATCGGTGCTCTCGGTCAGCCCGCTGTGAACCCGGTATTTGCAGAATTGACGGATCGTTGTGAGGATGTATTTTCCATTGCAGAGCCTGGGCACACCGATGCGCTAGAATTTGCAGACGGTAAAGTGCTGATTGGTAAACTCCAATCTCTGAATGATGTGAACTGGGCCAATTTAGTCGGAAAGGTCGGTAAGGACCAATTAGTAGGTTTGTTTACCAGATCCGACTTGATTGCTACAGTGAACTGGACAATGACGCCTTATATGAACGAAATCTGGGAAAATTTGGAGAAGATCCTACCGAAAAATACTGCCACAAAGAAACCTCTTTTCTTTGTGGATCTTGCCGATCCAGAGAAACGGAATAATGAGGATGTTTTAGAGGCTCTGCAAATTATTCAGGCTTTTGGGCAGCACTATCGAGTGGTATTGGGCTTAAACCGCAAAGAAGCCTCTGAGGTGGCAACTGTTTTGGGGCTAGAACTAAGTGCGAATCCCGATCAGGTAGAGTTAAAGGAAATAACGAACGCAATTGGTAAGAAACTAGAATTATACTGTCTAATGGTGCATCCAACGTCAGCGGTTGCTGCATATTGCCAGGGAGAATTTGCTCAGACCCAAGGGCCCTATACGGCGAATCCTAAGTTAACTACAGGTGCAGGTGATAACTTAAATTCTGGCTTTTGCTTAGGTCTCTTATTAGAGTTGCCGTTACAGAGTGCATTACAATTAGGGGCAGCAACCTCTGGGTATTATGTCCGGAATATGCATAGTCCGTCATTTAGGCAATTAAAGAATTTTGTGACATTATGGGCCGACCACTCTGGTGAGGAGTTTTAAGCGGATTAGGGAAGAAAAATACAAAATTGAGGTGTGGAGATGAGAGACATGGCAGTGGAAAGAGTAGGATATTTTGGTGAGTTTGGTGGTCAGTTTGTGCCTAGTGAGTTAAAGCCCGCATTAGATCATTTAGCAGAATTTTTTCTTGTGACAAAAGATGATCCAGATTTCCAAGAGGAATTGCAGTATTACTTAAGGGAATATGTAGGACGACCGAGTCCCCTTTATTATGCAAAGCGGATGAGCGAGGAACTAGGCGGCGCGCAGATCTATTTGAAGCGAGAAGATTTAAACCATACTGGATCTCACAAGATAAACAATGTAATCGGGCAAGTGCTGCTGGCAAAACGGATGGGTGTGAAGCGAGTTATTGCTGAGACTGGTGCTGGGCAACATGGTGTGGCTACCGCTACGGTCTGTGCGATGTTTGGGATGGATTGCACGATCTATATGGGTGAAGAAGATACACAACGACAAGCACTTAATGTTTTTCGAATGGAATTACTTGGGGCACAGGTTATAGCCGTGACACGTGGTGGACGGACACTTAAAGATGCTGTGGATGCGGCTCTTGAGGACTTGATCGCAAACTATGAAAACACCTACTATATGTTAGGATCAGCTGTAGGGCCCTATCCGTACCCAGATATCGTGCGTGAATTTCAATCAGTGATTGGGAGAGAGGCGCGTACACAGATTCAGGAAAAAATTGGACGCATGCCCGATTACCTCATTGCCTGTGTTGGTGGTGGGAGCAATGCTATCGGTTTGTTCGCTCCATTTTATGATGATCAATCAGTGCAGTTTCTGGGAGTAGAACCTGGAGGAAGTGGGGAGCAAATTGGGCAACACGCTGCACCTTTGTGTTTCGGAGAGCCCGCTGTATTACATGGATTTCGATGTTATACTGTTCTTGATGAAAACGGCGAACCAGCAGAAACGAGTTCTGTTGCTGCTGGATTGGATTATCCAGGTGTTGGTCCTGAGCACAGTTTTTATCATGCTAGCGGACGAGCAAAGTATGTGGCGGTTTCCGATCAAGAAGCATTAGATGCCTTTGGGTTATTGTCACGTAAGGAAGGAATTATCCCTGCATTAGAAAGTGCCCATGCTGTAGCCCAAGTGTTGAAATTAGCACCAACCCTATCTCCAGAACAAACAATTATTGTCAATATATCTGGTCGTGGTGACAAAGATGCGGCTCAAGTTTATGAGTTGCTGCGAAAGATAAAGAGTTAGTTGTAACCCGCAAATGTAAATAGACAACAAAATTTGGATCAAGCAGGAAATCCCCTATTCGTATGGAATCTCATACGAAGAAAGGGGATTTTTCGTTATGGTGACAGCGCAGATGCGTAAACAGATTAGTTTGGCTATGGTATTGCTATTAGTTTTAGTTGCAGTTGTGTTCTGGACGATGGAGAGTTCAATTCCGGTAAGTGGGGATCTACAGTTAGTGGATGGTGAATATGAAGGCGTGGGCAAAGGTTTTTTGAGTGAGATACGCGTCGGAGTGACTGTTATTGACCAAGAGATCACAGAGATTATTATTTTATCTCATCAAGACACTCCGGGCATAGCGGATTTGGCGATCCAACAGATTCCAGAGCGGATCATTCAGAGCGGTGGCTTGGATGTCGATGTAGTTACGCAGGCTACTTATACCTCAGATGGTATTATTAATGCTGTACGCAATGCTTTGGGTTTGGATCAATAAATCCGTGAGTATCTAAGGGTCCGTAGGGATATACTACTTTTAGCTAGCGAAAAGGAGGATCTCTATGCCAAACAAGGATCAATTAATGGCTGTTGGACAATCATGCAGTGAATATGAGCGGGAGCAAGTGCAGGCAGTACGCAGTTGTGAAAGTTGTCAGAACTGGGCAGGAGAAACGAAAATGTGCAAGTTGGATATATTTATGGAACAATTAACGAATCTCGACCAGACATGAGTATGCCCGCAGTGTAATTAGGAATTGCACGACCGAAAGAAAAAGTGAGCCGTATCTGGCTCACCTACCCATATCTTTTAGGCACTAAAAAAAGCGGTGAGCACCGCTTTTTTCCGTATCTTCATGTAGGTTCATATTGGCGAATAAAGCTATGGCGGAACCGACGGGACTCGAACCCGCGATCTCCGGCTTGACAGGCCGGCGTGTTAACCAACTACACCACGGTTCCAACACTTGAATTATACTGGAGTTGGGTGATTTGAGCAACAACCATATTTGCCCTCAATGGACAAATAACTCTATCTAGCTCGTCTTATCTCTATAATCAATAGTTGGACGTAGCAGTAAGATATATTTTTTGTGTCTAGTATGGTATACTAAATACGAGGTGACGGCAATGCGACAACGAGCCCAGGTTATAGGCACGGAGGTTGGGCGTGTGCTAGTGAAATTAAACAATCCAGCGAATACTTGCGGAAAATGTATGGGGTGTATTCGACTTTCTGGTGAACAGAGATCCCAGGATCAGGTGTTGGCACTAGAAAGTGATGTGGGTGTTGCTGTCGGTGACTATGTAATCATCGAGAGTAAACCAAAAGCGTTAATGCAAGCGGTTGCTATTCTTTATGGAATTCCTTCTGCAGGCTTGGTCTTTGGTTATCTTGTGACACTAGTTGTGACAAAGTCTGATGCAACGGGAGGGTTAGGAGCTTTAGGTGGATTACTCATTGCAGCCATACTAGCCCGGCCAATTGCCCGGAAAGCAGCAAGCAAGGTTGATGAACCTCGAGTTGTTGCTAAAGCTTGCTAATCGTTAATCAGAAAATATGCAAGTGCTGATCCGAGTAACGCGAGAGCGCTTGCAAAGAGTAACGTTACTACAGTTCCATAATTCATCATCCAACCAAAGGCTAGTGGTCCAAATGCGGAGCCCAGCGCTCGTACAGAGCCATAACATGCTGTGACAACACCCCGTTCTCCTTGTTCAACAGCACCAATTATGAGTGTGTTAAGCGAGGGCAGTGTTACCCCGAGACCAGTGCCGACTAAAGCCACCATTGCGTAAAGTAGAAAACTCGTAGGTAAAAGTGTACCCAAAGCGAGAGTAATTCCCATCACACCTAAACCGAATGCAGTCAGACGGGGTAGACTATACGTTTTTAAGTATTTCCCAGTTAGGATTGCAGTAATGGCGACTGTTAATATGGGGATAGATAAGAGAAGTCCACGACTTATGCCGTCAATACTAAACTGGGTAGCCATAATATTTGAGAGAAAGAATAGGTTGCCAAACCAGACAAAGACAGCAATAAATGTACTGGCTAATGCGGCTGGAATCGATCGCTTAAGCCGAACCAGTACGTTAACAAGAGCATGAAAATACTCGGTAAGACTTTGTTTTTGTCCACCGTGTTTAGGTTTTAGGCGTAGCGTTAGAAGGGCAAAGGCAATTAGGAAGGATAGAATAGGGTAAACAAAAAAGGGCCCATACCAAACAAGAGCAGCCACCATTGTGCCAAATAACGGACTGGCTAGCTTACCAATGGAGTTTGTGGCTTCAAGATAACTGAGCACCTTTGTCCGCTGATTGCCTGTAAATAGATCGCCAGCATACGACATGGCTAGCAATGTCGTTCCTGTTGCTCCGATTCCTTGAAGGACACGTGCGACTAATAGTAGGGGGTAGGAGAGAATTATTCCCGCTATGCCCGCCAAAAACCCACCTAGCCCATAGAGGATTATGGTTGGGATCATAACTTCCACTCGTCCATAACGGTCTGATAAAAAGCCTGTAATTGGCAAGCATAGTGCAGTGGGTACAGAAAGTGCGGTGATGATTAGCCCTGCTTGGATTGGCGAAATATCTAAAGCAGTTTGGATCTTGGGCAGGATAGGAATAATCATTGAATTACTTAAAGCCCAAATAAAAGGAACACATAGTAGTGTGAGCAGCAAATAATTTTGAGTGCGGCCTTTGTCCATTAGCATCTCCGTTTGATGTGGCGTACTTACATAGGTTATTATGTGACATTTTGGGCTGATTATTAAGAGTTTGAGGTGAGCAATGGACAAAATTGCAATTATTTCTGATGTACACGGTAATATACCGGCCTTAGAACGGGTACTAGCAGATATTAATAGACGCGGCATTGAGCAGGTATTTTGTTTAGGTGATATTGTGGGCAAAGGGCCGCAACCAGCACAAGCAATCGATCTGATCAGAGAGTTATGCGTTGCTTGTGTTGTGGGTAATTGGGAGGTTGGTATCTTGGATCCCAATCGGCATGATCAAGAGTGTTGGCACGTACAAAGAATTGGTCCAGAGCGCATGCGTTATTTGAGGGGTTTAGGCTATCATCAGGAGTTTTGGCTAAGTGGCCGACGAGTCCGATTGTTCCACGCTTCGAGCCGCGGAGTGTTCCACCGCGTTCGACTTGATGCCAGTGATGCAGAGCGTATGGAAATGTTTAGGAACCCCCTTGGACGAGCGACTATGTTTGAAGCAGATGCGGATATTATTGGTTATGGAGATATTCATACGAGTTATGTTGCACATTTCGCTAGTAAAGTACTCTTTAATGCAGGAAGTGTCGGTAACCCTCTTGATATGACGCTTGCTTCCTATGTCATCTTAGAGGGCAATTATCAAAGTTCGACTCCTGCCAGTTTTTCATTACAAACAGTGCGAGTACCTTATGATATTGAGGAAGCTATACAAATAGCGATCAAGGCGGAGATGCCTAATCTGACAGAATACGTTCAAGAGTTGCGCACAGGGCGGTACAGAGGGATGCAGGCATAAAAAAAACACCATTGGGTGTTTTTTTTTATGGCTTCTAAGATTTATGCAGCGCTCGTTTCAGTGATTCGATGTTGGATAATGCACTCTGTAACAGGTTGTCTGCTAGGGTTAGTGCAACCATCGCTTCAACGACGATGACTGCTCGGGGGACGATAATTGGATCATGACGTCCTTCGACTTGGAGATCGATATTCTCTGTATCGTCCTTGATGGTACGTTGGAGGCGATGGATGCTAGGCGTCGGTTTAAAATGAGCTCTTAGTTTAACTGGAAATCCATCACTAATTCCACCAAGAATTCCGCCGCTGTGATTTGTTTCTTTGTTTATGGAGTTTTGCGCATCGAGATAGTAGAAGTCATTGTGCTCCCAGCCAGTCATTGTAGTTGCTGCTATGCCACTTCCAATTTCTACGGCCTTAACGGCCCCAATCGAGAATAATGCTTTTCCCAGCATTGCATCCAGTTTCTCAAAAACAGGCTCGCCAAGGCCGGCAGGGAGTCCGGTGACCACACATTCAATGGTGCCTCCAGCGGAGTCTTCCTGCGCTTTACACTGTTCTAAATAGTTCGTGGCGAGCTTAGCAGCCTCAATATCAGGCATGGCAACGACATTCTTTACGATCTGCTCACGGTTAAAGCGGTTTGGAGCAATCTGGATAGTCCCAATCGAGTGGGTGTAGGCCATGATGTCAACGCCAAATTCTGCTAGTAGTTTTCGCGCTATGGCACCGGCTCCTACTCTAGCGGCTGTTTCTCTGCCTGAGGATCGTCCGCCGCCACGATAATCTCGCGTCCCATACTTTTGGTTGTAAGTATAATCGGCATGGCCTGGACGATAGCATTTGGCAATTTCTGAATAATCATACGGTCGCTGGTTTGTGTTATAGATAATCAGAGAAATCGGTGTGCCTGTGGTATGTCCTTCAAAAACTCCCGAGAGGATTTCAACGCGATCGTTTTCTTTGCGCGGGGTGGAATACGGTGAAAGACCTGGTTTGCGCCGGTCTAAATCCTGTTGAATATCTTCAGGAGTAAGCGGAATCCCTGCGGGACACCCATCAATAACAGCGCCGAGTGCGGGGCCATGGGATTCGCCCCAAGTCGTTATAGTAAAGTTTTTACCAAAGCTAGAACCTGACATAATTTGCCTCCTTATCAATGAATCCATCTACTAATAATACTATAGATATTTTGCGAGGACAAGTAGAACGTAAACTGATAGGCTAACAAATACCAAATGCATGTTAAAATAAAATTAATTTTTGTTGCAGGAATTATGAGGAAAGCCTAGAATTAGGAAAAGTGTTAAGAGGGTTTTACATATTGACTAGAACTAAATTCTTGTAAAGGAGGTCTTATGCAGTGTTTATTTAGTTCAAGGTAAATAGGAAAGATTTTAAGGTAAATCAGAAAGGAAGCGTCTTTTACATGACAAGTTCATTAATTTATTTGGCACCCATCGGTTCGCTTATTGCGTTATTTTATGCAGCCTATCTTACGATAGTGGTAAAACGAAGCAGTGAAGGAACGGACGTTATGAAGTCCATTGCTGCAGCTATCCGCGAAGGGGCAAGAGCATACTTGCGCCGTCAGTATCAAGCGGTTGCTATTTTTTTTGTATCCATGTTTGTTTTGTTATATATTCTAGTTTTTTTAGGTTATATTAATGTTTTTGTTCCTTGGGCCTTTATATCAGGGGGAGCGTTTTCAGCTCTAGCTGGATTCATTGGAATGACGATGGCCACTCACACTAGTGCACGCACAACGAATGAAGCGCGAACTAGTTTAAACGCAGCCCTACGCGTAGCTTTTGCTGGTGGGTCTGTAATGGGATTGACTGTGGTGGGATTAGGTTTGCTTGATCTTAGTATATGGTATTTTCTTTTGGATTGGGTTTACCGTGATTTAGCGGAGGTTGCCAGAATCCAAATTATTACTTCGACGATGTTAAATTTTGGTATGGGCGCAAGTGCGATGGCGCTGTTTGCTCGCGTTGGTGGTGGTATTTACACCAAAGGGGCCGATGTTGGTGCTGACTTAGTGGGTAAAGTTGAAGCAGGTATTCCAGAAGATGATCCACGTAATCCAGCCGTAATTGCGGATAATGTCGGCGATAACGTTGGTGATATTGCAGGTCTGGGCGCAGATTTATATGAGTCCTATGTGGGATCGATTGTTGCGACTTGTGCTCTTGCTGTGGCAGCTGGATTTGGCGCTCGGGGGGTATTAGTACCATTAACCATGGCGGCGGTCGGAGTGATAGCCTCAATCATTGGTATGGGTTTTGTGCGTACAGGGGAGAAAGCCGATCAGGGCGAATTACTAAAAGCCCTACGCCGTGGTGTTCTGGTTGCAGGAGGAATCATTGCCATTGTTTCCTGGATCGTTATTGTTAGTTTGCTTGGGTGGGAGAATTTTGGCATGTACTTCGCTGTGCTTTTTGGTTTGATTGCGGGTATCGGTATCGGGTTTTCCACTGAGTATTACACATCGAGTCAGTATAAGGCAACAAAGGATGTGGCAAACAGTGCTCTTACTGGGCATGCTACCACAATTATCCAAGGTCTAGCTGTCGGGATGTATTCGATTGCACCATTTACGATCATTATTGTTGTTGCGATTTTAGCTGCTTTCTTTGTAACAGGAGGCTTAACGAGCTTTAATCTTGGCTTATACGGGGTAGGTTTAGCCGCAGTTGGCATGCTTAGTACCCTAGGAATTACGCTTGCGACTGATGCATACGGCCCTATTGCAGACAATGCCGGTGGGATCGCTGAAATGTCTCACCAAAGCCCTGAAGTACGCCAAAGAACAGATGCTTTAGATTCTTTAGGCAATACCACGGCTGCAACAGGTAAAGGTTTCTGTATTGGTTCGGCTGCATTCACCGCTCTTGCTTTAATTGCTGCGTATCGGGAACAAGTATTTCTTATTGCCGACGATCTAGGAATCCCTCTAGTATTAGATTTATCGATTATTAATCCAAAGGTACTTGGGGGGTTAATGATCGGAGCTATGTTGCCGTTTCTCTTTAGTTCGTTAACGATGAATGCTGTGGGTCGGACAGCCCAATCTGTGGTGATGGAAGTACGCCGTCAATTTAGAGAAATTGCTGGCTTGCTAGAAGGTAAAACAGGAGCAAAAGCAGATTATGCGCAGTGTGTGGATATCTGTGCAAAGGCTGCCCTCAAAGAGATGGTTGCTCCTGCAGCCGTAGCTATCTGTAGCCCGATTGTAATTGGTCTGCTCCTTGGCGTTGAGGGAGTTATGGGACTATTAACTGGTTCATTACTTTCTGGCTTTACCTTAGCTGTTATGATGGCAAATGCAGGCGGATCGTGGGATAACGCCAAGAAGTATATTGAAGAAGGTAATTTGGGTGGAAAGGGTTCAGATGCTCACAAAGCTGCTGTTACAGGTGACACAGTCGGAGATCCCTTTAAGGATACATGCGGTCCTTCTTTAGATATTCTAATTAAGCTAATCTCTATGGTATCTTTGGTGTTTGCTTCGTTCATTGTGCAAAATGCATTATTTTAGCAATAAATCAGTGTATCTGCGCACGTCCTAGTTTTAACGAGGGCGTGTGTTTATTTTTTTAAATTTGGGCTTGACTTGCTGGGTCGTTTTTGTGTATAATGAATGTTGTCTTGGCGGCGTAGCTCAGGTGGTTAGAGCATACGGTTCATACCCGTAGTGTCGCTGGTTCAAATCCAGCCGCCGCTACCAAAAAACGATAAAACTCTCATAGCTGAGGGTTTTCTTTTTATTTGTCGAAATTTATCAGAACATTAGATTTTTCTTCTAAATAATTCGACAAGAAAACACCCCATAGGTATGATAGAAATGAGTAGGTGAGATCATGCAATGGGGGATGATACTAACATGGAGCGAACAGAACCCGTAAGTGCACCGACCTACCGTGTGGTGCCTTTGTCAGTGAATAGACGAAAACACAGGGCTGTGAGTAAGAAGTTATCTTGCATTTCGGTACAATGGTTCCCTTTGATAATTGGCTTTCTTTTAGCCCGAACACTGTTGCTAGAGAGCCTTCTACCATTTGGTGTGGCATATATTGCGGCTAGTCGTCAGCAATCCCAGGAGATATCCATCTGGTCGTTTATCGGTGTAATGATAGGACTGGCTTCTTTAATGAGTTCTGGTATAGCGGTATTGCCCTATTATCTAATTAGCGTTATAATATGGTTTATAGGATTCGGTGGAAAAGCGTACACGGATAAACTATGGATAATTTCGATAATTCTCGGTTTCTTTTTGATAAAGATACCCCTTGGTTTACTCTATCAACCAATGGCCATTACTTGGATCATAACAATTGCGGAGATTGGTTTAGCAGTCATTGGTTATGGTGTGCTTCGTTCGATCTTAGCACGAGATAGGTCGCATAATTTAGCACACCTTGAGTTACACCTAAGTCTGCTCTTAGTAGGGGTTCTAATGGGCGTTGATCTCGTTATTGCAGGTTTTTCTATTCGGATGCTGATTATGTTTTACTTGATGCAACTAGCTGTTCGCCTTGGCGATTTTTACTTAGCTTCAATGATAGGACCTGTCTTGTTAGTGATCTGTTTGCTCTTGCAATTGCCGATAGAAATCGGCGTGATACTTGTTTTGGTCGGGGTGAGTGGCGGGTTGTTACATAAATTGCCAGGTGGATTATGGATCGGCGGGTTCTTAGCATGTCTACTCGTGTGTGGTTTGCCGGTACAAGGGTCAACTGTTAACCTGATAGCGACCCTGTCAATAGCCAATACTCTTGTTTTTTTGACACCAGCTCATTACCAAAGGCAATTAGAACGAATCATTCCAGGTACTGATAGATATACAGAACGAGAAGCTAACAGAGGTAAACGGATGCAGGCGCAATTAGAGAACCGAATTGAACAGTTTTCCCAGATTTTTGCTGAATTAGCAGCAACCCTAGAAGATTGTAGTTTCTTATCCCAACAGTTAGAAGAGTTCTCGCGAATTATTAAGGATTTGGGTACTGAATTAGAAAGCCCGGAGCAGTTTGTGGAAGTGATTGAAGAAAAGCTTTTGCAACGCATTGATTGTCTTGACTTGAAAAATCTTACCGTAACACGTGGTTTGGACGGATGCGAAGTTTTTGGCGGACGCCAGACGGTTTGTGGAGAGGGTTGGTGCCAAGATGTGGCCAAGGCATGTGCTCATTTGCTAGGCAATCCGTATCAAGTTATGGAACGGGGCTGTTTGCATAACGGCGAATGCCGGTTTGTGATACGGCCTAAGGTTCGGTATCGTTTGGAGATTAAATCTGCTAAAGTGGCCCAAGGAGCTATCTCTGGCGATAGTAATTCTGTATTTGCGTTAGCTGCGGGCAAGATGGGACTACTATTAAGTGATGGGATGGGTATTGGTGAACGGGCAGCTGCTGAGAGTTTAGCTACTATTCGCTTATTAGAGAAAATGATTCTTATGGGTTATGAACGGGAGTTAGCGGTCAAGATCATTAACCAAACGTTACTAGCACGTAATCGCGAGGAGTCGTTTGTTACCATTGATCTAGTGGTCTCCGACTTACAAACTGGTCAATTAGAGTTTGTCAAAATTGGGGGAGCTCCAAGTTTTATCAAGCGTGGTTGTGAGGTGGATGTTATATGGAATCATTCGCTACCTGTAGGGATTTTGCAACATGTGGATGTAGAACCTGAAAGACGGTTGTTAAAGGAAGGTGACTTTTTGATAATGGTCACAGACGGGGTGCTTGAAGCGCAGCGCACAACCACACATAAGGATGAATGGATGTGTAACCTCTTACGGAGGCTTGATGACGATATGAGTTGCGAAGAGCTCGCGAATAGCATATTAGCGAATAGTTTAGATATTACCGATGGACAAGTTCAAGATGATGCAATGGTATTAGTAGCGAAATTAATTCGAGAAGACCGTGAAATCTATGCCTACCGGGGGAATTAGTACAGTGTCTAGCAAGTTAGTAAATAAATTTGATGATGCAGTCAAAGAGTTTCAGATGGTGCTCGGTGGAGATAGAGTTATAGTAGCCGTTAGTGGAGGACCTGATTCTATGGCCTTGTTACATCTGTTTGCCACAAGAACTAAACTTCCCGTAGGTGTTTTTCACTTGAATCATGAGTTTCGGGAATGTGCGCAGGATGAAGCGGAGTTTGTGGAGAAAATGGCAAAAAAATGGCAGATGAAGAGTCACATTTATCGGTATAATGTCATAGATTATCTAGAGCGTACGGGAGAGTCCAAGCAAAGTGGAGCACGCAACGTACGCTATTCGTTGTTAGAGCAATGTGTGGCAGAGCATGGATATTCAAAAGTGGCCTTAGCCCACCATAGTGATGATCAAGCCGAAACAGTGTTGATGCGCATCTTACGCGGTGCAGGTCTTCGAGGTTTGTCTGGAATCCACCCCGTGCGCGGGTACTATATTCGCCCCCTTCTATTTGCAACAAAATCTGATATTCTCTCCTATTGTTTGGAAAATGACATCCCCTATTGTCAGGATCAGTCCAATTTTACGGATGTTTATCAGAGAAATAAAATACGATTACATTTACTACCCTATTTAGAGCGAGAATATAATCCTGAAGTGGCGAAACAACTTTGTACTATGGCTGAAACTGCCCGTGCTGATGAGGAAGAGTTACATAACCAAACCGAGAAGCTAGTGGCAAGGCATACGTGGCAAAACGAGCACCAACTATTCTTGGATCGCCATGGGTATCTGCGCCTGTCTTTAGCTCTTCAGCGCAGAGTACTACGGTTATGCCTTAGTAGGCATCGGAAGTCTGAATTCGGACTCAATTTTCACCATGTTGAGACACTTCGAGATATGATAGATAGAAATACCAGTTTTATGTTGACGCTACCCCAAGTAATGGTAAATGGAACTACGAAAGTTATAATATTTGGTCAAGCCAAGCAGGTTATTTGGGAAGAGCAAGTCTTAAATGTACCTGGCCGTACAAGGGTGGGTGAATATACGATTGATGCTCAGATTCTTGCAGTTAACGATCAGCAGCCGACAGCCACATATATAGAGGATTTTGCGCTTGAAGATCTCAGCTTTCCGCTTTATATTCGACCGCGAAGCGCAGGTGATCGGATCCAGGTGTTTGGGCAAAACAGGATGAAAAAGGTAAAGGATCTTCTAATAGACGCAAAAATACCACAGTATATGCGTGACAATTTACCATTGGTATGCGATAATAAAAGTGTTTTGTGGGTATGTGGGGTACGGCGCAGTGAAAAAGGTAGGGTTGGTGCGCACACAACACACGTATTAAGATTGGTACTTACCCATGTAAAACATTGTCACGGTTCCTACCCTGTGCTATAATAAGGTGACGTAGGAAAATCTGTATTAATGGTAGTTGTAGATTTGAAAGGAGGGTACATTTTGAATAAATTTTTACGAGGGATTAGCCTTTATTTACTAATAGCAATTATTTTTGTGTCAATAATAAGTAGTTTGTATACAACGGGAGACTCTGCGAGGGAATTATCGTATTCTGAGCTTGTTCGGTATTTAAATGACAATAATATTGTAACCGTGCGCATGATAGGTGAACAGCGTATTGAAGGAACTTTGCGGGATGGGGCCTCTTTTGTTTCATCTGTTCCGTTTGGAAAAATGGCCGAATTAAGTGATCTCCTCATCGCTAAAAATGTTCAGGTGACAGCGGAAGCACCACCTGCTCCATCATGGTTTATGTCTCTGTTGCCGAATATAATTACCTTGGTAATTTTTGTCGCTATTTGGTTGTTTATCTTAAATCAGATGCAAGGCGGTAGTAATCGCGCCATGTCCTTTGGGAAAAGTAAGGCAAAACTGCACGCGGAAGATAAGCCGAAAATCTCCTTTGGTGATGTGGCTGGTGTTGACGAGGCCAAGCAAGAGTTAGTGGAGATTGTTGATTTTCTTAAGCAACCCAAGAAATATGCGGATTTAGGGGCAAAAATACCTAAAGGAGTGCTGTTGATTGGACCTCCCGGTACAGGCAAAACCCTTTTGGCTAGGGCAGTTGCGGGTGAAGCAGGTGTACCTTTCTTTAGTATTAGTGGATCCGAGTTTGTGGAGATGTTTGTCGGTGTGGGAGCATCTCGGGTGCGGGATCTTTTTGAGAATGCCAAGAAAAATGCACCGTGTCTAATTTTTATCGACGAATTAGATGCAGTAGGGCGTCAACGGGGTGCTGGACTTGGCGGAGGTCATGACGAAAGAGAACAGACTCTAAATCAATTATTAGTTGAAATGGATGGATTTGAAACCAATTCGGGTATTATTATAATGGCAGCGACAAATCGCTCTGATGTTTTGGATCCAGCGCTTTTAAGACCTGGACGATTTGATCGAAAAGTAGTGGTGGATCGTCCTGATTTAGCAGGACGAAAAGCAATCTTGGAGATTCATAGTCGCAATAAACCCCTGGTTGATGTGGATTTAGATGTATTAGCCCGACGCACTCCGGGATTCGCGGGAGCCGATCTGGAAAACCTACTCAATGAAGGAGCCATTTTAGCGGCTCGCAATAATAAGAGTAAGATTGGAATGCTCGAGTGTGAAGAGGCGATTGACCGAGTTATTATGGGTCCCGAAAAGAAAAAGCGAATATTATCTGAGAAGGATAAAGAAGTGTTTGCCTATCACGAAGCTGGTCACGCGGTGGTGGCGTATTACCTCCCTGATGGCGATCCGGTGCATAAAGTAAGTATTATCGGGCGCGGAATGGCAGGGGGCTATACCATGATGTTGCCAGTTGAAGAAACGTTTGTGATGACGAAATCAAAGTTGCTTGATGATCTAACGGACTTATTAGGCGGCAAAGCCGCCGAAACGATTGCCTTTAACGAATCAAGTACAGGTGCGCAAAATGATTTGGAACGTTCTACGAAGATTGCGCGTAAGATGGTAATGGAGTGGGGAATGAATGAAAAATTAGGGCCGTTAACTTTTGGTCGACCAAGTGGAGAAGATTTGGTGTTTTTAGGTCGAGATATCAGCCGTGACCGTAATTACAGTGAGGAAGTGGCGGCTACTATTGACAGTGAAGTTCGGATCTTAGTCGAGGGCTGCTACCAAAAGGCAATGGAAATACTCACAACCAACCGCGATCGCTTAGATGCGCTCGTGATTGCACTTAAGGACAGAGAGACTTTAGATAAGAGTCAGTTTGAAGCAATTATGGAAGGAAAGGAACTTCCAGAGAAAGCTGAGAGCGAAGCGTGTGACACAATAGCTGCAGTTCAAGAAGATGGTAAAGGTAAGCAGAAGGATCGAGTGCGGAATCAAAAGCAAGAACCAGTAATTGGCTTAGAGTAGTTAGACGGGTCTGGCCTTTCTTTGAGGGCTAGACTCGTTGCTTCCGTAATTACGAAAGGAGCTGTGTAATTGTGTCGGATAAACTTGTGTTGAAAAATATGACATTTTATGGGTACCATGGTGCTTTTGCAGCGGAGAAAGAAGTGGGACAAAAATTTGAAGTTGACTTAGAAGTACATATGGATATGCAAAATATCGGCGATGACACAGAACTAGCCTTTAATTATGTAGATGCGTATACAATTATTAAGGAAATTGTTGAAGAGCGTGAATTTAATCTTGTGGAAACGTTGGCCGAAACGATTGCGACCCAAATATTTGGGATGTATGATATTCGTGAAGTAACAGTTAGGGTGCGTAAAATTCAAGTGCCTTTAGGGGGATATTTGGATTACTTAGAAGTGGAAATCACCCGTAATAGTCGACCAGTTATTTCGTAGTTGGAGCCAGAAAAAACCGTCCAAGACTTAAAAAATCTTGGACGGTTTTTTCTGGCTTTCTAGAAGCGTCCTAACGGTACTCAACAGGCATATCGCCCAGGGTTACACGGATAAAGATCGTTTTATCCTGGCGCACAACTGTAAGCAGCACGGCTTCGCCTGGGCTCTTACTGCGAATGATGTCGGCAAATTCTTTGTAATTATCTATAGCGAGATCGTCGACTCGCCGAACAATATCAAAAGCTTGTAATCCGCTTTCACTTGCTGGAGAGTTTTCAAAAACATCACCAATCATGATGCCTTTTGTATCGGGTAGCTTTAAGTGTTCTAAAACATCGTGTGTGATCGGACCATATAAGATGCCTAGCCATGCTCTTGGTGGTAGTTTGTGTTCTACACCACCGGTCTCGATCAGCTCTTGGAGTACTTCTTTAGCTACATTAATGGGAATAGCAAATCCAATTCCTTGCGCTTGGGCGTGGACGGCGGTATTAATGCCGATAACTTCACCTTGAATATTTAGCAGTGGACCGCCAGAGTTGCCTCGGTTAATGGCCGCATCGGTTTGCATTAGGTTGCTATAGACCTGGGTCGTTCCTCGGTCTGTGCGAATATTGATTTCTCTGCCTTTTGCACTAAGTACACCAACGGTTACTGTCTGCTCGAATTGCTTTCCGTAAGGGTTACCAATGGCAATAACCCATTCGCCTGGGCGTGAGTGCTCAGAATCCCCTAAAGATACCGATGGAAGCTCTCTATCTGATTGAATCTGAAGCACAGCTAAATCGAGTTTTGCGTCGGATCCAAGAATTACAGCTTCGTGGTCGTTGATTTCTCCCCCACTATTAACGGTGACGATGATGGTTTGTTGATCATCCTTGTTGCCAACCACATGTTGATTAGTAAGAATGATCCCTGAGGAATCGATAATAAATCCCGTTCCTTGGCTAGTTGGTGGCTGCATCGGAGTCCGTTGATTTGGGAATGGCGAGAAGAACCAATTGTCAAACAGGTCAGCGAATGGATCAACGGTGGGCGACTCGCGGGTTTGGGTTGGCCATTCAACACTAATGTAAACAATTGCTGGACTGGCTTGTTCTGCAATATCTGCGATCGTATAGGGATTTCCGCTAAGAGCGCTATACATAGCTGTGTTACCATCTACAACAGGGGGACTAGTATGACTAGTATCGGTTTCTGCTTGTGCGTAGAAGATATCGGTTACAGGTACTTCGAATACTAGTGTCTGTACAACAAAAAGCAACAATAGAGACGACAGCAAAATGGTTAATAATTTTTTCGGTTTCATGGAACTCCTCCTTATTAGAATGTTTAGCTTTGCTATCCTGACATTTATTCGTATACTTCCCGCAAAGCTTGTCCGTTATGAATAGCAAAAAAAGTTCTGTCTTATTGGAGACAGAACTTTTTTGCTAAGCTGTTCCGAGTATCTAAGCCTTGCCTAACATGCGTTCTTCGAGTTCTTGTTCGGTATCTAATAAGGTGCCTGCTACTGCTTCTGCTAAGTTGTTAGCGTGATCAGCTATCCGTTCCAAATTCCCCACCATATCTAGGAAGATTACACCCGCTTCCGGATAACAGGTGCCCTCGTTGAGGCGGACGATATGAGATTCTCGATAGTGTTTTTCCATGTTATCAACAATATCATCTTCGCGAATCAATGCGTTCGCTTTATCCACACTATCACTGCGCAAAAGATCAATGGCTTTTGCATAAATGCACTCAACTTTGTTATACATCACAACTAATTCATCAATTGCTTGTTCGCTAAAATGGATATTGTGTTCGGTTTTTTCTTGGGTTAATTCCATAATATTCGTCGCATGATCAGCTACTCGCTCAATATCGTGGACAGTGTGCATTAAGTTAGTGATTCGCCGAGTTTGCTTGGTTGTTAATGGATTCTGTCCAGCTTCCGTTAAATACGTTATGATTGCTTTCTCTAAGTCGTTAACAACATCCTCTTTCTGTTGGATGCTATCAAGTGCTTTTAGATCATTAGTCGTAAAGGCTGTAAAGGACTCTTGGAACATGTCACTGGAAATTTCAGCCATTCGTAATATTTCTTTGGTTGCCCCCATTATCGCAGCAGGAGAGTGAAGCATGCGGGGATCAAGGTATTTGGGTTTCCGTTCTAAAATCACTTCCTCACCGGGCACTAATCGCTGTACGATACTAACAAATCGACTGAGGAAGGGAAACACCATGATTGTGTTGGCTATATTAAATATGGTATGTGCATTTGCGATCTGCCTAGTTACATTATCTCCCGTTAGTAACACTAATTGGGTGAAAGGACGGAGAATTAGTAGAAAAATTAGTACTCCGAGAGCATTAAATAGGATGTGAGCCATGGCAGCTCTACGGGCTGTTAAGTTTGCTCCTATGGCTGCTAGTTGGGCTGTTATACAAGTTCCGAGGTTCGCACCAAGAATGATTGCAAGACCTGCTGGTAAACTAATTAAGTTCTGCATGGAGAAGGCAATCACTAGTCCTGTAGTCGCACTAGAACTCTGCACAGCTACTGTAAAAAGTGATCCAGCTAGTACACCCAATAAGGGAAACTGACCAAAACGCACAAGCTGGTCGAGAAAGGGTTGGTATTCCCGTAATGGGCGGAGACTATCGCTCATAGTGGACATACCTACCAATAAGATACCAAAGCCTAACAAACTTAATCCGATATAGCGTTGTGTACGTTTTTTCGCGAGAAAGTTGAGAAGAAACCCAACCCCCACACAGGGTAAAGCGATTTCATAAATGTTAAAGGAAACAACTTGCGCAGTAATGGTTGTCCCAATGTTAGCCCCCATAATTGTTCCCACGGCCTGGGTTAGGTTCATAAGACCTGCATTAACAAAGCCCACGATCATGACTGTAGTTGTGCTACTGGATTGGACTAATACTGTGGCTAGTGCCCCCGTGATGACAGCCACTACCGGATGTGATGTAAATAGCTCTAAAATTTGTCGAAGGCGGTCGCCAGCTGCTTTCTGTAAACCTTCGGCCATGCGCTGCATTCCGTAAAGGAATAAGCCTAATCCACCAAGTAATCCAAAAAATATCTGAATGCTCACTAATTCGACCTCGCTTTTTTAAAAAGATTTCCCATCTGTTGATTTCTCTACTGTAAGGGTAAATCCTGCAAAAAAAGCAAGTAATCTCTTGGTTAGTTTTGACTAGTTATGAAGTGCTTACCTTTTTATATTTGCTAAGAGCAAGATTTAAGGATTTGAGACCTCGTTGTTTCATCTTGTCATTTAGCTCTTTGTGTTCAGCTAGTGTTTGCATAGCAGATTGAATCATCGATAGTTTCTCCGTATTGGTCATAACATGCCCTCCAGTGTTTGTTTTCTTATTTCCATTATGTGCAGGGTTTTGCCAAGTTATTCCAAAAGATGCTAAAAGTTTCCAAATACACGATATACGATATACACAGCTGCTAAGAATCCACTTAAGTCGGCGATTAACCCTGCTAGTAATGAATGTCTTACTTTATGAATGCCTATAGCGCCGAAATAGACTGTTAGGACATAAAAGGTTGTTTCTGTACTCCCTTGGATGGTTGATGCTAATCGCCCAATCAGTGAATCTGGTCCATAGGTTTCTAGGATATTTGAAAGCATAGCTAAGGCTCCTGACCCAGATAAAGGCCGGATGAGGGCAAGTGGTAACACTTCTTCGGGAATATTCGCTTTTGTGGTTAATGGCCGAATAAGCCTAATCAGTAGATCCATCGCCCCAGACTCTTGAAACACCTTCAATGCAATAAACATAGCGACTAGATAGGGTATGATGCGAATAGCGGTATGAAAGCCATTTTTTGCTCCCTCAACGAAACTCTCATAGACAGAAACTTTTTTCAGTATACCCACCAGAGGGATGAGCAGTAGGAGCATGGGAATGGTCCAAGCTGAGATAATATCAATTAAAGATAGCACGAACATCACCTCAATGAGAAAATTTGCGGAGCAGTCGATCTGCCGTGAGCGCCACGATTGTTGAGACGAAGGTCGCAATCACTGTTGTCCCAATAATCTCAGTAGGATCTAGTGATCCTTGGGCAAAGCGAAAAGCAATAACGGTACTAGGCACTAAGGTCAGACTTGATGTGGTGAGCGCGATGAAGGTACACATGCTATCTGTTGCTTGTTCATCAGAGTGATTCAGTGTCTGCAGCTCCTCCATGGCCTTTAACCCTAGGGGAGTGCAGGCGTTTCCTAATCCGAGTAAGTTTGCACTCATACTTACTAGTACTGCGCTCATGGCTGGGTGATCGTTAGGGATGTCAGGAAATAAGAGTTTTGCTATGGGGCGCATCAGTTTAGCAAGTGCTTGCATCAGACCCGCATCCTCAGCCACTCGCATCATTCCGGACCAAAAGGCAATAATGCCAATTAGACCGAACGCTACAGTAACCCCTTGTTCAGCTCCTTGCATAGTCGCTTGGGTTACAACGTGAATTTCACCTCGCAGTGCTGCTGTGCTTATTCCTAGTAAAAGCAACAGAAACCAAATAATATTAATCATAAGCATCCCCCTATTCATGCTATAGATATGCGAAATCAAGCGCTATGATGCGTGCGGAAGATAAAATCGGCTTTAACGATTACTGATGTTCCCTGACCAAACAAAATGCCTCTTGCATAGTGCAGTGATAGTAGTGATATAATATAGTCAAAGGTCAGAAATAGTCAAAGGAGGGTGGTTATTCGCTTGGGTACACTTGCTGATCTGATTGAGATTTATATCAAACAGCGACTAAAACAAAGTCAGGATCAGGAAATAGAGCTGAGTCGTGCACAGTTAGCGGAAGTTTTTCGTTGTGTTCCTTCACAAATCAACTATGTACTCACTACCCGATTTACCTTAGACCGCGGCTTCATTATTGAGAGTCGCCGCGGCGGCGGCGGTTATATTCGGGTCTTGCAGATTCAAACTGACGATACTGACAAGGCAGCCGCTAAACTATTTAAGCAGATCGGAACGACGGTTAGTGAACGAGATTTAGAGAATTATTTGCTAACATTCTACGACTTAGGTATTCTTACGGGTAAACAGGCTCAAGTTATCAAAGGGATTGTACAACAAGAAACTGGTTTAGTGGAACAAGATAAAGATAAGCTTCGAGCAAGTTTGCTGCGAGCTATGTTATGTATGGTATTGAAGTGATTTTAAAAGAGGAGGTGTAGTCATGCTGTGTGAACAGTGTGGAAAAGAACATGCAAGTATTCATATGACTAAGATTATTAATAACAAGAAAATTGAGTCTCATCTCTGTCAGGAGTGTGCACGGGAATATGGAGATTTTACCGATATGATTGATCTGCCAAATATATTTGCTGGGATGTTTGATGCGCCAAAAGTTTGGGGAGCAATTCCAAAGCCATCTAGTTCCTGTTCGGTCTGTGGTTTGGAACTAGCTGATATTCGGCGTGTTAATCAATTAGGGTGCAGTGAGTGTTACCAAACCTTTCGGAGGGAATTAGAACCCTTATTACGACGGTTACATGGAACAACGAGGCATGTAGGAAAAGTACCCGCCAAAAGCCATGCCCGCATTCATCTTGATCGGCAACTTGGACAGTTACGGGAACAGTTACAACAAGCTATTAGCGCAGAAAACTATGAATTGGCAGCTGCGCTCCGAGATGAAATCCGGCAATTAGAATCGAATGTAATCGATGAATAGGGAGGTGAAATCATGAGTTTTGGTGATGCGGTGGATAAAACTTTGAGTTCATGGATGAGAAAAGATGGACCAGAAGGAGATATTGTTTTAGGAACGCGGATTCGCTTAGCCCGTAATTTTGCACAGACTCCGTTTCCGGCTGTTGCTCCCAAAGAACGATTACTCGCAGTTGTCGAGCGCTGTAGTACGTTTGTTGAGCCCTTAGGCGAGATTGGTGACTTTAGGTTTGTAATGATGGCGGAGGTCGATGAATTAGAGCGCCAAGTTATGGTGGAAAAGCATCTCATCAGTCCTAGGCATACAGAAAATGCGGTGAGTAAGGGGTTATTATTATCGACACAAGAAGATATTAGTATCATGGTTAACGAAGAAGATCATCTGCGAATTCAGGTTCTATTTCCTGGTTTAGCGTTGGAAACAGCGTGGAAGTTGGCTAATACAATTGACGATACGATCGAAAGCCAGCTAGAATATGCATTTGATGAATCTTTAGGTTATTTGACCGCTTGTCCCACAAACGCGGGAACAGGAATGCGGGCATCAGTTATGTTGCACTTGCCTGCTTTAGCTCGTGTAAATCAGCTCTCCAAGGTGTTAACGTCCGTTTCGCAATTTGGGTTAGCGGTACGGGGGCTCTATGGCGAGGGGAGCGAATCGTATGGAAATATTTTCCAAATATCTAACCAGGTATCAATGGGACATACAGAAGAAGAAATGATAGAGCATCTAGCTAAAGTTACTGCGCAAATTATAACTAGTGAACGGCAAGCAAGACAGTATTTAGCTCAGGAAGAAAGGCGCTTGGTCAGCGAAGACCAAATCTATCGTTCCTATGGTTTATTAACCAACGCTAGGGTGATCGAAACAAAAGAAGCGTTAGAATTACTGTCGCAAGTTTGCTTAGGAATTGATTTAAACTTAATAACACATTTAGACAAGAAAATATTGAAAGAACTTATGGTTTTAACTCGATCTGCGCATTTACAAAAATTGATGGGTCAAAAATTACCACCGGAAGAGCGAGATAGGTTACGTGCTAGTTTAATTCGGGAAAGGTTACAAGAGAAACGAAAATAGCCGACGACAAAGGATGGTGTAAAGCATATGTTTGGGCGATTTACGAATCGGGCACAAAAGGTGATTGTATTATCGCAAGAAGAGGCAAGGCGACTAGGTCACAATGTTGTAGGGACTGAGCACATTCTATTAGGTTTAATTGCCGAGGGAGAAGGTGTAGCAGCTAAAGGTCTCCAAGGTTTGGGTATTAGTATTGATAAAGTAAGAGGCGAAGTAGAGAAAGTAATTGGTAAAGGAGAAGAAAGACCAGTTGGGCAAATTGGGTTTACACCCCGTTCGAAGCGAGTGCTTGAATTAGCGTTTGACGAAGCGCGTCAGTTAGGACACACGCATATTGGTACTGAGCATATTTTGTTAGGCTTAATTCGTGAGGGAGAAGGTATAGCCGCCCAAGTGTTAAAGAATACGGGTGCAGGATTAGAAAATATGCGAAAACAGGTAGTTGAGCTCTTGGGTGGCTCAAGTCAGGATACAGCTAAGGGACCACGTAAAACGAAGACACCTACTTTAGAGCAATTTGGTCGTGATTTGACTGAAATGGCCAACGAGGGTAAGTTAGATCCAGTAATCGGTCGGGATGAGGAAATCCAACGCGTAATTCAAATATTAAGTCGACGTACCAAAAATAATCCCTGTTTAATTGGTGAGCCTGGCGTAGGTAAAACTGCGATTGCTGAAGGGTTAGCTATTAAGATAAATAGTAATGATATACCAGAGACATTACTAGAAAAACGCGTGGTTACGCTAGACATGGGTTCAATGGTTGCTGGCTCTAAGTTTCGGGGTGAATTTGAAGAGCGATTAAAAAAAGTGATGGAAGAAATTCGGCAGTCTGGAGACATTATTCTCTTCATCGATGAAATGCACACGATTATTGGGGCGGGAGCTGCTGAAGGCGCAATTGACGCTTCAAACATTCTAAAACCAGCCTTAGCTCGTGGTGAAGTGCAAGCAATCGGAGCCACAACCTTAGATGAGTATCGTAAGCATGTGGAGCGAGACCCTGCTCTAGAACGTCGTTTTCAACCAGTGCAAGTCGATGAGCCTAGTGTTGAAGAAACAGTTCTAATTCTCAAAGGTCTACGAGATCGGTATGAGGCGCATCATCGAGTGGAAATTAACGACGAAGCGATTATGGCGGCGGCCACGTTATCGAATCGCTATATTGCAGATCGCTATCTTCCCGATAAAGCCATTGACTTACTCGATGAAGCTGCATCGAAAGTGCGCCTACTTGGCTTAATAGTGCCACCTGCCTTGAAGGAGCTGGAGGCAAAAACGGAAGAAGTACGCGTGGAAAAAGAAGCTGCAATTAAGAACGAAGAGTTTGAAAAGGCTGCATCGTTGCGAGATCAAGAACAGAAGCTTCACGATGAACTAGAGGGTCAACGTTCGAGTTGGAAGAGCAACCAGGGACGCTCAGCTGGCGTTGTGGGCGAGGAAGACATTGCGAGCGTGGTTGCGAACTGGACTGGAATTCCCGTTAGCAAAATTGCCGCAGAAGAATCGGAGCGCCTTCTTGATTTAGAGAATGTGTTACACGAACGAGTTGTCTCCCAAGATGAAGCGATTGCTGCTGTTTCAAAGGCGGTACGGCGTGCGAGAGCAGGACTAAAAGATCCAAAACGCCCAATTGGCTCCTTTATCTTTTTGGGTCCGACAGGAGTAGGGAAAACAGAATTAGCGAAGGCTTTAGCGAGTTCGCTCTTCGGAGATGACAACGCGATGATTCGGATTGATATGTCGGAATATATGGAGCGCCATGCTGTATCCCGTTTGGTGGGGGCGCCTCCTGGTTATGTAGGGTACGATGAGGCGGGGCAGCTTACAGAGAAAGTACGACGACGTCCTTACTCTGTGATTCTCTTTGATGAAATTGAAAAGGCTCATCCAGAAGTTTTTAATCTTTTGTTACAAGTGCTAGAAGACGGACGGTTGACGGATTCTCGCGGTCGGACAGTTGACTTTCGTAATACAGTGGTGATCATGACGTCGAATGTTGGAGCGCAACAAATTCAACGCGATACCAGTATTGGTTTCCGGATTAATGATGATGAAAAGAGCAACTATGAAACGATGAAGAGTAAGGTAACCGATGAATTAAAGCGGAGTTTTCGTCCGGAATTTCTTAACAGGATCGATGAAGTGATCGTTTTCCATGCGCTTACTCGTTCTCACATTACTGAAATTGTCGAGATCATGTTAGCCGATCTCGAGCAGCATTTAAAAGAAAAAGAGATTCGAGTCGAAATAACACAAGAAGCAAAAGAGCTGATTGCGAACCGAGGCTATGATGTGGATTTTGGTGCTCGTCCATTACGAAGGGCGATTCAACGCTTGATTGAGAATCCATTGTCGGAAGAAATGCTTAAAGGTAGGTTTACAAACGGTGGTTTAGTGCACATTGCAACCAAAGATGGGGAGATTGTTTTTCATTAACGTGATTATGGGCGTCACCAAACGTAAATGTTTGGTGACGCCCATAATTTTCGATTGTATGCAACAATTTGGAGTGTTATAATAGGAGTAACAATAGATATCTAGGAGAGGTTCGATGCCAAAGAAAACGACGCACTTTGTTTGTCAGCATTGTGGTGCCGAATCCGCTAAGTGGATGGGACGTTGTTCTGGTTGTGGGGAATGGAATACATTAGTGGAAGAACGGATTATCTCTGTCTCCCAAGGTGATCAGCGGGGATGGGCAAACGATTCCGCCAAGAAACCAGAACCTATTACTGCGGTGAAAGCCCATCAAGAAGAACGGTTTACATCGGGTATTTCTGAATTTGATCGAGTGTTAGGCGGAGGTATTGTCCCAGGCTCTCTTGGATTAGTGGGTGGCGAACCTGGTATTGGTAAATCGACTCTGTTAATGCAAGTAGCGGCCAAAGTGGCACAAGCACAAGGAAAGGTTTTGTATGTATCGGGTGAAGAATCTTTAACCCAATTACGTTTGCGCGCACAAAGACTTGATGTGCTATCGCCTCAACTTGAGGTGGTGGCTGAGTCCAGGGCTAATGTGATTGGTGAACACATCAAAGATCGAAACCCTAGTTTGGTTTTCATTGACTCCATTCAAACCATTTATCAAGAAGGGCTCTCCTCTGCACCAGGAAGTGTAGGGCAGGTGCGGGAAGGTGCTACATTTTTTCTTAAATTGGCTAAGAGTTTAGACATTCCTATTATGCTTGTCGGCCACGTTACCAAAGGAGGGTCTTTTGCAGGTCCGAAGGTGCTAGAACATGCGGTTGATTACGTGTTGTACTTTGAAGGAGATAATCATAACAGCTTTCGCATTATTCGCGGGGTAAAAAATCGGTTTGGTTCCACAAATGAAGTAGGAATATTTGAGATGACTAAACATGGTTTGACGGAAGTTGTAAATCCATCGCAATTATTCTTATCACAACGTCCAGTGGGTAGTTCCGGTTCTGTAGTGGTTCCGTGTATGGAGGGGACTCGTCCTTTGTTGGTCGAAATTCAATCGTTGGTAGGGCCAACTGCATTTGGTGGTTCTCCGCGACGCCAAACGACGGGAGTTGACTACCAACGCTTTTCCATGATTCTTGCTGTCCTAGAAAAGCGTCAGGGTTACCCTCTGCAAAATCAGGATGTCTTTTTGAATGTAGCGGGAGGGTTTAAGCTATCTGAACCAGCTGCCGATCTAGGCATTGCTGTGGCAGTCGCGAGTAGTGTACGCAATCTTGCAGTCGATTCTTCATTGGCAGTCATCGGCGAGATAGGTCTAGCAGGAGAAGTGCGGGCAGTTAGTTGTTTAGAACAGCGGTTAAAAGAGTTAGCGAAACTAGGGTTTCTTCGTTGTATCATTCCTAAGAGTAATTCTTTGGAGGGCAAGATTATGGAAGTGAGCGAGGTTAGGACGGTTTCAGAAGCACTACAACAAATCTTTGGTAACCAACAGAAAGGGGGTTAGACCATGCACGGTGAGTCTAAATATGAGCAAACGCTTTGTAAGCACTTAAAGTTAATTGCACCAGGAACACAATTATATGAAGGATTAGAGAATGTTTTACGTGCAAAAACAGGTGCACTCATTGTTATTAGTGATAGCGAGGAGGTCTTAAGCTTAGTTAATGGCGGATTCAGGATTGACGCAGAATTTCATCCCGCCTCTCTTTATGAATTAGCGAAGATGGATGGAGCGCTAGTGCTATCCACGGATGCCAAACGGATCTTGTATGCAAATGCGCAACTGACCCCAGATTCAATGATTCCAAGTTTTGAAACAGGTACGAGGCATCGCACAGCCGAACGAGTGGCAAAGCAAACAAGTCACTTGGTCATTTGTATTTCACAACGGCGTAATGTTGTTTCGCTCTATTGGGGAAATTGTAAATTTGTCTTAAGAGATGTTAGTGTGGTCTTAAGCAAAGCGAATCAGGCTCTATCTACTTTGGAAAAATATAAGAGTGTCTTTGAGCAATCGCTTACGAATTTAAGTGCATTAGAGTTTGAAGATTTTGCTTCCCTTTTTGATGCAGCCACAGTCATTCAGCGAGGGCAGATGGTGTTTCGGATTGCCAATGAAATTGAGCGTTATATTGTCCAATTAGGATCCGAAGGACGTTTAGTGCATATGCAATTAGAAGAGTTGATGGTAGATATTGAGGATGAAGGTTTGTTAGTAACGAAAGACTATAATGCCATAGCCGATAAGTCGCCGCTGCAAATCTGGGAAGAAATCGCGCAATGGGATTCGGAAGCGTTGTTAAACTTGTCGTTAATAGCAAGATCATTAGGTTATAATGTTCATCTGAATAATCTTGATCACCCATTAACGCCGAAGGGGTATCGGATTCTTAAGAAAATTCCTCGGTTGCCAATGCCTGTGGTGGAAAATTTAATTGAGTCGTTTAAGGAGCTTCCTGTCATTCTGGGTGCGTCGATTGAAGAATTAGATGAAGTTGAAGGGATTGGCGAGGTGCGAGCGAAGGCTATCCGTGAAGGTATACGTCGTTTGCGAGAACAAGTGCTTTTAGATCGTCATTTGTAGGTGTTGAATCGAAAAGGAAATGGGAAAGTCGTTATTTTGAGGCGGTTATTTGTGGGAAATTGAGGGTAATGATTGACTTTTCACACAGAAAGTGGTAAATTATAAATTGGAAGCCTACTAACTTTTAAGGGCAGATAAGGGGGTTCGAGCTGTGTACAATATAGGGGACAAAGTTGTCTACCCCATGCATGGTGCCGGAGTAATCGAAGCCATCGAAGAGCAAGAGGTTTTGGGAGAAAAAAGGAATTATTACATTATGGCGATGCCCATTGGTGATATGCGGGTCATGATACCCATGAAGTCCGTAGATAGTATTGGACTGCGGGAAGTTATTACACCTAATGAGGCTGAGCAAGTTATTCAGATCTTACGAGGTGAAGAATCGATCATGTCTCAAAATTGGAACCACCGCTATCGGGCCAATATGGAGAAGATTAAGAGTGGTGATATCTATTTGGTGGCAGAGGTGGTCCGGAATTTATCGTTACGGGATCTTGAAAAAGGGTTATCGACAGGTGAACGAAAAATGCTAGATACCGCGAAACAAATTCTTATTAGTGAATTAGTATTAGCGCAGAACAAGACTGAGGATGAAGTCAACGAAATGCTCGCAAGTTTCCTCGAGTAGTAGAAGAATAGGTAGGATCAACGATATGTCCCTAAAATTTTCGAATTTATCTGGAATACTATTTTACTATTTGGTTCATACTATTACTGCACAACAGTAACAACAGACCTGACTAAAAATTATCTGAAGGAGGTGAAGCAGAGTTTGGAAAGATTCTTGCGTGTTATTTTAGCGGTTAGTGGCGGATTTTTGGGTTTCCAAGGAGCCTCCTTAATTGAACGTGAAATGACCATAGGGATTGCAGATACACACTATTTTTCAGCGGCGCTAATAGTGGGTGGAGCGTTGTTCGGTTTCATTCTTGCTCCGTTAGTTATTGGGAATTTGAGAAGATCCTTTGGTCGGTTGGTACTAACCATTTATAAAATACCAACGGAGAATGTAACAGGTGGCGCAATTGGGTTAGTGCTGGGTTTGTTAATTGCAATTTTAGTGACCAGACCATTGCCAGATGAGATTCCTCTTGTTGGACAGTATCTGCCGGTTATCATTACGTTACTATTAGGATACTTAGCCATGTCGGTAGGGGTCCGAAAAGGTGATGAATTGTTAGGCGTCTTCAATCGTTCTACCGAGAGAGTATTGTCTGCAAAAGATAAAAAGCGTAGTGGAAATCCTAAGGTTTTGGATACTAGTGTTATTATCGATGGTCGAATTGCTGATATCACCAAGTCGGGATTTATTGAAGGACCGTTAATTGTTCCAAGCTTTGTTTTAGAGGAATTACAACATATAGCTGATTCATCTGATGCACTTAAACGTAATCGAGGACGGCGAGGTTTGGATGTTCTGAATAAGATACAGAAGGAACCTTACGTTAGCGTCCAGATCATGGAAAAGGATTATGAGGAAATCAGTGAAGTAGATTCGAAGTTAGTGAAATTAGCAAAAGAACTTGTAGGTAAAGTTATTACCAATGACTATAACTTAAATAAGGTATGTGAACTTCAAGGTGTTGCAGTTTTAAATATAAATGAGTTAGCAAACGCAGTCAAACCAGTGGTGTTACCTGGCGAGGAATTACGGGTTCATGTCATCAAGGACGGCAAAGAACAAGGCCAAGGAGTCGCTTATTTAGACGATGGTACCATGATTGTGGTTGATGGTGGAAGACGATTTATCGGTGATACGATTTGTGTTTTAGTTACTAGCGTACTGCAAACCGCTGCAGGCCGAATGATTTTTGCCAAACCGAAGGCAATGGAAAAGGCATTATAATTATGTCCCCCGGTGTGATCGATGCATCGGGGTTTCATTTATAGTAAGGGTGGGTACATTTATGGTAAGCATAATCATAGTAGCAGCTGGCAGTGGCACCCGCATGGGCTCACACGTTGCCAATAAGGTTTTACTCCCACTCGGAGATAAGCCAGTACTTATTCATAGTTTAGTTACGTTTTCTCAGCAACCTTGGGTAGATGAGATTGTAGTGGTAGTTCCAGCTAAGGAGTTCGAGCGGTTTCAACATGTGATTCAATCAGAAGGTATGGCAAAGATCGGTGCAATTGTGGTGGGAGGTAATTCCAGACAGGAATCTGTTTTTCAAGGTTTAGAGGCTACATCAAAACAGAGTGACTGGGTTTTTATACATGATGGAGCCAGACCGCTCATCACTGCAGCTACAATTGAGCGCGTTTATCAAGCGGTCAGAGAGTTTGATGCCGTTGGAGTTGGAGTTCCAGTTAAAGATACGATTAAGGTGATTGAGGGATCTGGATTTATTGCTGGTACTCCAGACCGCTCGAGTTTGTGGGCTGTTCAGACACCACAAGCATTTGCGTATTCAATGATCATGAATGCGTATCAACAAGCTCAAGCACAGGGTTGGGAGTCCACAGATGACTGCGGTCTCCTTGAAAAGCTCGGAGTTAGCGTCAAACTGATAGAAGGCGACTATTCGAACATAAAAATAACTACACCTGAAGATATACCCTTAGCTGAAGCGATGTTGGGAGGAGGAAATCGTGAGATGAGTGGACCATTTGTCGGAATGGGTTATGATGTACATCAATTAGTCGCAGGGATCCCATTGATACTGGGTGGAGTTTCGATAAAACACACCCATGGTCTAAAAGGGCATTCAGACGCTGATGTAGCCGTTCATGCGCTCATGGATGCGTTATTAGGAGCGGCTGGACTCGGAGATATCGGTTATCACTTTCCTGATACTGATCCAAGCTATCGTGGGATCTCCTCGCTCGTACTATTAGAGCGTGTAGTCGCTAAGCTTCGAGAATTTGATCATAGCATCCAAAACGTTGATCTCACAATTATTGCCGAGCAACCTAAGCTCGCTCCTTACATTCCCCAAATGCGCGAAAACTTCGCTCATACACTAGGCATCCAAACCCAACGGGTGAACATCAAAGCCACAACAACAGAACAACTAGGATTTACCGGGAGAGGCGAAGGTATCGCAGCCCATGCAGTTGCGACTCTATATACTGCTTCCGCTCGCTGATGTCTTGGCTTTGCCAAGACAAAGGCTCGCTGCGATCACAACCCTGCTACTGCTACTGCTCGAAGCATATCGTTTTGGAATAATCGGACTTCCACTCCGCGGTTGCGCACAATGTCTTGGTAGAGGCGTTGGGCTGTCTGTTCGGCTAAATTATGCCATTCGGCTGGTTGTTGGGGTTGATTGGTTGTGGATCCGGAGAATTCTGCGTGCACTAAAATCCGATCGCCTACGGTTGCGACGTTTCGGAATGTTATGTTCTCCATTAAGTCAGCGGCGTTGGTAACGCGCTCAATAATATTCTGCTGATCGGCGGAATCACCAATTGTGGTAGGTGTTAGAATGGCAAAGAGACCAACAGAAACCAGGATGCCAAGGAATAAAATAATGGCACCATATCGTAACCAACTCATAGGGACATCTCCTTTGTTTGTGGATTGACTACTCAATATAGTATTTGCGTAGATTGAGAATTTCATGCTTGAGTGATAAATTGGAGAAATAGAGCGTTTTAGGCTTGCTAGCGATTGACACATCAGTAGGTAGTTAATATAATAAGAGAAAATGCTAGGTTTCAAACCTTTGTCTCTGGTACGAGACGTTTTTTATTTCTTTGGCTTACTATTCATTTAGGAGGGTTCTATCATGCTAAATAGGTTGCGGCGCGACATCCAAGCGATTAAGGAACGGGATCCGGCTGTACGTAGCACCCTTGAGGTGTTAGTGACCTATCCTGGATTTCATGCGTTGCAAGTCCATCGGGTTGCCCACTGGCTATTTTGTCAGCAATTTTATTTTCTTGCTCGTGTGCTTAGTCACTTGAATCGATTTTTGACTGGTATTGAGATTCACCCAGGTGCACAAATCGGTGTGGGGGTATTTATTGATCATGGAATGGGTGTAGTTATTGGAGAGACGGCGACGGTAAAAGATAATGTTACCCTCTACCAGGGCGTGGTTCTTGGTGGAACGGGCAAGGAAAAAGGCAAACGTCATCCCACAATTGAACAAGGTGCAGTGATTGCAAGTGGTGCTAAAGTATTGGGTTCTTTTACTGTAGGAGAGAATGCACGAATCGGAGCAGGAGCAGTGGTGTTGCAGAGTGTGCCCGCAAATTCTACTGTTGTTGGCGTTCCTGGTCGTGTGGTCGTACTCAATGGCCAACGTATCAATAAATTAGATCATCATCAATTACCCGATCCAGTTCAGCAATGTATTAATTGTTTGCAAAATGAAGTTCTGGCGCTTCAAGCAAAGTTGGCGCAACTAGAAAAAGAGCAAGCCCATGCTTGCAATGCAAAAAACAGCAACAATCGGAAGAATAACGATCAGAAGATTATGTAACGAAGTAACCAAATGAGGTGGAGACTAGTGACCATTCGAGTTTATAACACACTTACGCAAAAAAAAGAAGAGTTTGGATACGAGGATAAGCAAATTAATATCTATGTCTGTGGAGTTACGCCGTACTCTAATACGCACCTAGGTCATGCTCGTCCGAGTGTAGTTTGGGATGTCATCAAGAAATACTTGCGGTGGCAGGGGTTCCTGCCATTTCATGTCCAGAATTTTACAGATATTGACGACAAAATCATTGCAAAAGCAAATGCAGAAGGAAAGACCGCTCTTGAGATTTCGCAACACTATGCGACAGATTATTTAGAAAGCATGGATGCCTTAGGTGTGGAGCGAGCAGATTTGTATCCAAAAGTTAGTGAGCACATGGATGATATTATTGCCATGATTCGCCAACTTGTGGAAAATGGTCATGCGTATGCGGTCAATGGAAATGTATTCTATGATGTAGCTAGCTTTCGTGCCTATGGGAAATTGTCGAATCAACGATTAGATGAGTTACAAATGGGATCGAGATTCGATGTGGATGCAGATAAGTTTAATGCTATGGATTTTGCTTTGTGGAAGCGAGCAAAAACAGGTGAACCAGCTTGGGACAGCCCCTGGGGTCAGGGTAGGCCGGGATGGCACATAGAGTGCTCTGCAATGTCTCACAAGTATTTGGGTACTGGATTTCACTTTCACGGAGGGGGATCTGATCTGATCTTTCCGCACCATGAAAATGAGATAGCGCAGTCTGAAGGGGCCACTGGTGAGCCGTCTGCTCGTTATTGGTTACACAATGGGATGCTTAATCTTAAGCACGAAAAAATGTCTAAATCGCAAGGAAACTTTGTTACGATTAAGGATGTTTTGGAGAAACACCCAAAAGAGTTATTGCGTTTTTATATTTTATCCGCCCACTATCGTTCGGAATTAGAGTACCACGATAGCAAACTCGCTGAGGTAGCAAGAGGATGGCGGCGATTAAACCAATTTGTTCGTAACCTCGCTAATCGTGTAGATGGATTAGAGGGTCTCACTGACGTCGAAGAATTGTCTAAGGCTGAACAAGACGTATTAGTAACCGTCAGTGCTGCACAAAGGCATTTCACACAAGCTATGGATGATGATTTTAATGCGGCTTTAGCTATCGGATCGCTATTTGATCTCATGCGTGAGGTTAATGGATACCTAGCAGAAGCGGATAGTAGCTTAGCAAGTAACTATGTGTTAAAACAGGTTTTTGATCTCTACAAGTCTTTAGCTGGAGATATTTTAGGGATTGTTGACCTTGACACAAAACCACAAACTGAAGGTTTGACCCAACCCCTAATGGAGTTGGTGCTTGAGTTGCGGACGCAATTACGGAGTGAGCAGAACTATGCCCTAGCTGATATAATTCGGACTCGATTAACGGAATTAGGCGTTGTAATCGAGGATACATCCGCAGGGACGCGGTGGCAGATACAAAATGACTGAGCACTTAATCAAAGCGATCAGAGATAAGGGGGATCCGAAATTGTTGTCACCCCTTGTCTTGGCATATATTGGTGATGCGGTCTTTGAGCTTTATGTGCGTCTGGGTCTCATACCGAATGTATCGAAAGTGCAGAGACTACATAAACAAGCGATTCAATATGTAAGGGCGCAAAGTCAGGCGGATATACTTAAGTCATGGGAGCCTTTGTTGTCTGAAGAGGAAGAGGCAATTGTTCGTCGTGGCCGTAATGCCAAAAGTGCTGTTCCTAAAAGTGCAGACATGATCACATATCGGCGGAGTACAGCGATGGAGGCTTTGATAGGGTATCTATACGTATCTGGACAAGAGCAACGGCTCTGGGAACTACTAAATATGGGTGTGTGTTTTGATCAGAACAGGTGATTTTCAACGCATTGGGATATTAGGAGGGTATAATGGCAAAGTTATTAAATAATGGGTATGTTAATCTTGTCGAGTCGATGGGTCATGATCAGGCTGCAATCCGCAATGCGCGGCGATGTTGGCGTAGTGAGAGCAAGGGAGAAGATGCTGATACGAAGTTAATTCAACACCTATTACGAGCTGGCCATAAGACACCTTTTGAAGCCATGGTGTTTACTTTCGATGTAAAGACACCCTTATTTGTTGCGCGCCAATGGTTTCGTCATCGAATGGGCTCGTATAACGAAGAATCGCTACGTTATTGTGTGGCCCTTAAGGATTATTATATCCCAGAGGGCTTAGAAGGACAGGCTCTAACGCTCTGGAAGGCGCATAATGACCAAGCTTTTGCTGTGTATGAACAATTAGTTAGCCAACATGGGCTACAAAAGGAGCAAGCTCGCAGTGTGCTTCCTGTTGGCCTTTATACCAAGTTTTACTGGACTGTCAATGGAAGTGCGCTAATGAATTTCTTGGCGTTGCGGTTAGATTCTCATGCGCAGCAAGAGATTCGCTGCTATGCACAAGCAATATTGGATATAGTCATTTTACAGGCTCCAATATCTTTTACTGCATTCAAAGAGGTGATGGCATTTGCTGACAGAAGTTGAAGGGCGTCAACCTGTGTTGGAATTGTTTCGTTCGGGAGAGCCGATCAACAAATTATTGGTAGCTAAAGGAGAGCGGCAAGGATCAATTATTAAAATATTGCAGTTGGCGAAAGAGCATCACATAGTAGTGCAAGAAGTACCAAGAGAGAGTCTTGATCAGATGAGTCAAACGCAAGCTCATCAAGGAGTAATCGCTCTGGTAAGTCCAGTTTCTTATCAAGATTTTGATAAATTATTGCAGACGAATACAAAGCACTTTTATCTAGTCTTGGACGGGCTTGAAGATCCTCATAATCTTGGATCTCTAGTGCGGACAGCTGAAGCTTGTGGAGTTACGGGTGTGATTATTCCAAAGCGCAGAGCAGTTCCAGTTACTGCGACAGTGGCGAAAACATCGGCGGGGGCCATTGCGCATATTCCTATCTGTCGTGTGAATAATATCGTGGCAGTACTTGAGCGCTTAAAGGAAGTTGGGTGTTGGATTGCTGGGGCAGATTTAGCGGGACAAGTTTGCTATAAACAGGATCTGAAAGGACCGTTAGCGCTGGTTATTGGTAGTGAAGGTAAGGGACTAAGCAGATTAGTCAAAGAGCATTGTGACTTCTTAGTTCACATTCCTATGTATGGGCAGATCGGATCGTTGAACGCCTCAGTCGCCGGAGGAATATTATTGTATGAGATCACAAAGCAACAGAATGGATAATTATTAAAAGGCTGGTAAACGGCGTAGAAGCTTTGCTTGACGCTGTTTGAACGATAGTGTATAATGATACTGTGCTGTTGGACAAGACGGCGTAACAGTGGGTCTTTCGGGCAAAACATCAGCTTGGAACCCTCTGGAACAGAATATCCAGATGGAGGCGATGTATGTGAATGCAAGTGCACAAAAGAATTATGCTCAACTATACGACACTATGAACGATGAAGAGATTGTGGAATTTGCCCGCGATAGCAATGAGATTGCCCTTGAGTATTTAATCAATAAGTATCGTAATTTTGTGCGCGCTAAAGCCCGTTCCTATTTTTTAATTGGGGCCGATCGTGAAGATATTATTCAAGAAGGCATGATAGGTTTGTATAAAGCTATTCGGGACTTTCGCCCAGATAAACTAGCCTCGTTTCGTGCATTTGCAGAATTGTGTATTACCCGTCAAATCATTACTGCAATAAAGACAGCGACAAGACAAAAGCACATTCCCCTTAATTCTTATGTATCCTTAAATAAACCGATTTACGATGAAGAGTCTGATCGGACATTATTGGATGTGATTTCAGGTGCTAAAGTAACTGATCCTGAGGAGTTAGTGATCAGTCGTGAAGAGTTTACAGATATCGAGCACAAGATGGGTGAGTTTTTAAGCGATCTGGAATGGAAGGTTTTAATGTTTTACTTAGAGGGAAAGAGTTATCAAGAGATTGCCGATGATTTATCCCGTCATGTAAAATCAATTGATAATGCTCTACAGCGAGTGAAACGGAAATTGGAGCGCTACCTAGAGAAACGGGAAGCGAATTAGGCTTGTGTAGTTGCAAGAAGCATGTCCAGCTAAATGCCGATATTTTTTTTATTGTTGTTATTGACAACCCTTGCCTAGCATGGTATACTCATATTTGTTCAAAAGCCGGTGTAGCTCAATTGGCAGAGCAGCTGACTTGTAATCAGCAGGTTGCGGGTTCAAATCCCATCGCCGGCTCCATTGAATAATTCTTGACAAACAGCTATTGATTTGATACAATAGCAAAAGTAAGTTTTTATTTCGGAGGGATTCCCGAGTTGGCCAAAGGGGGCAGACTGTAAATCTGCTAGCTACGCTTTCAGAGGTTCGAATCCTCTTCCCTCCACCAACTTAACAGCGCGGGGTGGAGCAGTCTGGTAGCTCGTCGGGCTCATAACCCGAAGGTTGTCGGTTCAAATCCGGCCCCCGCAACCAATACATATTAGCGCTGCGTTCACATAGACCGACCGCGACCGATGGGTTCATCGGTTTTTTTGCTATTTTGGATTCGAGGGGCAGAGAGACGCACGGCAATTAATAGCTTGCATACACTAGCATACAGGAGGAGATAGTGTATGCGCATAGCTGTTATTTGTTTTCTGCTTGGCTGGGCATTGTGTGCATTTTTTATGCTCAGTGTAGCGTTTCTTTTTGCCTGGATGGTCGTAGTGGCTTTAGCTGTTACTGTGGAAATAGTGCATTATAAAGTGGTGAGCCAAATGCATGGTGATATAGCATTTTGGTTGATCTTTGGGGCAATGATGCCAATCTTACAAGAAATCCTGGGTTTATGAAATTGTAATGCAGGACTTTTTGTGTGGGTACCGAATGGTTAACCAAAAGTTTCAATTATTACGGCTTAGAAATAGGGAGGAGTTACAAGAAATGGCAAAACAAAAGTTTTTACGAAACAAACCGCATATCAATGTAGGTACCATTGGTCATGTTGACCATGGCAAGACGACAACGACTGCAGCGATTACTATGTTGTTAGCCAAGGGAGATGCGGCCTTAGTTAAGAAATTTGATGAAATTGATAATGCTCCAGAGGAACGAGAACGGGGTATTACCATTAACACAGCCCATGTGGAATACGAGACAGATCAACGTCATTACGCGCACGTTGACTGCCCAGGCCATGCTGATTATGTGAAGAATATGATTACTGGTGCTGCGCAAATGGATGGAGCCATCTTAGTGGTGTCTGCTGCTGATGGTCCTATGCCTCAAACTCGGGAGCATATTCTCTTAGCGCGCCAGGTAGGTGTACCAGCAGTGGTTGTTTGGATGAACAAAGCAGATATGGTAGACGATGAGGAATTGATGGAATTAGTTGAAATGGAAATCCGGGACTTATTAAGTTATTATGAGTTCCCTGGAGACGATATTCCTGTGGTTTCCGGCAGTGCGTTACTTGCTATGCAAGAGCTAGAAAGTGGTGAGCCAGGCGAATGGTGTGCCAAGCTACGAGCGTTAATGGATGCGGTTGATGAGTATATTCCTACACCAGAACGGGATCGAGACAAACCTTTTCTCATGCCAGTAGAGGATGTATTCACCATTACTGGTCGCGGTACAGTGGCAACGGGCCGGGTGGAGCGAGGAATCATTAAGGTCGGAGATGAGGTTGCGATTGTTGGTTTAACTGAGACAAAGAAAACTGTGGCTACAGGTGTAGAGATGTTCCGTAAGCTACTCGATCAAGCGGAAGCTGGTGACAACATTGGTGTACTCCTACGTGGTGTTGATCGAGAAAGTATTGAGCGTGGACAAGTATTAGCGAAGCCTGGTTCAATTACCCCGCATACCAAATTTGAGGGTGAAGTGTACGTTTTGTCTAAAGAAGAGGGTGGACGTCATACTCCTTTCTTTTCGAATTATCGTCCCCAGTTCTATTTTCGAACAACGGATGTAACTGGTGTAGTTAATTTACCCGAAGGTACTGAGATGGTAATGCCCGGTGACAATGTTAAGGTATTTGGCGAGTTGATTACCCCGATCGCTATGGAAGAAGGCTTACGGTTTGCTATCCGTGAAGGGGGACGGACTGTAGGGGCCGGTGTAGTTACAAAGATTCTTGGATAAGCTAGTATTGACAGCTTATCTAAAGTGTGATAAATTCTAAAGGGTATTTCGAGAATTTGGAGGTGGCAGCTGTGCGTATAGGTGTGACTCTAGAATGTACAGAATGTAAGAACAGGAACTATCGTTCCAATAAGAACAAACGTAACGATCCAGATCGCATTGAGTTAAAGAAGTATTGTAATACTTGTAAAGCTCATACCGTTCATAAAGAAACCCGTTAGGGTTAGAGAAGGATGTGAGGTAGCTTGGTAGCTATACCTGGAAAAGCAAAACCAACTCCTTGGTTACGCGCAGGAAAATTTCTACGTGAAGTGCGAGCTGAGTTGCGTAAGGTAGCATGGCCTAACCGCAAGGAATTAATAACTTATACAATTGTCGTGCTTGTGACTATTACTATTGTCGCGGCGTTTATAGGAGTTGTTGATTTAGTAGTCTCTGAACTATTAGCTTTCTTAGGCCGAATAGGGAGGTGAAGGGCCATTAAATGGTCCCTTCAAAGATGAGCGAGAAGTTGATTAGCGAAAAGTTCTGGTATGTTGTGCATACTTACTCGGGTTATGAGAATAAGGTGAAAGCAAATTTAGAACGACGTGTGGAATCGATGGGAATGGAAGACAAGATTTTTAGAGTGGTGGTTCCTACTGAGGAAGTCGTTGATTACAAGGATGGAAAAAAGAAAGTTACTCTCAAGAAAGTGTTTCCCGGATATGTGCTTGTTGAGATGATCGTAACCGATGATTCATGGTATGTAGTTCGGAACACACCGGGTGTTACAGGCTTTGTTGGTTCAGGAGTTAAACCAGTTCCTCTTGAAGCGGAAGAAGCTCGTGTCATTCTGGAAGATATGGGCTTTGATGAACCCCGGCAAAGAGTTCAGTATGCTCTCGGTGAGAATGTAAAGGTTGTCGCTGGGCCGTTTGTCAACTTCTCGGGACTAGTAGAAGAGCTTAATCCTGAAAAAGGAAAGTTAACAGTAAAAGTATCAATGTTTGGTCGTGAAACTCCTGTAGAATTAGATTTTAACCAGGTAACTAAACTATAGATAGTTTCCGGATTGAAAGTGGGAGGATACTATATCCGCCATTACCACATTAGTATGAGGGGGTGTATGCGCCATGGCAAAAAAAGTTAGCGCGTTAATTAAATTACAAGTAAATGCGGGGAAAGCAAATCCAGCTCCGCCAGTAGGTCCTGCCTTGGGTCAGCATGGTGTAAACATTATGGAGTTTTGTAAGACGTTTAACGAAAGAACTTCCCAGGATCTTGGTATGATTATACCAGTTGTTATTACTGTGTATGAGGATCGTTCCTTTACATTCATTACTAAGACTCCACCAGCAGCTGTATTGCTGAAAAAAGCCATTAATATTGAGAGCGGTTCTGGTGTACCTAATCGCGATAAAGTTGGAACGATTAAAAGAGCAAAGGTACGTGAGATTGCCGAAATGAAAATGGTTGATTTAAATGCAGCAGATTTAGAGGCAGCAACTCGCATGATTGAAGGCACAGCTCGAAGCATGGGTATTGTTGTTGAACAGTAAGTAAAATAATTGGGGCAATACTGTGGGAGGATTTCATGCCGATTGTACCACAAAGGAGGAAATTAATATGGCCAAGCGGGGCAAGCGTTACCAAGATGTTGCTAAGTCTGTAGATCGAGACAAGTTCTACAACTTAACAGAATCCCTTGAGATAGTACAAAAATGTGCAACAGCAAAGTTTGATGAAACTGTAGAAGTTGCACTGAAATTAGGTGTCGATCCGCGACATGCTGATCAGCAAGTGCGGGGAACAGTGGTTCTTCCTCATGGAACTGGTAGCGAGGTACGTGTACTAGTTTTTGCCAAGGGTGAAAAGGTTGAAGAAGCAGAAGCAGCTGGTGCTGATTTTGTGGGAGCAGAAGAGTTAGCAGAGAAGATTCAGGCAGGTTGGGTTGATTTTGATGTGGCTATCGCTACTCCTGATATGATGGGTGTAGTTGGGCGACTGGGACGAATTTTAGGTCCGCGCGGATTAATGCCTAACCCTAAGACTGGTACTGTAACCTTTGAAGTTGCAAATGCGGTCAAAGAGGTTAAAGCTGGTAAGGTTGAATTTCGGGTTAACAAGGAAGCTGGGATACACGTTCCCATAGGTAAAGTTTCTTTTGGTCTAGAGCAGTTAGAAGGTAATTTTAATGCTCTCTTAGGTGCCATTCTTAAGGCGAAACCTCAAGCAGCAAAAGGCACCTATTTACGAAAATTGTCCTTATCATCGACTATGGGTCCGGGCTTGCGCGTAAGTGTAGGAGATGTCATAACAAGAGCAAAATAAATGGTATTGACGGATGCTAGATTTAATGATACACTTTCAAAGTTAAACTGAATATACCGCAGACAGTTGGTGCCAGTCAATGGCTTAAGAAGTTTTCCTTGCCAACCGAGGTTGATAAATGGGTAAGTATGTTTATTTCCTATTTGGGATCTCCGGGTGTCTGCGGGGATCCTTTTCTATTTTCAAATCCAAAGGAGGTGAAATAATGGCAAGGCCTGAAAAATTAGCAGTGGTTGAAGAGATTAAAGAAAGGCTTGGTCGAGTCCAATGTGCAGTTTTTACTGATTACAGAGGTTTAGACGTGGCCGAAGTCACCGAACTGCGGAAACAATTACGAGAAGCGGGTGTAGAGTACAAGGTTTTAAAAAATACTCTAGCGATCCGAGCAGTTAAGGAAACAGGGTTAGAAGGAGTTATCCCCCTCCTATCAGGACCAACCGCAATTGCTTTTGGGTATAGCGATCCGGTAGCACCAGCGAAAGTAATAAGTGAATTTGCCAAGGGACATCAGGATCTTGAAGTTAAAGGTGGAATTTTGGATGGCAAGGTACTAGATGTGGCTGGAGTAAAAGCATTAGCTGATCTACCATCCCGGGAAGTACTCCTTGCACAGGTGGCCAGAGGTATGCAAGCACCGATGGCTGGATTGGTTTATGTATTATCAGGAACTATTCGCAATGTTGTTTATGCTGTGGACGCAGTGCGTAAGCAAAAAGAAGAGTCAGCATAACAAAAGCGAGATCAATACCAGATTGAAATTAGCGACAAACATTCTATATATCCCTAAGGAGGGTACTTATCAATGAATAGAGAAGAAATCTTACAAGCGATTGAAAACATGACTGTATTAGAATTAAGCGAACTCGTAAAAGCAATGGAAGAGAAATTTGGAGTTTCAGCTGCTGCTCCTGTAGCAATGGCAGCTCCTGGTGGAGCTGCAGCCGATGCTGTTGAAGAGCAAACGGAGTTCGACGTAGTACTATTATCACCTGGTGATAAGAAGATTGGTGTAATTAAAGTCGTTCGTGAAATAACTGGATTAGGCTTAAAAGAAGCGAAAGCGTTAGTGGATGAAGCTCCTAAGCCTGTGAAAGAGGGAGTATCTAAAGACGAAGCTGATGCTGTTAAAGCAAAGTTAGAAGAAGCTGGAGCACAAGTTGACGTTAAGTAAATACGTAACAAAAAAACACCCCCTAAACAGAGGGTGTTTTTTTGTTACGTATCATCCTTTTTTATGTATAGTTCTTGCTTGGACACAAAAAAACATGCTTGACAGTGAACAAGCTCTGTGATATGATAATCGAGTATTACTGTGGTGAGGGAAAATGTCTCATTATATATAATACACCATAAGTGTTAAGATGTCCTGCTTTTCCAAAAAAATATTTTTTGGAGGAATACCATGAATATTTTTTGGCAACCAGTACAAAGCGTAAAAATATGAATTTTAAGCGAGGGGTCTCCCCCTTGCTTTTCATCATGCATATCCACATCCACACCAAAGGAGAGGTGAAGGCCATTGGCAGTAGCCGTTCAACAAGGTAAAAGGAAGCGCCTTAGCTATGGTAAAATTGACGAAGTCATGGAAATGCCGAATCTCATTGAGATTCAGCGAAAGTCCTATGATTGGTTTCTGCAAGAAGGTTTATTGGAGATGTTTCGCGATATTTCTCCCATTCAGGATTTCACTGGAAATCTTGTATTGGAGTTTATTGACTATGCCTTAGGTGAACCTAAGTGGGCTGTTGAGGAATGTAAAGATCGAGATGTAACCTTTGCAGCGCCTTTGCGCGTACGTGTTCGTTTAATCAATAAGGAAACAGGGGAAGTCAAGGAGCAAGAAGTGTTTATGGGAGACTTCCCATTGATGACCGAACAAGGGACGTTTATTATTAATGGCGCAGAACGGGTAATAGTCAGCCAATTAGTTCGTTCGCCTGGTACTTATTATAATTTTACTGTGGATACCGCTGGAAAGCCTCTTTATAGTGCGAGTATCATTCCAAATCGCGGTGCGTGGTTAGAATTTGAGATGGATTCTAATGATGTTGTTTCTGTCCGTGTAGATCGAACCCGGAAAATCCCCGTCACGGTTTTGATTCGCGCCTTAGGTATCGAACATAATGTGAAAATCATTGATCTCTATAGCGGAGCTGAATCGATAAAAGCTACGTTAGAACGAGATAATACAGAGACAGAAGAAGAGGCTCTCATTGAGATTTATAAGCGCCTCCGTCCTGGTGAACCACCGACTGAAGAAAGTGCACGCAGTTTATTTGAGACTCTTTTTTATGATCCAAAACGCTATGACTTAGCTGGAGTAGGACGCTACAAGATTAACAAGAAGTTACGGATCACTGAGCGATTGGTTAATCGTGTAGCTGGTGATCATGTTGCGCATCCAGAGACGGGTGAAATCTTAGTTGAGGCTAACGAGAAAATTGATCGCAAAAAGGCCGAGGCAATTCAATCCGCAGGCATCCATAGTGTGATGATTCGCACTAAAGAGGGGGACTCCCTGAAGATCCTAGGTAATGGTCAACCAAGCGATTCTGTCAAGACCATTGCACGCGAGGATATTCTAAGTGCTATTAATTATTTGGTAAACCTACCCTACGGGATTGGAATTACAGATGATATTGATCATTTGGGAAATCGGCGACTAAAGTCCGTGGGAGAATTGTTGCAGAATCAATTCCGGATCGGTCTCAGTCGCATGGAACGAGTAGTGCGTGAACGGATGACTATTCAGGATGTGGAGATTATCACCCCCCAGGCATTGATTAATATTCGGCCGGTTGTGGCTTCTATCAAAGAGTTTTTTGGGTCTAGTCAGTTATCACAGTTTATGGACCAAACGAATCCATTAGCGGAGTTAACGCACAAGCGGCGGCTTAGTGCCTTAGGACCAGGCGGTTTATCGCGAGAACGGGCAGGTTTTGAAGTACGTGATGTCCATCACTCGCATTATGGTCGTATGTGCCCGATTGAAACACCTGAAGGTCCTAATATTGGACTAATAGGATCATTATGTACCTATGCACGCATCAATCAATTTGGCTTTATTGAAACCCCATATCGGAAAGTGGAAGATGGGGTTGTAACAGAAGAAATTGTGTATTTGACCGCCGATGAAGAAGATAATTATATTATTGCCCAATCTAACGAACCTACCCATGAAGATGGTCGCTATGTGGAAGAGCGGGTTACAGTACGAGATCGCGAGGAAATTAGGATTGTTCCGGCGAAGCGTGTAGATTTTATGGATGTCTCTCCTAAGCAAATTGTAAGTATAGCCACGGCTCTAATTCCATTTTTGGAGAATGATGATGCTGCACGAGCGCTCATGGGAGCAAATATGCAACGTCAAGCTGTCCCATTATTGCAATCGCAGGCACCCATTGTTGGAACGGGTATGGAGTATAAAGCAGCCATTGACTCTGGAGCGGCAGTTGTTGCCAAACGTGCAGGAATTGTAGAACGAGTTACCGGTGCTGAGATCATTGTGCGAACCGATCAAGGTAAGGACAGATATGCTCTGTTAAAGTTCAAACGTTCGAACCAAGGAACTTGCATTAATCAAAAAGGGAGAGTCCAAGTTAATCAACAGGTCGAAGTCGGGGAAGTGCTTGCTGATGGACCGTCTACGGATCTTGGAGAGTTAGCCCTTGGGCGCAATGTCATTGTAGCATTTATGCCTTGGGAAGGGTACAATTATGAAGATGCGATTCTCCTAAGCGAAAAGCTAGTGAAAGAAGACGTGTTCACGTCGATTCATATTGAAGAATATGAATCACAGGCTAGGGATACGAAGTTAGGACCTGAAGAGATAACTAGAGATATTCCAAACGTGGGTGAAGAAAGTCTTAAGGATTTAGATGAACGGGGTATCATTCGCATAGGTGCTGAGGTTAAACCAGGAGACATCTTAGTTGGTAAAGTAACTCCTAAGGGAGAAACTGAGTTAACCGCTGAAGAACGCCTGCTCCGAGCTATTTTTGGCGAAAAGGCCCGAGAAGTGCGGGATACATCACTGCGTGTCCCCCATGGTGAAGGCGGTATTATTCTTGATGTTAAGGTCTTCTCTCGAGAAAATGGTGATGAATTGTCACCGGGTGTTAATCGCTTAGTACGTTGTTATCTTGCCCAGAAGCGAAAAATATCCGAAGGCGATAAGATGGCAGGAAGGCATGGTAATAAGGGTGTTATTTCTCGTATTTTGCCTGAAGAAGATATGCCTTTTCTACCAGATGGGACACCTGTGCAAATTGTTTTAAACCCGTTAGGTGTTCCTTCACGTATGAATATTGGGCAGGTGCTAGAAACTCATTTGGGTATGGCAGCGCGCTATTTAGGTGTTCACATCGCCACACCAGTATTCGACGGGGCTACTGAGATCGAAGTTATGGATACCATGGAACGTTCTGGTATGGCTAGACACGGTAAGACGATTCTCTATGATGGACGGTCTGGAGAAGCTTTTGATAATCCTGTAACAGTGGGTGTGATTTATATTATCAAACTCGCTCATTTAGTGGATGATAAGATTCATGCACGTTCAACAGGACCTTATTCTTTGGTCACCCAACAACCATTAGGAGGAAAAGCACAATTCGGAGGACAGCGGTTTGGAGAGATGGAAGTATGGGCTCTAGAAGCTTATGGCGCATCCTATACACTGCAAGAGATCCTAACGGTAAAGTCTGATGATGTAGTGGGTCGAGTTAAGACCTATGAAGCAATTGTAAAAGGTGAAAATGTACCAGAGCCAGGTGTTCCGGAGTCCTTTAAGGTTCTGATTAAAGAGCTGCAGAGTTTGGGCTTGGATGTTCGAGTACTCAGCGAAACAGAGCAAGAAATTGAGATTCGTGATGCGGAAGAAGATATCAGTGAAATGGCTAAGGAATTAGGAATTGAAGTTCAAGGTCGCGAGACTGACAAGAGTAGTCGTAAATTGCTAAGTGCAAACAGTGTAGGCGATGATGAACAGAAGCAGGAACGAAATAAAAAAGTTGCGAAGACAGAACCGATAGCAATCCTTGATGAGGAAGAACCAGACGAAGAGTTGGAGGAAGAATTAGACATTGATTCCGATGAAGAACTCGACGATGATTTGTCCTTAGAGAGTTTGATTGAAGAAGAAGAAGAAGATGATGATGAATTTTAGGGATCTTCAAGAGCAACGAAAGGTAAGACAAAAAGGAGGGACACCCCTTGCTGGATGTCAATAATTTTGATCGAATCCGTATTGGCTTGGCATCACCGGAGCAGATTCGAGCCTGGTCTAGTGGTGAAGTAAAGAAACCCGAAACGATTAATTATCGAACATTGAAACCAGAGCGAGAAGGTTTGTTTTGCGAGAAGATCTTTGGTCCGACGCGTGATTGGGAATGTCATTGTGGAAAGTATAAACGTGTCCGTTATAAAGGGATTGTCTGTGATCGTTGTGGAGTGGAAGTTACGCGCGCTAAGGTGCGCCGTGAACGAATGGGTCACATCGAATTAGCTGCTCCTGTGTCGCATATCTGGTTTTTTAAGGGTATTCCGAGTCGGATGGGTTTAATTCTTGATATGTCGCCCCGAACGTTAGAAAAAATTCTTTATTTTGCTTCCTATGTAGTTATTGATCCGGGCGAAACACCTTTAGCGAGACATCAGCTACTATCTGATGGTGAATATCGGGAATATCGAGATAAGTATGGTAGTTTGTTTGTGGCAGGGATGGGAGCAGAAGCTGTTAAGCGCTTGCTCGATGATTTGCAGCTTGAGAAACTAAGTAAAGAATTGCGAGAAGAGATCAGGGATACCACAGGGCAACGACGAGTGCGCGCTGTGCGCCGCTTAGAAGTGGTGGAGTCTTTCCGTACCTCTGGTAATTCCCCTGCTTGGATGATCATGGATGTAGTTCCTGTTATTCCACCTGAGCTCCGACCGATGGTGCAATTAGACGGAGGTCGATTCGCAACGTCTGATCTAAATGACTTATACCGTAGAGTGATTAATCGTAATAACCGGCTAAAACGTCTATTGGAACTCGGTGCACCAGATATTATTGTGCGTAATGAGAAGCGCATGCTACAAGAGGCAGTGGATGCACTCATTGATAATGGAAGACGAGGTCGACCAGTCACTGGTCCAGGAAACCGTCCGCTCAAGTCCCTTAGCGATATGCTCAAAGGAAAACAAGGGCGTTTTAGACAGAACCTACTGGGCAAACGAGTAGATTATTCTGGTCGTTCGGTTATTGTAGTCGGACCGAAATTAAAGATGCATCAATGTGGATTGCCGAAAGAGATGGCGTTAGAATTATTTAAGCCATTCATAATGAAGGAACTTGTTGAAAGAGGTATGGCGCATAATATCAAGAGTGCAAAACGGATGGTTGAACGCGTAAAACCAGAAGTTTGGGATGTCGTCGAACAAGTCATTAAACAACATCCAGTTTTTCTAAATCGGGCACCAACGCTACATCGTTTAGGTATTCAGGCGTTCGAGCCAGTCTTAATTGAAGGTCGAGCAATCCAAGTGCATCCATTAGTGTGTACAGCCTTTAATGCAGATTTTGATGGTGACCAAATGGCTGTACATGTGCCTTTATCAGCCGAGGCTCAAGCTGAGGCGAGATTACTCATGTTATCAACGAATAATATTCTCGTGCCTTCTAGTGGTCGTGCCATTGTCACTCCAACCCAGGATATGGTTATTGGTATTTACTATCTAACCTTACAAAAGGATGGGGCGAAGGGGGAGAATGGTTGTTACAACGATCTCGATGAGGTAAACCATGCATATTTTAATGGTGAGTTAAGCTTGCATGCAAAAATCCAAGTTCGTTTCAGAGGTAAGCGGATTCATACCACAACTGGCCGACTAATGGTTAACACGGTGCTACCCGAAGAAATGGAGTATTTTGAGTTCGAGTTAGACAAAAAGAAACTAGGAACACTCGTTGACAGTTTATTTGATAAAGTGAGTTCATCAAGAGTAGCAGAAACGCTAGACAGGATTAAAGAGTTAGGGTATCGCTTTGGCACGCGATCGGGTACGACAGTATCCGTTGCTGACATTATTGTTCCTGAAACGAAGCATCTACGAGTAGAGCAAGCAGAACACGATGTGGATCAAATTGAAACGCAGCATCGTCGTGGATTGTTAACGCAAGATGAACGATATCAACGAATTTGTGATATATGGACTCGTACCAAAGAGGTTGTTACGAAGGAAATGTTGGCGAACTTCCATAAGTTTAATCCTGTTTATATGATGGCTATTTCTGGAGCCCGTGGTAATGAGTCACAAATCAGTCAGTTAGCTGGAATGCGTGGGTTAGTAGCAGACCCCACAGGTAAGACCATTGAGATTCCGATTAAAGCTAACTTCCGTGAAGGGCTAACAGTGTTAGAGTACTTTATTTCCACTCATGGTACCCGGAAAGGATTAGCTGATACCGCCTTGCGAACTGCGGACTCAGGTTACCTAACTCGCCGGTTAGTCGATGTAAGTCAGGATGTAATTGTTCGAGAAAAAGATTGTGGTACACATCAAGGTATTAGTGTTAGTGCAATTAAAGAGATATCTGGGGAAATGGAAGATGTAATCGAACCACTATGGGAGCGATTGGCCGGTCGAGTGGTAGCTGAAGACGTCTTTCATCCAGAGACCAAAGAGTTAATGGTGGGTTACAATCATTTAATTAGTAATAAGTTGGCACGTGAGATTGACAGTGCAGGGGTTAAAGTAGTAAAAATTCGTTCAGTACTCACCTGCGAGACGCGTCACGGTGTTTGTGTTCATTGTTATGGTCGTAGTTTAGCCAATAACGAGATTATCGAAATCGGGGAAGCTGTGGGGATCATTGCAGCCCAATCGATTGGGGAACCTGGCACCCAGTTAACAATGCGTACGTTCCATACAGGTGGGGTGGCTGGAGATGACATTACTTCTGGTTTACCGCGGGTGGAAGAGTTGTTTGAAGCAAGAAAGCCGAAAGGGCAAGCAATTATTAGCGAAGTTGCGGGTACAGTTGAGATCGTAGAGAGCAAGGGTACTCGTAAGATTCTTGTGCATGTAACAGGTGAGGAATCAAGTGTATACACAATACCTTACGGATCTCGCTTACGTATCCGAGATGGAGCGGAGGTCGAGCCTGGTGATCGCTTAACGGAAGGATCGGTTAACCCTCATGATATTTTAGCTGTGAAGGGTCCAACGGGAGTGCATGCCTATCTTGTGCAGGAAGTGCAAGAGGTATATCGTTCTCAGGGTGTATATATCAACGATAAGCACATTGAAGTAATTGTACGCCAGATGCTACGCAAGGTAAAGGTGGAGAATGCAGGTGATGGTCTGTTGTTACCGGGTAGTTTAGTGGATCACTTCGACTTTGATGAGGCGAATGCCAAAATAGCAGCCGCTGGTGGTGAACTTGCTGAGGCAAAATCAGTGCTGTTAGGAATTACTAAAGCATCTCTAGCGACGGAAAGCTTTTTATCCGCTGCATCATTTCAGGAAACAACCCGAGTGCTCACAGAGGCCGCCATTAGAGGTAAGACAGACCGTCTGTTAGGGTTGAAGGAAAATGTAATCATCGGTAAGCTAATACCTGCTGGAACTGGGATGTCGCGCTATAGCAACATTAAAGTTACCGTAGAGGGTCAAGATGAACCAGTGGAACCAATCGTTGGGGATGCAAGTCTCGTTTAGTTATTCTTTTCAATTTGATAGATATTTATGTTGACACCGATCGAACCTGATGATAAAATAAGTAAGCGTGTTAATCTGTAAGAAGCAATTGTTACAGGACCTTTTAACCCGCAAGAAGCAATTCTTGCGGGGCCTTTCGATGAAGGAGTTCACGGATGCAAAGGAGAGACTATAATGCCCGCTAAGTTGATACATGCCAATAAAGTGGTGGGAGTCAAACAAACACTCAAGGCATTACAAAAGGGGCAGGCTCGGGTTGTCTATATAGCACAAGATGCCGATAGAAAACTACTAGAACCGATTATTGAACAGTGTTCAAAATTAGGGATACCCATAGTTCCGGTAGGTACTATGACCGACCTAGGACGAGCTTGTTTGATTGATGTAGGTGCCGCCGTGGCTAGTATCATTGAATAATATTTGTACCTAGTTTGAGACGAAGGGGGGTTTACTAGTGCCAACAATAAACCAATTGGTTAAGCAAGGTCGCAAACGTCAACACGCGAAAAGTGATGCACCTGCTCTACGTTATATGCAAAACACTTTAAGTGATACAACTGTGTATGGTGAAGGTTCGCCGCAAAAAAGAGGGGTATGTACCCGTGTTTACACTGCTACACCGAAAAAGCCAAACTCAGCTTTGCGTAAAGTTGCTCGTGTACGTTTAACAAACGGAATGGAAGTTACTTCCTATATTCCAGGTGAAGGTCACAACCTTCAAGAGCATAGTGTAGTATTGATTCGTGGCGGTCGTGTAAAAGATTTACCAGGTGTACGTTATCACATTATTAGAGGTACCTTAGATACTGCAGGTGTAGGTGATCGCAGACAAGGACGTTCTAAATATGGAGCGAAACGGCCAAAGAAGTAAAGTATCCACCACTGGAGTAAAGGGGTGAAATAATGCCAAGAAGAGGTTTTATTCAAAAACGTGACGTAATCGCTGATCCGATTTATAATAGTAAACTCGTTACTCGTTTTATTAATGCACTAATGCTTGATGGTAAACGAGGAACAGCTGAGAATATTATGTATCGAGCGATGGAGAGAGTTGCTGAGAAGACAAGTAAAGAACCATTAGAGGTTCTAGACGTTGCTATGCAAAATGTAATGCCAGTATTAGAGGTTAAGCCACGACGTGTAGGTGGAGCAACCTATCAGGTTCCGGTAGAGGTTCGTTCAGAACGCCGGGTAGCGTTGGCTTTGCGATGGATGGTTTCTAATAGCCGTGCTCGGAGCGAAAAAACAATGCTAGAGAGATTAGCAGCCGAGATTATGGACGCCGCTAATAGCCAAGGTGGAGCTGTTAAGAAAAGAGAAGATACACACCGGATGGCAGAAGCAAATAAGGCATTTGCACACTACAGATGGTAGAAATTTGATGAATACATGTTCATCGTTAAACTCGGCTAGGGGGAGTAAATGAAGTGGGAAGAGCGTTTAGTATCGACAAAACACGTAACATTGGAATCATGGCTCACATCGATGCAGGAAAAACAACAACCACGGAGCGAATCCTCTTTTACACCGGGAAGGTTCACAAATTAGGTGAAGTGCACGACGGAGCGGCTACTATGGACTGGATGATCCAAGAGCGTGAGCGAGGAATTACGATTACCTCAGCGGCGACTACAGCCCAGTGGAAAAACCATCGTATTAACATAATTGATACGCCCGGACACGTGGACTTCACTGTAGAAGTAGAGCGTTCTTTGAGAGTTCTTGATGGAGCTGTAGCTGTATTTTGTTCAGTTGGTGGTGTTGAACCCCAATCAGAGACAGTATGGCGCCAAGCTGACAAGTACAAGGTTCCGCGGATTGCGTATGTTAACAAAATGGATCGTGTCGGCGCTGATTTTCAAAGAGCAATTGATATGATGAAGGACAGATTAGGTGCTAAGGCAGTCCCGATTCAGTGGCCTATTGGTGTAGAAGATTCATTCCGTGGAATAGTAGATTTAATTACTAACACTGCATACGTATACACAGATGACTTAGGTACGCACGGTGAGCTTTCTGACATACCGGAGAGTATCTTAGATACGGTAACTAAAGCCCGAGAAATAATGATTGAAGCGCTCGCAGAAAGTGACGAGGAGTTAACAATTAAGTATTTGGAAGGCGAAGAAATTACTGAGGAAGAATTAAAGAAAGCTCTGCGGACAGCAGTTTTAGACGTAAAACTTACGCCGGTATTATGTGGTTCTTCATTTAAGAACAAGGGCGTGCAACAGCTTTTAGATGCGATTGTAGACTATTTGCCATCGCCTAAGGATCTGCTGCCAGTGAAAGCTGTCAGTGTGGATTCTGAAGCAGATGTACTAATAAGTTTAGATGATGAAAGTCCGTTTTCAGCGCTAGCGTTTAAAATCATGACAGATCCCTATGTTGGTAAATTATGTTTCTTTCGGGTGTACTCTGGAGTGTTAAAGGCAGGAAGTTACGTTTACAATGTGACGAAGGGCAAGAAAGAGCGGATTGGTCGGATTTTACAAATGCATGCAAATCATAGAGAAGAGCTCACTGAGTGCTATTCTGGAGATATTGCTGCAGCTGTCGGTCTGAAAAACACCAGCACAGGAGACACTCTTTGTGCTGAAGAGAGACAAGTTCTACTGGAAACATTAGTATTTCCAGAGCCTGTCATTAACCAAGCCGTAGAACCGAAAACAAAGGCAGATATGGATAAGTTAGGCCATGCCCTACAGCGTTTAGCCGAAGAAGATCCAACGTTTAGAGTGCATACAGATGACGAAACTGGACAAACAATTATTGCTGGTATGGGAGAGTTACATTTAGAAATAATTGTGGATCGTTTGTTACGTGAGTTTAAGGTAGAAGCGAATATCGGGAAACCTCAAGTAGCGTATCGAGAAACGATTACCAAAGCAGTCAAGCAAGAGGGTAAATTTGTACGACAAAGTGGTGGTCGTGGGCAATATGGTCATGTTGTGTTGGAGATTGAACCTCGTGAACCAGGTGAAGGTTTTGAGTTTGTGAATAAGATTGTCGGCGGGTCTGTGCCGAAAGAGTATATTGGACCGTGCGAACAGGGTATTAAAGAGGCTATGCTTGGTGGTGTTATTGCTGGTTATCCGTTAGTTGATGTCAAGGTTACGTTAGTGGATGGATCATACCATGAAGTCGATTCATCGGAAATGGCCTTTAAGGTTGCAGGATCTATTGGGTTTAAAGAGGGTTGCCAGAAGGCTTCTCCCGTTTTACTTGAACCAGTGATGAAGGTCGAGGTTGTAACACCAGAAGATTATATGGGTGATGTAATGGGTGACATTAACTCCCGACGAGGTAGAATTGAAGGGATGGAAGCGCGGGGCAATGCGCAAGTTATTCGTTCGTTTGTACCACTCTCCTTGATGTTTGGCTACGCTACCGACTTACGGAGTGCGACGCAAGGACGAGCCAATTATACTATGCATTTCTCACATTATGAGCAAGTGCCGGCTAGTATTTCCGAAGAAATTAAGCTAAAAGCCGGAGAACGATAGCTAGTTAGTACGATTATAAAGAGTCTTAGATTAAGGGGGATTTAGACAATGGCAAAACAAAAGTTTCTAAGAAACAAACCGCATATCAATGTAGGTACTATCGGTCACGTGGATCACGGTAAAACAACAACTACAGCCGCAATCACCATGTTGTTAGCAAAAGGAGACGCTGCTTTAGTTAAAAAGTTTGACGAGATTGATAATGCTCCAGAAGAAAGAGAACGAGGTATTACCATTAACACTGCCCATGTGGAGTATGAAACTGAACATCGTCATTATGCCCACGTTGACTGTCCAGGTCATGCTGATTATGTGAAGAACATGATTACTGGTGCAGCCCAAATGGACGGAGCAATCTTGGTAGTGTCAGCTGCTGATGGTCCTATGCCACAAACACGGGAGCATATTCTTTTAGCTCGCCAGGTAGGGGTACCAGCTGTAGTTGTCTGGATGAACAAAGCCGATATGGTAGACGACGAGGAATTAATGGAATTAGTGGAAATGGAAATTCGTGATTTGCTGAATTACTATGAGTTCCCTGGCGACGACATTCCTGTAGTTTCTGGTAGCGCATTACTTGCAATGCAGGAATTAGAAAAAGGTGAGCCAGGCGAATGGTGTGCTAAGTTAAAAGTATTAATGGACGCCGTGGATGAGTATATTCCTACACCAGAGCGTGACCGCGATAAGCCTTTCTTAATGCCTGTCGAAGATGTTTTCACAATTACTGGTCGCGGTACAGTAGCAACCGGTCGTGTGGAGCGTGGTATTATTAAGGTTGGTGACGAAGTTGCAATTGTTGGTCTAACGGATACAAAGAAGACAGTAGCTACTGGTGTCGAGATGTTCCGTAAGTTACTCGATCAAGCTGAAGCTGGCGATAACATTGGTGTATTACTACGTGGCGTTGACAGAGATAGCATTGAGCGTGGTCAAGTATTAGCGAAACCAGGTTCGATTACTCCTCACACGAAGTTCGAAGGCGAAGTATACGTCTTGTCAAAAGAAGAAGGCGGTCGCCATACTCCATTCTTTTCAAACTATCGTCCTCAGTTCTATTTTAGAACAACAGACGTTACTGGTATTGTAGACTTACCAGAAGGAACTGAAATGGTAATGCCTGGTGATAACGTTAAAGTGTTTGGCGAGCTGATTACACCAATCGCTATGGAAGAAGGCTTACGCTTTGCTATCCGTGAGGGCGGTCGGACTGTAGGAGCTGGAGTAGTAACTAAGATTTTAGCATAAATAGTGTGTGGAAGGGTGACCCGTGCACCGGGTCGCTTTTCACTGTCAATACTGGGCGATGACGTAGAAGGTTGCCAGTGATGGGGAATTTCTACAGAGTATGTCCGATAACCGGGCGAAAGGGAGGCAATTACGTGGCAAAACAGAAAGTACGCATTCGTTTGAAAGCGTTTGATCATAAGATCCTTGATAATTCAGCAGAAAAAATCGTAGAGACAGCAAGACGGACCGGGGCAACGGTTTCAGGGCCCATCCCCCTACCTACAGACAAAAATGTCTTTACCGTTTTGCGTTCTGTGCATGTTCATAAGGACTCGCGTGAGCAGTTCGAGATGCGCACACACAAACGTCTAATCGACATTTTAGAGCCTAATCCGAAAACGGTTGATGCATTAATGCGCTTAGATTTACCTGCTGGAGTCGATATTGAGATTAAGCTTCAAGATTAAGCCTAGGAAGTACTAATAGGTGATTTTTTAGGGGGTGCAATGAATGGCCAAAGGTATTTTAGGTAAAAAATTGGGTATGACCCAGATTTTTAATGAGCAAGGTTCATTAATTCCTGTAACAGTTATCGAAGCTGGCCCATGTACCGTTGTGCAAAAGAAGACAGTCGATAATGATGGCTATGATGCAGTACAACTTGGGTTTGGTGAGAAACGTGAGCGTTTGTTTAACAAGCCCACAAAGGGACATTTCGCCAAAGCTGATTTGAAGCCACTTCGTTATTTGCGAGAGGTGCGAATGAGAGAATCAGAGGATTTTGCCAGTCTTAATGTAGGCGATCAAGTAAAAGCAGATGTTTTTACTGATGGTGACAAGGTTGATGTTACAGGTATTAGTAAAGGTAAAGGTTTTCAAGGGGTGATTAAACGGCATGGTTTTCACCGTGGACCCATGTCTCATGGTTCGCATAATCATCGCAGTCCAGGTTCAATTGGCGCGGTAGATGCTGCTCGTGTATTCAAGGGTAAAAAACTCCCTGGAAGAATGGGCGGAAAGCAACGAACAACACAAGGTTTAGAAGTAGTTAAAGTCGATTTAGAACGTAATTTACTGTTAATTAAAGGAGCTGTACCAGGTGTAAAAGGTAGCTTGGTAATGG
>SKJB01000158.1 GCA_007116145.1 Limnochordia bacterium | reverse complement strand
CTACATATTTCAACCCTGTCATGATATTTTTGATAGACATGGATCGTTTCACTCAGCGACCATAGGTTACGCTCTTATAAATACATCACTAAATCCGTTGGGGTGCGGAATGCGAGTTTTAGATAAATTCCTAGCTTATAGAGCACGTAGGTTAGTTTCCCTAACCTACGTGCTTGGATAATCCGGTTTGCTCCCACAACTCCAATACCAGGCACACGAATTAATTGATGGTAATCAGCAGAATTAACTTCTATCGGGAAGAATTCAGGGTGCCTAAGGGCCCAGACCACCTTGTAAGGAGGTACATTATGTGTTATGCCAACAGTAGTAGACTCATCTGTCGACTAATGTGTTCGCCATTGATAGTATTTCGCACACATGGTTATTTGAAAAATTCTCCGCTGTTTGTCATCATGGCGGTGCAGGCACCACAGCTGCTGGATTCAAAACAGGAGTTCCAAGCATTATTGTGCCCTTCACTAATGATTAGTTTGCATGGGTACACAGAGCCTACGATCTAGGTGTTGCTGCAAAGCCAATTCCCAAGAAGGATTTAACCAGTAGTAAACTTGCCATCGCAAGTATTATAGGGCTTTTGACACAAACGATTATCATGCATAAAATCACCGAAGTCTCTGTTGAATGATGTAGGACAGGTTAGGTTAAAAATACCTGGGGGCTAGGATTAGTCGCTTGACTTCCTGTCGTAGCTTCGCCAAGTCCTGGTTTGACAATGCCAGACTTTCAACCATTCATCTTCCATAGCAATTCTGCTCCAAATACCGCTAAGAAAAAGACCTAGAACGTCCATCACTTCTTTAAAATCCAGATTGGGTAATTTACTTCGTTTTAAAAATTGGTGCCATTTGGCCAGCATCAGTGCATTTTCGGAAAAACTGAGAATTTCCCCAAAACTAGCAGCTTCGTAAACTGTGCCACGATTTTGCAGAGTTTCCATGATGGCTTCCTGCAATACCCGACCGTCAAAATCAAACGTTGTGGCTATAAAATGCAAATCATAGTAATCTTTCATCCTGCTGGTTAATTCCATCCGCTCCAACATGGCATCAATTTTCTCCGCTACAGTACTTTCCAGTGAATACGTGCTGATTTCAGGGGGCTTAAAATCACCAAGCTGGGTCGGGATAAGACGTTTTTCTACTTTTGGCACTACCACATCTCCGATGCCAAAATCCACGTTAAAAGGCGTTACCGTATTCCTGATCTTACCAATTAGTTGAAAACTAATACCCTTATATTTTCTATGGAGTGTGATTTCCTGCAAATTCTGCATTTCAAATGTGATAAAGTCGTTTCCACTTGACGTGCTGGTGATTTCCTCCACGATCCTTTTCACACCTTCCATATCGCCTGGAAGCCGCTTTAAGAGAAAATCAATGTCAATTGTGGCACGGCTTTCAAACCCGCTTAAGGCAAAGATAAATAACCCACCCTTTAAAATAAGATTGTCCGCATAGTTCGAAAGGGCCAGGCGGCGCATGAATTCCTCCTGGCAGAACAAGCGCAAATGCACTTGTAAAGACATTCCTGAATTACGCGATTTATCTTTAAGTCTGGCAAGGACAGAGGCACCCATATCTCTCATAGCCACACCCCCAACACATCATGAACTCGTTTCGTTATCCGCCTGCGTTTCGCGTAATCTAGAAGATTTCTGATGTTTCTCTGGGGGTCGTCCAGATAAGCCTGAATAGCTTTATTAAATGTTTCGCTGTCCATATCCGCTTCATACTTTAGGCATTCACAGATCAGCCTGTCTCGATCAAGAATATTCATGCTAACTCCATCGATTAACATGGTTGTTACACCAAAAGAAAATACTTCTGGTCTGGTAAAAAACGGTTTAACGTAAGGGTAGTCTATTTCAAAGCGTGAGGGAGAGACGTTCTTGCTCACGACAAGATCCCATTCCATAGGTGTCCGATCACTGTAACCATAATAAAACAGTGACGTATTAAGCCAAAGTACCCCTTCCGGGAAAAGACGAGCTATGATAGCCGCTTCGCTAAGATCAACGGATAGCGAGCGATAGTAACCAGTTTTAATTTTCTCCATTACACCGCTTTCCACAAGCCGCCGAATGCCCCGGGAGTCTATCTTAAGTTCCCGGAGTTGAGAGGTTTGTAGAACCGCGCCTTTTTGGGCAAACGCTTTTTCTACTCGTTCTTTGTACATGCCAACCACCACCAAACTACCGACAACAACGAATTATTGTCGGTGTTTTAGTGTTATCATATCAAAAACTAGCAATAACGTCAAATACAGGATAACCTTCAAAGCTTAAGATTTGCAGATGGCATTGCAGCCCATCGCTTGCAAGATTTCCAGTCTTCGTTCCCATACCCTATCTGGTACCGCTGCCCCGACGCATCCGCCGTCATGATGCAATCATACGCCGTTTAGCTTCACCTACCGGCCATTCAACAAAAATTCTTTATCCGTATCGAATACAATGCTGCGAATGCCAAAGGTGGTGATTGTTTCGTCCAACGGGCTAGTTCAATGAATACTCTTACTGCGTTTTCACCTCCATTGTTTTTTATTTATATGTATGGACTCTCTCATCTGCGTGACATAGACTCCATTAACCCACGTTTCGCGTTACGCAAATACGGGAGATGCTTGCGTAAATCTAGTTCAATTCCTAGCTGTTTACAGAAATCACTAATTAAGTAAAAGGTTTCTAACTTTGATACGTAAACAACAGCTGGTCTCTTTTGTTTGCTGGTAATGATTTTCTCGATATATTCAAGGAGTTTATACCCTTCCGTATTGGTATTACGGATCATTTCAATACCTAGAATTTGACCTTTCTTACCATCGACTATCATACAGGCCTTAGCAAAGTATGGTCGTTCTCCATCATTGATTAAGTTGGGCAAAAAGAATGTATCTACCTCTAATATCAAACTACGACTTTTACTCAGTTTACTTAGTTGATTGACTTTAATTTCGTCTGATAGGACAAATGAGACATAGCTAGGAGAACTCTCAATTTCTTGATACTCATTATACCAAGTTAGCTCTCCATTCCTAGACTTCTTGCTTCTACGAATCAAGTATCTATCTTCAGTTTCACTAGAAATTAAAGACTTGTCCGTACGGCACCAATTCGCCACATCCATGGCTTGTTCAATAATTAACGTCAGAAATTGGCACTGCACATCGGTAAGGTACCAAGGCTCAAGACCGGGTTGAAAATCTCGAAATACGGGCCATGCATCTCTGCCACGAAACGTAAGAGCGAGTTCCTTGATTAATTTACGATCCTGTGGCTTTGTAAACTCGCGATCCTCAAAGGAACACATCAAACACTTCTGACTAAATCCTAAGTCTGCATCAATCTCCGGATCTGGACCTTCTTGCATCTGCTTAATACAATTTAAGCCTTCTTTTCCTAAATACCCTGCAATAGCATAGTGTTGACCAGCATTTCCCATAATGGTACAAAAAGCAATTTCACCTGTTTCGGGATCTTCTACACCAAAAACATCATCATCATACATCCAATCCCAACAGGCTAGTTCCTTAAACTGCATGGCTATTTGGTATAGCCTTCTCCATTGGTCTAAGGTCGGTTCATTTTTCATAGTTATAACCATTCCTTTCGCTACAAGCTGTTAGACTTAACCTTTTTTCAACTAAATTATAGCATATAAGAACGTAGTTTTATACTCTATTTCCACCACGTAACCATGCGTAACGCACCAGAAAAGTCCTAAAAAAGGAACATGCTTATGCTGTGCGTTCTAGTGCGATGGCTGAAGATTTAGCGCATGTCTAGTTGCACCTAAGCCCCACCATCATGATGCAGGCATACGCCCTTGAATAACTGAGGTTCACCATTTAAGAAAAAACCCCAATCTGCATTAGATGTGATGCTGCGAATGCCAACCTTTCGCTTATGCAGGATTGATCTTTCTCCTGTTGCGGAATTTATGAAGCCGTTTCCAAGCAATATAAGTAAGGATTCTGTGGTGACCACAATACGGGAGAAGTAATTCCCCTTTATTTACAACAGATTCAACATCCGATTAAAACCCCAAGCAGCGTAACAAAGACTATTTGATCGATATATCCCGCAACGACAGTAGCTGTTGCAATAACACTGTCCACAGCATTCTTTATGCTTCTTGAACAAAGCCAGCTTCGTATCCGGGACAATCGATGGGTGTGGCACCTTGTATGTGTACGTAAATAGCAACCTGTTTTCCCATCAAATAGCCTTTTCGTCTTTAGCATCCTAACATGGATAACTATACACTGTTTTATCGCCTAACCGGATGACGATGGGCATATTTTTCGATATGATGCAGAGCTATTCACAGCCTAGAGTTTGTCTAATGTATTTACAGATATCATCCATTGCCTTCTTTGCCTCCGGAAAAAGCGGAGATAATACAGGAAATGCATGGATCATTCCTTCCGATACTAATAACGTTATCTTTGTACCCTGTCCAAACAGACCAAGAATTAAGGGGAGCAATGTCCTTTTTAGCATTGTATGTAAATGACGGTGCACAACAAGTAAGATCAGTGACCGGTGAAATGGAAACCCCACCAGCTGGTAAACCAATACCCTTATCCCGCAAGGCTATTAGCGTTGCAAGTGTCAGTGTTCCACCTGCAGATTCCCCTGCTATGACTATGTTTGCGGGTTTATAGCCTTCTTCTAAGAGCCAAAGATAGGCAGTTATACAATCATCAACCGCCGCAGGATAAGGATATTCGGGCGCAAGTCTATAATCAAAAAGCAATGCTTTTATCGTACTGCTCTGCACAAACTTGGACACATGCCCTCGATGGGTCAAACATGAGCCGGAAATAAATCCACCGCCATGAATATACATGATCACCTTATCCTCCGGCGCAGCCTGAGGAATAATCCATTCTGCATACATATCCTTGACTTTCGTTGACTCAATTCTAATATTCTTTGGGATCCGATTGTATTTAATGGATGCTTTATCTACACTTTCGCGAAATGCTGCAACAGAAAAATTCTCGTCAATTACTTCCGGCTTCAGCTTAAGCTGGAATAAATGCCAATTTCTAATGAGCCCAATTATGAGCTTGCTTTTTAAACTTTGCATGGGTATCCCTACTTTCCACTCACTTTAGAGATAAACGAATTAATAGCTGGGCATCAGGTATTTTCTGCACATTCGTACGAGTTGCTTTATACACCGCTAACCCACTAACAGAAGCCCAAAACATTATTGCTAATTCATTTGGGTCACCGTCTATAATAGTTCCTTCTCTTTGTCCTTCGACCATGATCTTGGCCATTGCTTGGTACGGCATATCTCTCTTTTCTTCAATTAGCGCCCTAGCCTCTTCCGGTATAGCCACTGAGTTTGCGGCCTGAGCAATCAAACGACTCGTCTGGATATAGTCCTCGCTAGTTTCAATTGTATAAAAAAATTGCTCAATAGCTGCTCTTATTTTTTCATGGGGACGCAGATCCATTGCCTGTAACATGGATACACCCGAATTCATCTTATCTAATGCATTACCTATCAATTCTACATAAATGTCCTCTTTCGATTGATAGTAGTGATAGATCAATCCCTGAGCAATCCCGAGAGCATCCGCTATGTCCTTAATTTTTGTTGCAAAAAGACCTTTTGTCGCAAATTGACGCAATGCTTCCTGTCGAATTTGTTCCATTCGTTCTTCGCGCATCCTTTCGTTCTGCCCTTGACTTCTAAGTCTTGAATTTGAATTGACAAAGTCTCCCAATCGATGACTACGACCCATTCCCCTAAGTATCTGAGAACTCCTTTATTGTGGACTCATCAAATAGCAAATTATTGTCATGCGGTATTGGGGAATACTAGATATATATCACGCTAGACAGGAGTAGACGTATGATACCTTGGAATTATACTCAATTTAAGCAAATAGCACAGAATATCCTTGAGGATAACCGTAAATGGTCAGCACAAGGCAAGGTAGCTGATTACATTCCTGAATTGAAAAAAGGTGATCCAAATGCAATGGCCTTAGTACTAGCAAGCCGTGATGGTAGTCTAGTCGTTGGTGATTGTGATAGACTTTTTACACTACAGAGCATCTCGAAAATCCTTACGCTGATGATAGCTCTTGAGGATCAAGGTCCAGCAAAGGTGTTTTTTCATGTAGGTAAGGAACCCACCGGTGATCCCTTTAACAGCATAGCTAAACTAGAAACAACAGCCACTGCTCGACCGTTAAATCCAATGATTAATGCAGGAGCTATTGCAGTATGTTCTCTAATTAAAGGAAAAAACTCTGACGACAAGATTAAGAGGGTATTAGAATTTATCAGTATGGTCGTTGAACGAGAAGTAACGATTAATGCCGAGGTATATCAGTCAGAAAAGGAAACGGGACACCGTAATCGGGCATTAGCTTACTTTATGAAGGACACAGAAGTATTAGAAGGCGATGTTGAGGATGTTTTAGACTTGTACTTTAAACAGTGTGCCATTGAGGTATCTTGTGAGGAACTAGCTAAAATCGGATTATTTATTGCCAAGAAAGGTGAGTTAACCAATGGCCGGCGGATGGTCCAGCGCGACACAGTGCGGTTAGTGACTACGTTTATGGTTACCTGCGGAATGTATAATGCATCTGGGGAGTTTGCAATCAACGCAGGAATCCCAGCCAAAAGTGGTGTGTCCGGAGCCATAGTCGCTGCAGTTCCTAACTATTTAGGAATTGGAACCTATGGCCCGGCATTGGATGAAAAGGGAAATAGTATTTCTGGCGTACATATGTTGGCTGATCTTGCTGATCAGCTTGGTTTAAGTATCTTTTAGCATAAGAATACGGTCAAATACCTCTAGATAGTATTGAGCAATCGACCATAGACAAAAAAATAAAATAAAAACTGAAAAAAGCTTCCATTTGAGATCGTTGACTTAAACTTGCTTACTACTGAATCCAATGGGAACATCAAGCTAGAAATCCATTTTAGTGTATAGCTTTCTCGTAGCAAGATATGAAACCATATAAGCAATCACAGATATAGCGACAATGAGCAATGGGGTTACATTATTGGATAGACTCAACTTCTGTCCTGCCCAAGGCAGCAGAAATGTAATACATGCTGTTGCGGCAATGAGACAGAAAAAAGCAAGCCCCTCTTGGTTTTCCTCGCCTATCCTCGTACAAGCCAGTGGAAAAAGCAACCCAGCCATAACCAACGGCATTGATAACAATGGGGAAATGTTGGTAACGATTGATGTTATAGTGAAGTCAAACAAGTCCCCATGAAGAACGGAGTTTATACCTGTAATTATTATGAATAGTGGAATCCCCACTGTTGAAGCCAGAAATACCAATAGGTATTGCGATTTAGCTACATCGCTTCTTCTTAAAGGCATAGTAAGCTGGAATCGCTCCCATTTTCCTCCTGTCTTACCTCCCATGCCTACAATAGCAACATAAGCAGGCCCTGCTATTGCTACCCATCCAAAAAGACTATGAACAAGGTTATTTCCTGTAGCTAACAAGGCAGCACCTAATACTAAACCGAGTAATAAGGCGGATGTTACATTCCCCTTTGCAGAATGAAAAGAGTAGACTAACAATCCCTTTACTGGATTTTTCGTTTGCATTATTTTTCCCCCTTTACAAGCATGAGCATAATCTCTTCAATGGTAATATTGTCGATTATAATGTCCCGATACTTTTTTGCGGCAGTTTTTTTGTCAGCAATCAAAACATCAATTTGATAATCATGCTTTCTATACGCAAGTATATCCGACGTATCGATTTTCGTGAACTGTGCTGCCTTACAACGCATAACACCGTAATCGTATTTTAATACGTCCTTCTTTTCGCTAAAAACAATACTACCGTTATGGATAAATGTGATATAGTCAGCTACTTTTTCGAGGTCTGATGTTATGTGTGACGATATAAGAATAGAATTGCTCTCGTCTTGAATGAAATCCAAGAACACTTCCAAAATGTCATCACGCACAATGGGGTCTAACCCCGAAGTAGCTTCGTCCAAAATAAGCAGTTTAGGACGATGGGATAGTGCAACCGCGACAGCCAGCTTCATTGTCATTCCCCGCGAAAAAGTCCCTATTTTTTTCTTATCGGGAAGCTTGAATTTACGCAAGTATTCTAGGAATAGGGCATTATCCCATTTTGAGTAGATATGTTGCATCGAGGAGGATATTTTTACAGCAGTTAAGTGTTCAGGAAAAGCATTAGAATCATAGACAACGCCAATATTATCACGAATATCAGTGCTTGCATCGGTCATTTCTTCTCCAAAGATTTTAATTGTTCCGCTGTCTTTGATGAGGGTATTCAGAATGCAGCCTATGGTTGTGGTTTTGCCTGCGCCGTTTTCGCCAACAAACCCCATAATTGTTCCGCCGGGTATGAAAAAGGTCACATCGTTTAAGCTGAAATCTGATTTTTCGTATGCCTTTGACAGGCTCTGTACTTCCAAGATTGTGCTCATGCTTAATCCTCTCCTTGATAGAATAATCTCAGCAACTCAACAAGTTTTTCAAGGGGAATTCCGTTTGTTCTTCCTATTT
>SKJB01000042.1 GCA_007116145.1 Limnochordia bacterium | reverse complement strand
TTAATAGGTTTCAAAACCGCTATAAATATCGAGATCAAGGACTAGATAACAATCTACTCCGGTGTATGAAGGCCTATTATTATGCTTGCATCTCCTTCGTAGACTACCAGATAGGGCGAATTCTAGACTGCTTAGAGGCAAATCATGAGCTTGAGAATACACTAATCGTATTTACAACAGATCATGGTGAGCATTTAGGTGATTATAATTGTTTTGGGAAACGGAGCATGCATGATTCTTGTGCGAGGATTCCCTTTATTGTCAGGCAACCCGGCAAGTTCGAGGGCGGTATTCAGTGTGACACTCCAGTTAGCCTAGTAGATATTGCTCCTACTCTCCTAGAGGCAGCTGGTGCTAAAACTGAAACCCATACACTCGATGGTGTTGATCTTTTTAAGCTGCTCACTGGAGATATCAAACGAGAACTAGTATTTGCACAGCTAGCACCAGGGAAGGGCGATTATGCAGCCAAATCTACATACATGGCTGTGAGTCGTGAATGGAAATATTTCTATAGCGCACCTGATAACAAAGAGTTTCTTTTTGATAAGATTCACGACCCAGAAGAAACTCGTAATCGAGCAGGGTTACCACTTTGTGAAAAAATCTTGAAGGATATTCGCCAGAAACTGATGGATTATCTATCAGAAACAGATATGACTGCAGGTCTGGAAGAAGGAAAATGGAAGCAGTTTCCGAGGTTAGATGTTTCAAATGATCCAGATTCAGGCTTGCTTATCCAAGATGGTTACACCCCTTGGGTTGACACTCATATTCCTAAGTATTCGGAATAGGCTTCACTATGTCTTTTGTGAGGTTTTAACTCAACTAACAGAGGCTGCTTAACCTACTTGCCACTAAGAAAGGACTGAGACACACTCGAATGTGCCTCGGTCTTTTTTAATATCTACATTTTCCTACATGATTAACTAATACCGGCAACTGCAAACTACTACTCCCACTTTGAGAAAAGAGATAACAAGTATAATAATCCAAGACAAAACGGAAAAAAGTATGCTTGAGCTTCATGTCATGAAAGTGACACGTGCAGTTCTTAGGCCACGACATTCTTCCTCTGGGCAATCAAAAATTTTGCCAGTTAAAACTAGAGCCCAACCATCACCTATCTTGTGATGGTTGGGCTCTTTTTCACACAAAACTTCCGATTAAACCCTTCAAGAACCGTCTCCTAGTCCATTCTTCATGTTTAGCCAAGATCAAAGCGGTCGGCGTTCATCACTTTGTTCCATGCAGACAGAAAGTCCGCAAGGAATTTGTGTTCCGCATTAACACTTGCATATACCTCGGCAATTGCCCTAAGCTCAGAGTTCGAACCAAATACCAAGTCAACGCGAGTCGCAGTCCATTTTAGTTCTCCGGTCTTACGATCTCTTCCCTCAAAAATGTCAGCGTCCTCGGATGTTGCTTTCCATGTAGTGTTCATATCTAGCAGATTAACAAAGAAATCGTTTGTAAGATGTTCGCTTTTACTTGTGAATACACCTAGCTGAGACTGTTTGTAATTGGTGTTTAACACTCGCATACCACCAACTAGAACCACCATCTCAGGGGCTGTCAATCCCAGTAGTTGGGCACGATCAACAAGCATCTCCTCGAGAGAAATTGTGTATTTGGCTTTACTATAGTTTCGGAATCCATCTGCTTGTGGCTCAAGTACTGAAAAGGAGTCGACGTCGGTTTGCTCTTGAGTAGCGTCTGTGCGACCTGGCGTGAAAGGTACAAACACATCAAAACCAGCATTTTTAGCCGCTTGCTCGATACCTGCGCATCCAGCTAGGACAATCAGATCAGCAAGAGAAACCTTCTTTTTTCCTGACTGTGTACTATTAAATTCGCTTTGGATTCCCTCAAGGACTCCCAGTACGGTTTCCAGTTGTGCTGGTTGGTTGACCTCCCAATCCTTCTGTGGAGCCAATCGAATGCGAGCTCCATTTGCTCCGCCTCGCTTATCAGAGCCTCGGAATGTTGATGCTGATGCCCACGCTGTAGAAACTAGTTCAGAAACCGACAATTCTGTATCACTGATAATACTTTTAAGATCTGCAATATCTTTTTCATCAATAAGCTCGTGATCGACTGAAGGCACTGGGTCTTGCCAGATAAGTTCCTCAGCAGGAACTTCTGGTCCAAGATAGCGGGAATATGGACCCATATCGCGATGAGTCAACTTGAACCACGCGCGAGCAAAAGTGTCTGCGAACTCTGCTGGGTTTTCAAGAAACCTCTTGGCGATTGGCCTATAGATTGGATCCATCCTCAATGCGAGGTCAGCAGTGGTCATCATTGGTGCGTGCCTTTTTAATGAGTCGTGGGCGTCTGGGACTTCGTCTGCAGAAGCAGGATCAGTTGGCACCCATTGCCAAGCACCAGCAGGGCTCTTAACGAGATCCCAATCGTACTCAAACAGGGTTTCAAGGTAGCTGTTGTCCCATTTCACTGGAGTGCGAGTCCATGCGCCTTCTATGCCACTTGTAATGGTATCACTGCCTATACCGCTGCCCATACTATTCTTCCAGCCAAGCCCCTGTTCTTCAATGCTAGCAGCTTCGGGCTCAGGGCCCACATGGGTGGCACTACCTGCACCATGACACTTGCCAAATGTATGACCTCCAGCGATCAGTGCAACAGTCTCCTCATCGTTCATGGCCATGCGCGCAAATGTCTCGCGAATGTCTTTTCCAGAAGCAACCGCACTCGGTTCACCGTTTGGTCCTTCAGGGTTTACATAAATAAGACCCATCTGTACTGCAGCCAGAGGATTTTCGAGTTCTCTATCCCCAGAATAGCGTTTATCACCGAGCCATTCACTTTCGGCACCCCAGTATATGTCCTCTTCAGGCTCCCAGACATCCTCTCGGCCACCAGCGAAACCAAAGGTTTTAAAACCCATTGATTCCAAAGCACAATTACCTGCAAGAATCATTAGATCGGCCCAGGAAATCTTTTGGCCATATTTCTGCTTAATTGGCCAGAGTAAGCGGCGTGCTTTATCAAGGTTGGCATTATCTGGCCAGCTGTTTAGAGGTGCAAAGCGTTGCGAACCCGAACTTGCTCCACCACGGCCATCTCCCATACGATATGTTCCGGCACTATGCCATGCCATGCGAATGAAAAGGGGCCCGTAATGTCCATAGTCAGCAGGCCACCAGTTCTGTGAATCTGTCATTTGCGCATATAAGTCATCTTTCAAAGCCTTAAGATTGAGTTTCTGAAATTCTTCGGCGTAATTGAATGTTTCACCCAGAGGGTTTCTCATCGCAGGGTTCTGCTGAAGCATTTTAAGATTCAACTGATTCGGCCACCACTCTTTGTTCGAAGTACCACCACCGGCAGTGGCTTTGCTTGTTTTTCCCGTTACTGGGCATCTGCTTTCTTCGGTCATAAAATCCCCTCCTATGAATAATTGTTACTGATGTGTATATTCTACATTTAAACAAAAAATCCCTTTTTTGTTTATCCTAATTCGGATAGACCAAGTAATGTGACTACTGCTAATACTCAGTCATTGTCGATCATCTTGAGCATCCATGTGTATGATCTCCTTCAAACCTGGAACTTTTGGCAGACAGCTTCATTAGGAAATGCGTCTGTTACTAAAAATCACATGATATTTATGTGTCAAGTAAAAGCGAAAATGTCCCGAAAAATGTCAAACATGAGCACCGAATATTTCGGTGCTGATCCCGTTATGAATAATTAGCTTGTGTATACCACAAGTCTTCGTAAGTCATCCCATCGGGAGTCTCTCGGTGTTGCTGAGCTCTCACGTGCTTAAAGAATTCATTGGTCTTCCAAGGATGACTCATTGGAGGAATATAGCGTCTTTTTGGCTCTTTGACAGGCTGGGGTACATCGAGATTTCTAGACTGTTGTTCATGCTTAGGAATTTCATCTAATGCAAAAGCATTGTTGTTAATGGTTGCAAATAGCTTACCATCAAAAGCCTGAATGACAAGGCATGAGGTCCCCTTGCGATAGTGAATTGGAGAGCCATCTCTTTTTACTGGTCTGAAATACTTTTTGTCAAACTTAATGCTGTGACCACTATCAATTTTACGCTCGGCTATCACTGCTAAGGTTAAGTTTATTTTTTCTTGATCAGGTTGTTTTTCGAATGCTGATTTGGTATGATTAATGGGAAGAGCGAATTTGGCATTGAATTCTTTTACGTAGAGGTGTAAGAATTCATTGGCCTGCTCTAGTGTGGTCACGCCTGCTAATCTTAACTCGATTGGTAGGCGTGATTTTAATGTCTCAAACATCCTCTCAACTCGGCCTTTGGCTTCTGGTACACTAGTAGTCTTGATGTCGACTCCAAGTTGCTTGCAGGCGTAGCTAAATTGTGTAAATGTATCTTTTTCAAGTTTCGACGTCCCTTTTCGTTTGTACTCAAACACAGTACGCTTATCGGTATAGAAGCCATACGGGATGCCATAAGTGGTAAGTATTTGATGGAAGACGTTGTAATAGCCATTAAGAGTCTCTTGTGGGTCAAAATAGGCGCCTACAATGCTACCAGTGCAATCATCTACAGCTAAATGAAGGTGGGCTTTCACATCACCAAACCACACAAAAACGGATGCATCCATTTGAATCATTTCACCAAAGTAGGCGCATCTGGGTCTACGAGGATGGGTATCTTCAAGGCTAACAATCTGTTCTTGAATACGTTCTTTTTCTTTGTTTGACTTGGTCGCTTTTTCTTTGCGCTCTAACTGTTTCTTAAGCCTTTTCTTGAGCGTTCGGGTGGCCATAGGACTTAAGATATCTTTTCCAAGGAAAAGCTCTCTAAGGAAGGATTTGGACACTCCAATGCCCTCGTGTTTTTCGAGCAGTTCGGCAAGATGGGTGAAATTTGCATCGTAGTACTTATTGTCGTATAGGGTTAGGATCTCTTGCACTGTTGTCTCATCAATAGCATTAACCGGCTTGCGTCCCCTGTTACCGTGTTGGAAAAAGTCTTTTCCTTTTTCGCGGTACCCTTTAATCATGCGGTTGATGTTGCGCCGTGTACAACCCAGCTTGAGCGCAGCGGTATTTTTGTTGCCACTCGTTTCTACTAATTTTTTGATCGTGTTGTATTTGAATTCTTCTGTCATGTTGAGTTCAACCTTTCTCATTAGATTCACCTCGTCCTGATATGATCGATGAGGTTAACTTCTAAAGACAGGACATTTTCCCCTGTCTTCTAATGAGACATTATCACATGTGAATCAGTTGTCAGAGATCTCGTGTATGGAGAATCTTGACAATAGGCCTTTTGTGCTGTATAATCATTTCACGAGGAGGCTAGCTCTAAATGAAGATTTGCGGCAGAACACAGATGTTAGACCAATATTCATTTTGTGATAGTTTTAAAGTAATGAAAAATTTAGGATTTGATGGAGTAGAGATTTGCTTAGAAACCAGAAAATGGGAAGTAAGGCAAGAATTATTTGACAGTAGTTATTTAGAAGCTTGTAAAGAAGTTTTGCAAGAAGTGAATATGAGCACTTTTTCATTAAGTTATCATTGTGACTATATTCACGATGATATTTGTTTTGAATACTTTAAAAAAGCGATACCAGTTGCTAGATCTCTAGGTACGCAGATCTTCGTATTTTCCGGTGGAAGAAAACAAAGTGGTGATGCGGATGAATGGGATTTGATGGTGAATAGAACAAAAGAGCTTGTAGAAATTGCAGAGAGTAATGGAATAATACTAGCTAACGAGCCTGAACCAAGGTTAGTTGTAAGAACGACAACAGATCTTATAAGACTATTTGACGAAATAAACTCAGATCATCTAGCCTGCAATATGGATTTAGGCCATTCATTTCTATGTGATCCTGAGCCTTTGGAATCTATCCAAAAGCTAGGAAGCAAAATCGTGCATGTACATATTGAGAACATGAAACAGGGAATTCATAACCATCTTTTACCGCAAGAAGGTGATATGGATCTAGAAATGTATCTTAACCAATTATTAAAAATTGGATTTGATGGAGGTATGGCTCTAGATTTATACAAGTATAATTACCAAGAGGTTGCACCGTCTGCAATCGATTTCTTGAAAAATATAATTAATAAAGTGAAAGGGTATCAGATATGAGTAATATAGGGACTTGGAAAACAGTTAAATGCAGTAATGAACCGACAGCGCGTCATGAAAATTCTTTTGTAGAGGTAGATGACAAGTTCTACCTGATTGGAGGTAGACGGATCCAACCAGTGGAAGAGTTCGATCCTGAGAATAATGTGTGGAGACAGTTATCTCTTCCACCGTTAGAGATTCATCATTTTCAGGCGGTAGCTATTGATGATAAGATGTATATAGTAGGAGCAATGACTGGAAAGTATCCTAGAGAAACTCCACTCGCAAACATTTATGAGTACCATCCAAAAACAGACACATGGACAAAGGGAGCTGAGATACCTTCGGACCGCCGTAGAGGTTCCTGTGGTACAGTAGTATATAAAGGGAAGATCTATATGGTGGGAGGAATTATTGATGGACATCATAGTGGTCTTGTAGCATGGTTTGACTGCTATGATCCTCGTACTGGAGAATGGGAAGTGTTGCCTGATATGCCCCATCCACGAGACCACTTTCCTGCAGTAATTGTGGAAGATAAATTGTATGCTGTCGGAGGACGAGATACCACTCCCCCTTCCCCGGATTTTTTTGCAGCAACCATTCGAGAAGTCGATTGTTATGATTTTGCTAACAAAAAATGGACAACACTAGACGAGTTACTTCCTATTGGAACTGCTGCAGGTGGAATAGCATACGTTAACAATAATAATATATTATATTTTGGAGGAGAGAGTGGGCAGAAGGTTGCACATAACCAAACACAAAGTCTAGATCTCTCTTGTAATAAGTGGGAAATCATTTGCCCCTTAGAAAGGGGACGTCATGGTTCGCAGGCTATACAATACAAGGATAAAGTTTATATTGTAGCAGGAAGTGGAAATAGAGGCGGAGCGCCTGAACTTACATCTTTAGAAGTATTTAGTCTGAGTTAACCCATAAATCAGCGCCAACCAGGAAAAGCTGCTTATGTTGGCTCTTTGAGATTTTGTGTGGATAGAGCGATCTTATATCTTATTGAGGGCGTCTCTGCCGGCTTCTCTCCATATTGTTGGTATAAATGTATCAAAAAATAAGCACTGGGCACACTCCTTGTTGTAGTTTTCGTTACCACAACAAAGAGTGTGCCCAGTGCCTAGTATTAGGTATCCCAAATACTCGAATTTGATAGTGTCAAAGCAACTTTTTTGAAGTAGCTGAGTGCAACAAGTGGAATGTTGCCGGAATAATCCACAAACCCGGAAATCCTGGTGGGCATTGGAATAAAATATTGAATACAAAATAGATAAAAGTAACAGGATTTTCCGTAGCTATGTGGAAATATATAGGTATGATGTATGTCAGTTTCATCAAATAGGCAAGCATCTATATTCGGTGGGGTTATGATAAAAGGAGGATTTCCAAGTGGCGAAAACAGTACTTACGGTTCAAGGTGAGGATTTCTATATTAACGGACAGAAAATCTATGCAGACATACCAGGAAGTAAACCAGAAGCACACGGTTTGCTGATGAATGCCCGTTTTATTCAAGGAATTTATGATGACAAATTGAATCCAGAACGATTCAATCGTTTTGGACGAAGCTTTGATCCTGATAAAAACACAGATGATCTGATTGCAGCCTTACCCCAATGGTATAGCTATGGATTAAGAGCATTTACCGTTGGGATCCAGGGTGGAGGCGCCTGTTTTACTATTACAAATAAGACAGTTGAAAACAATCCATTCGGGGCAGATGGAAAGCAGATTGATCCAGCATATCTTGATAGGCTAGATCGACTAATTACTGCCGCCGATCAGCTAGGCATGGTTGTAATCGTAAGCTACTTTTATCCTTTTCAAGTACCACGAATTAAGGATGGACGTGCGGTAGCGAATGCGGTTCGTACTGCGTCTCGGTTCTTGAAAAACAAAGGGTATACCAATGTCATTATTGAGATTTGTAATGAAATGAATGGAGCGAAGTCCCACTCAATTATTCAGCATCCTGAAGGCATGGCTGTTTTGATTGAACTAGCCAAAGAAGAATCAGGAGGCATGCTGGTGGGCTGCAGTGGTACAGGTGGTGTTTCCTATCCTGAAGTTAGTGAGGCAAGCGATGTTATTATCATTCATGGAAACAAATGTAGCCGGCAAGACTACTATAATTTGATTGCCTGTGTCAGAAGTGAGAGTCCAGGTAAACCTGTGGTTTCTAATGAAGACTCACAGGCGATCGGACAGCTAAAGGTTGCGTATGAAACTCACACTTCATGGGGTTACTATAATAATAGTACGAAGCAAGAGCCGCCTGCAGATTGGTCCATTACAAGAGGCGAAGATCAATTTTTTGCCTGGCGTATGGCTGAAGGTATAGGGATAGACGTGCCAGCAATTCCTGAAGAAAAACAGTATTATCTCCAAGGATTAGAGCCTGAAAACACATATGATGGCAAGCGGTGGCTCCGATTAGCGAGTCTATATCCAGAGAGTA
>SKJB01000087.1 GCA_007116145.1 Limnochordia bacterium | reverse complement strand
TAAAGGAGAGAGAGTTATGCAATCATATGTGTATCAACGGCAAATTCCCTATACAAAGAAGAATTTATTAGTAGCAATTAAGTCGGTCGTGCGCGAAATACGTGATTTATATCCAGAGTTAGAGACCTGTACTTTAGCTGATGTTGGTGTATCTCGTGCACCACAATGCATCGACTTGACACTGTATTTCAAAGATCAGTCAAGCTAATTGAGTTCTGGGACAACTCCACAACTGGAGTTGTTTTTTTCTGCCGTCTGTAATTATCAGCAGGATTTTTTCGTTAGAGTAGAGAACATCTTAGAATCCAGGTATTCTAATGGAGGATTTGGTGTGATAGCAAAGACGAATTTAATTTTGATTGGTTTTATGGGGACGGGTAAGACTAGTGTTGGGAAACTATGTGCTGACTACCTACAGTGGCAGTTTGTTGATACAGATCTAGAAATAGAGAAAATAGCCCAAACAACAATTACTGAGCTATTCAAAAGTCATGGAGAAATTGCTTTTCGTCGTGTTGAGTCCCAGGTATTAAACGATGTTCTGGCCTCGTCTAATCAGGTGGTTTCAACTGGTGGCGGTGTTATTTTAAGCGAAAGAAACCGCTGGATATTGAAATCGGCGTCAAAGCAAGGTAGTTTAGTCATTTTACTGACAGCACAACCAAACGTTCTCTGGGACCGTGTCAATAAAGGTAAAGGGCGTCCTTTGTTGCAAATCCAGAATCCTAAAGAGCAGATTATTCGTTTATTAAGCCAGCGAGAGGATTTCTATCAGGAAGTTGCTGATTTAGTCATCGATACTTCTGATTTAAGTTTAGGGGATGTTGTCAAACGGATAATAGAATGTAGAGAAAAGAAGGAGAGTTAAGATTGACCGAAATCTTACTTGTAAATGGTCCGAATTTAAATCGATTAGGGACTAGAGAACCGGGTATATATGGATCAAGTTCCTTAAGTGAGATCGAACAGATGGTTGTTGAGGCAGGAAGCAAGCAAAGTTGTGTGATTAATACTTTTCAGTCAAATTGTGAAGGTTCCATAATCGATTATTTGCAGGAAAATTCTAGAGTTCATGGATTGCTTATCAACCCTGGTGCCTTCACGCACTATAGTTACGCAATTCGCGACTGCATTGCTGGTCTAAGCATTCCAACCGTGGAAGTTCACATATCACAGATCTATAAACGCGAGGAGTTTCGTCACACTTCAGTGATTGCTCCTGTTTGTATTGGTCAGATTAGTGGGTTTGGTGACTTTGGTTATTTATTGGGCCTCCGCGGTTTATTAGAGTATTTGGCCCAATACGAGGAGAGTTGAGTATGATAGAGAGGGTTCGTCAGCGTTTAGCAACGGAAGGTCTCGATGTTTTTCTCGCATCTTCTAGGGAAAGTCGTCAATATCTAACAGGCTTTACCGGTTCATCGGGTTGGGTTTGGATTGATCAAGAACGCAAAATACTTATTACCGATTTTCGTTATATGGAACAAGCCACGCACCAGTGTTCGGGCTGGCAGATTGTGAAACACGATGGGATTTTGGATTTGATTGAGTCCTTTTGTGCAGAATCTAAAATAAATACCATTGCTGTGGAAGGCGATCACTTAACTGTCAACCTAATAACTCAGTGGCAGGAGAAGTTACCAGTTGAGCTTATTCCAACGAAAAGTTGGGTGTCTGATTTGCGCATAATTAAGTCGGAACAGGAAATCGCCAAGATTAGACAAGCTGCGATTATTGCCGACCAAGCGTTTGAGCTGATTTTGCCCAAGGTTAGAGTGGGTATTACGGAAATTGAAATTGCAATGGAACTTGAGTTTACCATGCGTAGACTTGGAGCGGAAGCAGTGTCTTTTAATCCTATTATCGCTTCTGGGCCCCAAGGTGCATTGCCGCATGCGCAACCAGGTAAGCGCCAGCTACAACAAGGTGATTTTGTAGTAATGGATTTTGGATGTAAGTACCTGGGGTATTGTTCGGATATGACACGGACGGTGGTGCTAGGCCAACCCACTAGTGAGCAGCTTAAGGTCTATACTACTGTTTTAGATGCACAGTCAGGGGGGCTCGCAGCTCTCCGGGTTGGTAAAACCGGACAAGAGATAGATAAGGTTTCACGGGATATTATTGCAGCACAGGGATATGGTGATTATTTCGGCCATGGTCTCGGCCATGGCGTCGGTCTAGAAGTCCATGAAAAACCTAATTTGTCAAAACTTGGTACGATTCCACTAGAATCTGGGATGGTAGTCACCGTGGAACCAGGCATATATCTCCCTGGTTGGGGTGGTGTCCGTATTGAAGATTTAGTGGTTATCCGTACCGATAGTATAGAGATTTTATCCACAGCCACCAAAGAATTAGTGGTTGTAATGTAATTGGAAGTTATCCAGAAAGGGCGATGAAGATGATTTCGGTAAACGATTTGCGAACAGGACTAACGATTCAAATTGATAATGACGTATTTAGTGTAGTCGAGTTTCTACACGTTAAACCTGGTAAGGGTGCTGCTTTTGTCCGTACAAAGTTAAAAAATGCTAGAACAGGTGCGGTGCAAGAAAAGACATTTCGCGGTGGCGAAAAAGTCGAACGAGCACATATAGAGACAAAACAGATGCAATACCTCTATAGTAACGATGATGAATACTTTTTTATGGATGTCGCAACGTTTGATCAGATATCTTTAATGCGTGATGAATTAGGTGAGGCACCCAAGTACTTACTAGAAAACATGACCATTGGCATTCAGTTTTTCCAGGAAAGAGCCATAGGTATGGATCTACCTACTACTGTAAATCTAAAGATTACTGAAACTGAACCAGGATTTCGAGGAGATACCGCTACGGGTGCGACCAAACTAGCTAAGCTAGAAACAGGCATTTCGGTTCACGTACCCTTATTTATAGAGCAAGGCGAGGTCGTTAAAGTAGATACCCGGAGCGGAGAATATCTATCTAGGGCTTAGGGTAATACTAGATAGGAAACTAATGGGGGTGAAGTAAATTGGAAACAGTAAAAGAGAAAATTGCCTACTTAAGAGGAATGATTGATGGAGGCGACATTGCTAAAGAAGGAAACACCAAGTTAATATTTCAACGAATGTCAGAGGTGTTAGATGATTTAGCGGACAATGTCGAAGAACTACTGTTAGGACAAGAAGAATTAGAAGAGTACATGGAAGCCATCGATTCTGATCTATCAGATTTAGAAGATAGCTCTTGTGAGTGTGATCACCATCACCACAACGACGATGATGATGAATTAGAAATGGTGGAAATGGAATGTCCCCATTGTCAAGAGACAGTATGTTTTGAAGAGGATTTTCTCTATGACGAGGAAGTAGAAGTGTCCTGCCCAGAATGTAATGGGGTAGTCTATAGTGGCGACGAGTTTGAGGAAGACGCATTAGATGATGATTTTGTTGATATCTTAGACGACGATGATGAAGAACAATAAACAACATTAATAATTGAAAGACAAAAAACCTCTCCTTGTAATTAGGAGAGGTTTTTTTGTCATAACCTGTCCATTAGAGTCATAGGATTAGAGTACCTAGATGATAAGGGAGTGAAGCTGTATGGTCGTTAAGGTTATAGATAGTCTCGCGCCTAGGTTACGCAACCTTTTTGTACGATTTAATGCGTGGCATACTGTGGAAGAAATCCGATTACGAATAAATAAACCAATTGTGATTCACAGCAGCCTAGGAGCCTATAGTTTAGAGCAGCATGGAAATAAGTGCCAAGTGGCAGAGGGATATTGTATTACAGAAGACGATTTAAATCGTACGATTGGTTTAATGACTAGTAACTCTTGGTATGCACTCGAAGATGAGATTCGGTCGGGATACCTGACACTACCAGGGGGACACCGCGTGGGCTTAACGGGCAAGACTATTTTGGATAAGGGTAATATTAAGACTCTTAAGTATCTAGGGAGTATAAACATTCGCCTTGCTCGACAAATCTTAGGTGCAGCAGATAGTGTGATGCCACGGATTTTGCGCTCAGGAGTGGTACGGTCTACCGTGCTAATATCACCACCAGGTTGTGGTAAAACCACACTTTTACGAGATATCGCTCGGCAGATTTCCAATTGTGGAATCAATGTAGTAATTATTGACGAACGATCGGAGATTGCTGCTTGTCATCAAGGAGTTCCGCAATTAGATGTAGGTTTGCAGACGGATGTGCTAGATGGATGCCCGAAAGCATCAGGCATTACCATGGCTTTACGAGGGATGTCACCGCAAGTAATCATAACCGATGAAATAGGTCGTCTCGAGGATGGACCTGCTTTAGCTGATGTGATGCGAGCGGGCGTTAAAGTGATCACATCCTGCCATGGAGCGGCTATTACGGCCTTACACCAACGCGTCTGGCTTAAGCAGTGTGAGGGTGTTTTCGAGCAGGCAGTGGTTTTGTCACGAAAGAGTGGTCCAGGTACAATTGAAGGGGTTCTAAAATTAAATTCTGATGCATAGAGTTCTATACTAGGAACCATTGTACCTATCTTTTGACTAGCGTAAAAAGAAGGGGTGTACTTCCAGTGGAGTTTCGCATTATTTATCGCTGCGATTACTTTTCGAGTTTACTCCTAGGACAGGGGTGAGGACAATACGTTTCATTGGTGCATGTCTTATCATTTTGGCTAGTGGAGCAGCAGGAATTTTAATGGCGAGAAGCTATATGGAACGACCGAAGAACCTGCGATTTATCCAAACTGCTCTTCAAGCTCTGGAAACAGAAATCCACTATAGTCGAACGTCTCTTCCAGAGGCCTGTATGCGTATAGCTAAACACAGTAAGCATCCGATAAATACTTTCTTCCACGTTTTCGGAGAAAACTTACAAAGTGGTGACGGTCTTAGTGCTAAAGAAGCGTGGGATAAGGCTCTAGAGGTACTTCGTGATGCAGGTTTTATCCGAGATGATGTAGAGAGAATATCTACACTTGGCAATGCACTAGGCCGTAGCGACGCCGAAGACCAAGTTAAGCATCTAGTGCTTTTACAAAAGCAGCTAGCGGAACTTATCGCCCGCTCTGAAGAAGAGAAAGATCAGAACGTATTACTCTGGAACTGCTTGGGTTTTTGTGTTGGTGCGTTAGTGGTAATACTGCTATTCTAAGTGGAAGGAGCTAGAAAAATGACGGATTTAACACCAATATATCGCATTGCAGGACTAGGAATTCTCGTCGCAGTCCTCAATATATTCTTGGTACAAGCAGAGCGAAAGGAGCAGGCACAAATGCTGAGTCTAGCTGGGGTAGTAATTGTATTACTTTGGTTAGTCCAAATGGTATCTCAGCTATTTGAGAATGTTGAAGCTGTGTTCCGTTGGTAGACTCGCTAAAGGGGTGATAGGTAGTGTTATGGGTGCCATTAGTAGCAGGATTAGCTATAGTCGTCTGTATTGTACAAGTTCAAATGCGCAGCATGAACTCACAATGGGCGCTTCTGTTATCGACCACTTTCATGGTAATCATCTTAATTGGACTCATGCCAAAACTAGCTGAAATAGTCTATTTTTTTAATCACCTAGCATCGGAAGCTGGTGTAAAATCAATGTATCTAGCCCCCGTGTTAAAGACAATTGCCATAGCCTATGTTGCATCTTTTGGTGCTCAGATATGCCGCGATGCTGGTGAACAAACCATTGCATCGGTTGTAGAGCTTGCAGGAAAAATTGTAATTATGTTAGTGGCGTTACCTGTACTACAAGCCATTCTCTATTCAGTGCTTGGTATTCTAGGATAGTAGGTGGGTGCTTTGATGCGACGAAGAATGATTATGGCTTGTCTATTCCTGTCTCTGTTTGTGCTTGTCGGATCCCGCACAGTTACTGCATGGGATATGGATGAATTAGTGCTAGAGGAGTCAGTGCGCGAGCAATTATCAGAGCTAGGGTTAAGTGAGTTGACGCGATACGTTGAGTTGATTGAGCCGGATTATCGAGAGTATATACCAGGACTAGATTGGAGAGATATGCTAAACACACAGAATCTGCGCCTTAATATTTGGCAGTTATTTCGCTTGTTTCTGCAGTCGCTATTCCGTGAGATAATGCTTAGTTCCTATTTGTTGCGACAACTAGTAGTAATTTCTGTCTTATCTGCCTTCCTCCACCAGTTGCAGTCCAATATCGGTGGAAAAGGTTTAGTTGATATGGCTTTTTCTGTTTGCTTCCTGATACTGATTTTTGTTGGATTACAAAGTTTTCGAATTGCGTTAGCTATCGCAAATCAAAGTTTAAACGATATGGTATCGCTTATGTATGCACTATTGCCCTTACTGTCCACACTGCTAGCTGCAGTAGGGGGAATCACCTCAGCCACCATATTTCATCCCATCCTCATCGCTGTTGTCGGTAGCATAGCAAGCTTGGCTCGTTCTGTACTATTTCCAATCATCTATATTAGCGCTGTTTTAGGACTTCTAGCCCACTTTTCTCCTGTTTTTCCATTGTCGCGTTTAGCTGGTTTAGCCAGACAAGTAAGCGTGATGCTGCTAACGCTCTTTTTTACTCTATTTTTTGGTGTCTTGGCTGTGAGGGGGGCTATTGCTCCGGTAACTGACGGAGTAGCGTTACGTACCGCTAGGTTTCTAACGAGCAGCTTAATCCCAGTTGTGGGAGGTATGTTCGCTAATGCCGTTGATGTGGTGGTGGGCGGCTCGCTTTTAATCAAGAACACAGTCGGGGTATTTGGACTTGTAACAATTTTCTTTTTGGTAGCGCTGCCCATTATCAAGATATGGGCCATTATCCTTATCTACAAGATTGTAGGTGCACTAATCCAACCTATTTGTGATCAGCGACTTGTTGATGCACTCGCAAGCCTGGAAAGTTCCCTAACTATGATCTTTGTGTCACTTGCTACAGTAGCGCTTATGTTTTTTCTGTCTATAACTATTTTAGTTGGATTCGGTAATATAGCAGTTTTAATGAGGTGATAGTTTGGAAGCGTGGAGGCAATGGTTACGAATCATTACAACACTGATCATCTTGATGGGATTCTTTGAAATGCTGATACCTGAGAATGATCTAAAAAAACTGACAAAATTAGTAATGGGTTTGGTGATTATGCTGGCTATTTTACAACCGATCTTAGCGGTTGTCCACTGGAACTGGGATCCACAATTCTATCTATCCGATACTGGAGCCACCACAACAATGATCGATTGGAGTAGCGAATCCTTACGCATCCATAGTGCGGGAGTGAAACCCGTTCTGCACCTGGTAGAAAGTAGTGTAACGAAACAATTAGAGTCTTTATTAGTTTTGAATGAAGGGATCCAAGATGCTACCATAGATCTGGAATTAGGCCGAGATGGACAGATCACTGGAGTTGTGGCTTATCTTTATCTACCACAAGAATTTGATTTGGTTACTCCGATCCAAGTTGCTCAAAGTGATGAACAGAACGCCTCGAGTTGTAATGACAGTAACTCTGAACGAGTTGCATCAATTCGAGCAAGCATAGCCCGTTATCTTCAGATCTCGGATGACATGATTGTAGTAACTGTAGAACACGACCAGGAGGGAGGAGCGTATGCTCGATAAATTGAATATTTCGCAACGCAAACTACTAAATTGGTTAGGATTTGTTGTCGTAGTCGGAGTCGGTTTTATGCTTATCCAACCAGCGGATCATCCCATCTCTCCTGAATTCTCAACTCCTTTAAAACCTACAGCGAGTTGTTCATCAAGTGCGGATTGGCGCAGTTTTGGCTCTTATGAAGAGCGGATCGAGCGGGAACTTACCGCTACGCTGAGCCAAATTGTGGGAGTGGGAAGTGTCAAGGTGTTCACCACGCTAGAACGAGGACCAAGTATTGTTGTGGCTCAATCGATTACTGATGATACTCGTACTATTGAAGAAACTGATCGTTCCAGTGGGGTACGAACAACACAGGATAATCGATATACAGCATCTCCCGTAACCTTGCGTCTCGATGGAGAGAAGAAGGAGGTACCACTAATTATCGAAGAGCATGATCCTAGTATTCGTGGTGTGCTAATTGTAGCTTCAGGGGCGCAAGATCCTGCTATTCGGTATCAAATAGCGCGGGCGGTACAAACAGTACTGCAAATACCTCTGTACAAGATCGAAGTATTACCAAAAGAAAATGGAGGGTAGGTGGCTTACGTGTCTAATCATTTTCATGTTATTCATGGACGGCGCACAATCTATTTAGTGTTTCTACTTACTGTAATTGCTGTATCATTTTGGGTAGTCTTTCAACCCGGTGTACCCCAACCTGCTAGTACTAATGTTCGTAATTGGCAACAATATGCACCTTCAGGCAGCGTCAGTGGAAAACAAGATAACGAAATAGTGGTTGATGTGTTTGCTGTTAGCAGCGAGCGTGTTGTGGAAGAACTCGATCAAGAGGCGCATGTTGTTTCGGTAGTAGCAATTCCAACCAAGTTTTCTGAGTATCGAATGGAGCGCGCGAGAATCCGCAGCCGCCAATTAGAACTATTAGAAAGTATTGTCTATGATAAGTCCCTTAGCGAACAGAGACGTGAGGCGGCACAAGCTGATCTCTTAGAGTTAATTGCTCTTTTGGGACGGGAAACAGAGTTAGAAAACCTACTGAAGGCTCAAGGTTATATCGATGCTATAGCTATTCTTGCTGAAAGTGCAGCTACTATAGTTGTCCCAGTAACTCTAACCAAGGAGGAAGCTGAACGAATCGGGGATCTAGTCAAGCGGATGACAGGAGTCAGACTTGATCGAATCACCATCGTTGATGATTTGTCTCGGGCTTAATCAAACATCCAGACTAGGATCTTAGTCTGGATGTTTCGTCGTCAAGCACGAAATCAGTTTTCTGTGGAAAAGTATACCAAGGAACAGGACTTTGAAAGCGATTGTCGAATTTAATATAGATCGAACTTTAAGGAGGTATACGTTTTGAACTATGCAGATATAAAAGACTTAATTCAAATAGTAAGTTCTAGTGAAGTAACAGAGGTGGAAGTAGAATTAGAGGGGGTGCGTATTAAGATTTCCAAACATGCATCGCAACCCCATCTACCTGCGATAATCACCGCGCCAAATTGTTCTCAAGACGGGAATCAAGCTTCCCTTGATGCTTCTCTTCAACCAAAAAGAGCAGCTGTCGAGGAGAATAAAAATATTATTGAAATTCTCTCACCAATGGTGGGCACCTTTTACAGTGCGCCAACCCCTTCGAGTAGTCCGTTTGTAACCGAGGGAGATAAAGTGTCTCAAGGGCAAAGTCTATGTATTATTGAAGCGATGAAATTAATGAACGAGATAGAATCAGAGTATCAAGGGAAACTAATTCAGAGTTTAGTAGAGAATGGGCAACCAGTTGAGTATGGTCAACCCTTATTCTTGCTTGAGTTAGTAGAATAGAGGGTGGAGATATGTTGCAAAAAGTATTAGTTGCTAACCGTGGAGAAATTGCACTCCGTATTATTCGAGCTTGCCGCGAATTAGATATCAAGACTGTTGCGATTTATTCAACAGCGGATAAAGATTCTTTGCATGTGAGATGTGCTGACGAAGCTATCTGTATAGGTCCACCCCCTTCTAATCGTAGTTATTTGGATATCCCAAATATTTTGTCCGCAGCCGTTATTACTGGTGTAGATGCCATTCACCCAGGCTACGGCTATCTTAGTGAACGCCCTGAATTTGCCGAAATCTGCGAGAGTCACGGAATAACGTTTATCGGACCTACATCAGCTCAAATAGAGCAACTAGGAGATAAAGCTCAAGCAAAGGCCACAATGCGAGCTGCTGGAGTTCCTGTGGTGCCAGGTAGTGATGGGGCTGTTGAGTCACAGGAAGAATTGCTGAAGCTTGTTAACGAAATTGGGTATCCTGTTATTATTAAGGCTTCGGCAGGTGGTGGAGGCAAAGGGATGCGAGTAGCCCGTAATGAGACCCAACTACTAAAGAGTTATACCCAAGCGCGAACGGAAGCTGGTTCCGTTTTTGGCGATGATCAGGTTTATGTAGAAAAACTCATTGAACGCCCACGTCATATTGAAGTACAACTATTAGGTGACCATCATGGTAATGTTGTGCATTTTGGTGAGCGAGAGTGTTCCTTGCAACGCCGCCATCAAAAGATGATTGAGGAGTCTCCGTCTCCAGCTGTTAGTGATGCACTACGCCAGAAAATGGGGGAAACGGCTGTTTTGGGAGCAAAAGCTGTAAAGTATCAGAATGCTGGCACGATCGAGTTTCTGTTAGATGAAGATGGACAGTTTTATTTCATGGAAATGAATACACGCATTCAAGTAGAACATCCGGTGACTGAGATGGTTTACGGCATCGATCTGGTAAAAGAGCAACTGCGAATTGCCGCAGGAGCCGAACTAGGTTATGAACAGGTTGATATTATACCTTACTGCCATGCAATCGAATGCCGTCTAAATGCTGAATACCCAGAAAAAGGTTTTCTTCCATCTCCAGGAATGATAAGCAAGCTACATATTCCTGGAGGTCATGGCGTTCGCTGGGATAGTCACGTGTATCAAGGGTATACTATATCTCCCTATTATGATTCTATGTTTGGTAAGTTAATTTGTTGGGGTAGTGATCGTGAAGAAGCTCTGGATCGTATGTCTAGTGCATTATCAGAAATCATCGTTGAAGGAATTCGAACAAATGTCGGTTTTCAACGTTTACTTATAAACCATCCGATTTTTCGCCAAGGAGATGTAAATACTAACTTCGTCGAAGAATTATTATCGAAGGAGTGAATTGTCAATAGGTGAAACAAGTGGTATACTTACTTTAAACAAGGGGGTGCCTAATATGGCAGAGGAAAGACGAAATGAGCTCGGAGAGTTAAAGATTGCTAACGAGGTTGTAGGTATCATTGCAGGTCTTGCTGCAACAGAGATTAAAGGTGTTGCTGGAATGAGTGGAGGCATTGCTGGTGGAATTGCGGAGCTGCTCGGACGCAAGAATCTCTCGAAGGGTGTTAAAGTTGAGGTTGGCGAACATGAAACAGCCGTTGACTTGTTTGTTGTTGTAGACTATGGTTTTAACATTCCCGAGGTATCGAAAGAAATGCAAGAAAATGTGAAACGGGCTATTGAGGTAATGACTGGCCTCGATGTGGTTGAGGTAAATATTCACATACTTGGAGTGCATTTTCCCCAACCGATCGAGGAGAAGCCTGAGGAAACTCCCCCCCCCGTTGCACGGTTGAAATAGATGACAGTCCTTGATCGAGTTGTGTTGGGTATTGTCGCAGTGTGGCTATTGCTCAGTGCAGTAGTGCTTGCGCTCACTGCTTGGGGTAATCCAATTTTAGCAAGTTTTTTCCTTTCCTTAGGTAAAACACCTATTGATGCGTCCATCGTTACGCTGATCTTGGTTTTGTTAGGAATCTATGTTGTTTTTCTTTTTTCAAAAACGGAAGTAGATAATCGTTCGATTGTGCACAGTAGCGATCTAGGGGATATACGAATCAGTTTACATAGTATTCAAGGTCTGATTCTGAAGACGACAAACCAGATTCAAGGGATCCAGGATGTGCAAGTGCAGCTAACAGAAGGAGAACCGCTAGGGGTTCGTATTGATGTCAATCTGTTACCCGATCACCATATTCCGCAATTAATGGAAACTGTACAAAGCCAAATTCGCGACTACTTACAAGATACAGTTGGAATTACTGTGCCAAAGATTGAGATATTTGTCAAAGGTATTTCTACGGAGGGTAAATCACGAGTGGGATAACCCGAGACAATAAAGGCGGTGGTGAAGTGTTTAGAGAGGTTATGGCTGACCTGATACCACATAAGGGTAAGATTTTTGGTTCAATTATCGGACTGTCAGTTGGTTGGATAGTCATTAAATATGGTGTGATACGAGGTTTATTTGTAGCTCTTTGTGTAGTGTTAGGTTTGTATTTGGGAAACCGTTTTGATACTAGGGGTGACATCACAGACGTGGTGGACCGGTTCTTGAGGTGAAAGTGATTGAGTAGACGACTTGCTAGACAAACTGCACTCCAAACATTGTATCAGCTTGATGTAGCAAAATCAGATGTACAGGAAGCTTTATCCCATCGCTTAGCGGAAGTGGAGCTCGAACAAGCTGATCGAGAGTATACGGAGTTTTTAGTACGAGATGTAATCGGATCTAAAGAAGAAATTGATACTCTTTTGGCTGAATTTTCCACAGACTGGAAGGTCGAGCGTATGAATTTTGTTGATCGTAACATTATGCGCTTAGCTGTCTGTGAGTTGATCAATACTTCAAGAGATGTACCTGTTAAGGTATGTATCAATGAAGCAGTTGAATTAGCAAAGCGATTTAGTGATGAAAAAGCTGCAAGATTTATTAATGGAGTATTAGGTGGCATAGCCGATTATTATTCACTCGATGATACCAAGTAATTTGTTTTTACTGTAATTGTTTTAAGTGAATATGCATAGATATAGCAAAAAGGAGGAAAAGCAATGTGGGTTAAATTGGTTATTGGCGCAGTTGCGGGCCTAATCATAGGTCATTTCGTCACTCCTGGTTATGCTCTATGGGTTGTACTTGGAATAATTTTTGGTTACTTGGTGGATCTGGGGCTTGGTAAGAAAGCAAAAGAGCAAGAAAGCGAAGCTCGATAAGGAAAAGCCGGTAGTTTCCGGCTTTTTTTATGTGCAGGAATTTGCTATGCAAACGAGAAAGTTAGAAATATAGTTTTGTGATCTTTGGTAAGGGAGGGGATTATGGCAGAAAATCAGGTAATAAGTGTCAGCGAATTGACTAGACAGATTAAGCAACAGCTCGAAGCACCACTGTTTAGGCAGATAGCTGTTGAAGGTGAAATATCAAATTATAAACACCATTCATCTGGTCACATGTATTTTACACTTAAAGACGATAAGAGTCGGATTAAAGCAGTAATGTTTCGTAATAAGAACCAATGGTTATCTGTAACTCCAAAAAGTGGAGACACAGTGATTGCTGTCGGATCGTTGAGTGTATACGAGCCAAATGGAGAGTATCAGATTATTCTGGATCGGATGTTTCCGCAAGGTGTAGGTAGTTTACACATTGAGTTTCAACGACTTAAGGAACGGTTAGCGAGTAAAGGACTATTTGCTTCTGAGGCCAAACGCGCATTGCCATTTCTACCTCGGCAGATTGGGGTTATTACCTCGCCTACGAGTGCAGCGGTTCGTGATGTTCTCAGTGTAATTAAACGCCGTTATCCTTGTATGAATGTAGTGATTATTCCCACAGTGGTGCAAGGTGAGGCTGGTCCAAAAAGCATTATGGATAGTCTTGCTAAAGTTCAAAGTATACCTGATATTGATGTAGTGATTTTAGCGCGCGGAGGCGGATCCATCGAAGAGCTCTGGGCGTTTAATGACGAAGGTGTGGCACAATCAATTTACAGTTGTCCAATACCCATTATTAGTGGTGTTGGGCATGAAACAGACTTTACGATCGCAGATTTTGTCGCTGATTATCGTGCGCCTACGCCTTCAGCGGCTGCAGAGTTAGCCGTCCCCGACTACCATGTCTTGAGCCAACAAATCGCTGGATACCGCCAGAGATTAAATAGTGCACTTGTAAAAGGTTTAACACAAAAACGTAGGATTCTTAACTACCTAGTGAATCGTGGAGTGCTTAATCGGCCTTTAGACCGAGTACTACACCAGCGCCAACGGATTGATGAACTATTGTCTAAAGCGACCTTGGCAGTCAGTAATCGCCAGAAAAACCTGAAACAACAATTACAGTTTTGTACTGGTAAGTTAGAAAGTCTTAGTCCGTTAGCGACTCTGAGTAGGGGCTATGCTGTTTGTCAAGAGAGTAATGGGACGCTAATTACAAATAGTAATCAAGTTAGTAAAGGAGACGCAGTGAGAGTACGAGTGAGCCAAGGTTCACTATATTGTTTGGTTGAAAAGGGGGAGCAGGATGCCGAAAAAGAGCGAAGTTAATTTTGAGCAGGGTCTCGATCAGTTAGAGAAAGTGATTCACCAACTAGAGAACGGTGAAATAACGCTTGATCAGTCTTTGCAGTTGTTTGAAGAAGGTGTCGGACTAGCTCGGTTGTGTACAAGTAAGCTAGATGAATGTGAAGCTAAGATTGAAGTGCTATTAGAGCGTAATGGAAACTTACAAAAGGTTCCTTTCGAAACAAAAGATGGAAAGGTTGCAAACGACGATGAAGCTTAAGCAATATCTGCAAGAGCAAGGGAAAAAAATAGACGATGCATTATCTTACTATTTACCGACAGCCACCAGCGCTCCAGGAGAGATCCATGAAGCAATGCGCTATTCCTGTTTAGGTGGAGGAAAGCGCTTGCGTGCTATTTTAGCGATGGAGAGCTGTCGAGCTGTAGGGGGACAAGCAGACAGTGTTTTAGGTTACGCTTGTGCCTTAGAAATGATTCATGCATACTCATTAATTCATGACGATTTACCTTGCATGGATGATGATGATTTTCGCCGAGGAAAACCGACAAACCACAAAGTGTACGGAGAAGCCATGGCAGTATTAGCAGGGGATGCTCTACTAACGCATGCATTTAAACTAATCGCAGAGCTTTCGTTAGAACCGAAACTAATTGTGTCTCTTATTCGCGAGATTGCAACAGCCTGTGGTTCGCAAGGTTTAATCGGTGGCCAAGTAGTCGATCTTCTCTCCGAGGGGCAAAGTATTGATAGAGATGCGTTAAACTATATTCATCATAATAAAACAGGGAAGCTGTTTTTAGCTGCTCTCAGGGGTGGTGCTCTAATCGGCAACGCTAGTGAACAGCAGTTAGCATTGATTACCGAATATGGAGAAAACTTTGGGTTAGCATTTCAAATCACAGATGATATCCTAGATATCGTGGGTGATACAAAGAAACTCGGTAAGGAAGTCGGTAGTGATGCGCGACAGCAAAAATCCACGTATCCTAGTGTGTATGGATTAGAGAAAGCAGAGGCAATGGCATCAGAGTGTATTGCGCTATGCCTAGAGGTAACAAAGGGTCTGCCGCACCAAGTTTGGGTACTAGATGAGTTGGCACGATTTATTCTCCAGCGCGATCACTAGTATCTGTACTTTAGGATTTGTTGCCGATTTTAAGGTTCTATGTTATACTAAAAGTAGATTATTTGGGTGATGCAGTATTCTAGTCATTTCCATCATTTCAAAGACGGGCCTAAAAATTCGTTGCGGGCACATCGATGAAGTCCCTGGTGGTGGCCTTCCACGCCCAGTCGAGGGCTGTTGCTGGGGGTTAAGGTTGAAGGGCGATCTACAATGGCATGTAGGCGTTGACCCTTCTTCCACGGAGACCCAAGTATGTGGGAATATGGGAGACTGTACTCTTATGGCTTGGGATTGAAACCTGCACTCGATACAAAAACATAGTTTCTTCAGAGTAACGTGTTGGGTGCAGCGTAGCCTGCCTTGAGTGGTGTTTGTGGGAATAGTGGAACAAAGTATAGTGCCAAAGGCCAAGGAACTATACTATTGCTGCTTGAAACCTACACTGCAAAAGAGGCTAGGAATGATTGGCGAATGTTGAGGAAAACTCCTAGACTGTTTCGCGAGAAAGTGGATTGAGGATTACAGTGTGAGCTAAGTGGTAATCTAGCCTCGCTCATGGTGACATGGCGAAGAGATCCCGAAAGGGGAAACCGCCTCCTACGGCAACGGGGAGGAGGATCTCTGGGAAAACCTGCTAGACCTAAGCCACAATCTTTACTCAATCCACTATCATCCATCTTTTTTACATGCAAAGGAAGCTAAAAAATTGGGAAAACATGTGCTGACAATCAGTGGAACGACCTTTCTTCTATCCATTATTCTTAGTATAGGCAGTAATGGTCTATTAGCTATTATACCTTTTGTGCTCAGTTTTGTGGTGCTTTTTTTTATTGTTTTTATTGGTGTATGTTTTGATATTGTGGGAGTTGCAGCTGCAGCTGGTCAAGAAACTCCTTTTCATGCAATGGCTTCTAACAGGTTAGATGGTGCAAAACAATGTATTTGGTTGGTGCGTAATGCGGATCAAGTGGCAACATACTGTAGTGATGTAGTGGGTGATATTGCAGGTACTCTCAGTGGTGCGATAGCTGCAGCGATTGTGTTTCGGATCGTACTCATAGGGCCAAGAGTAAATGAAACAATCGTAACAACCGTCTTAATTGGATTAGTAGCCGCACTAACAGTGTTTGGCAAGGCCATGGGTAAAACAGTTGCGATTAACCGTTCTACTGATATTCTCTACAAAGTTGGACGTATATTGTTTATGCTTGAACGAGTAGGGATTAAAATAGCGAAAGATAACCTTAAAAAGAAGCCCAAGAGATTAGAGGGAAAATAAGAAAGGAGATTCTACTTGTTGTTAAACTCAATTAGTTCTCCGCAAGATTTACATAAGCTTAAGAGTTACGACATGGTTCGTTTAGCAGAAGAAATACGTACACAGATTATCAAGACCGTTGAAGAAACGGGAGGGCATCTAGGTGCGAATCTAGGAGTGGTGGAATTGACTTTAGCACTCCACTCTACATTAAATAGCCCCGCAGACAAGATTATTTGGGATGTGGGTCATCAGTGCTATGCCCACAAATTACTCACAGGTAGGTTAGAAGATTTTCCGATGCTTCGGCAACAAAATGGTTTATCTGGCTTTCCCAAGGGATCGGAGAGTAAACATGATTGTTTTGATGTAGGGCACAGCTCTACATCAATTTCAGCTGCCGCAGGACTCGCTGTCGCCCGTGATTTGCAGAATCAAACGTATTCAGTTGTTGCAGTTATTGGCGATGGAGCACTGACAGGAGGGATGGCTCTTGAAGCGCTCAACCATGTCGGACAGCTGAAAACAAACCTGATCGTGGTTCTAAATGATAATGCCATGTCTATTGCAGGCAATGTAGGTGCGTTAAGTGATTACTTAAACCGGATTCGTCTTGACCCTACATTAGCCCGTGCACGCGGCGACTTGGAGGAGTTTATTAAACGTATTCCAGCTATCGGTCAGTCCATGACACGTGTGGCAAGTGGTCTCAAGGACGCAGTTAAGAGTCTTTTACCAGGACAACTCTTTGAGGAACTAGGTTTTAGCTACTTTGGACCTTTCGATGGGCATAATATATCCCAATTACAGCGGGCGATCCGTGATGGGATAAATCGCAAAGGGCCAGTTCTTATTCATGTATTAACGCAAAAAGGCAAAGGATATGCTCCTGCCGAGCGTAATCCAGCTAAATATCATGGGGTAAGTCCTCGTCAACCGAAAATCGCTGCAGACTTGAATCGCAAATCCTTTAGTGATGTTTTCGGGTATTCCGTTGTGGAGATGGCTAAAGTCGACAAAGCAGTAGTTGGTATAACGGCAGCTATGAAAGATGCTACAGGATTTGCAGAATTTGCTGTGAGGTATCCTGATCGTTTTTTTGATGTGGGGATAGCCGAGCAACATGCCTTAACATTTGCCGCAGGTTTAGCAAAAAATGGAATGAAACCAATCATTGCTCTTTATTCCACGTTCTTGCAGCGCGGTTATGATCAAGTGCTCCATGATATTTGTCTTCAGAAATTACCTGTGATAATTGGTATAGATAGGGCTGGTGTGGTCGGTGATGATGGGCCAACCCATCATGGAGTATTTGACATCAGTTTCTTGCGTCATATTCCCAATTTAACATTGCTTGCACCTAGAAATGGATCGGAACTACAATCCATGCTCCGTTTTGCACTAAATCATGGTCAACCAGTAGCAATTCGTTACCCACGTGGTTCTACTAGTGTGCTATTCGACGATCCAATCGATAAAGACCCTACTTCGTGTCAGGTTCTTCGTAAGGGCAAAGATTGTCTTATCTTGGCCATTGGTAATATGGTGGATCCAGCGCTTGATTGTGCAAATCTACTGCAGAAGGAGATAGATTGCGGGGTGGTGAACGTACGTGCTATAAAACCGCTTGATCGTGATACTATTTCTCAACTTGCAAGCGAAACGAAAGAGATAGTTACTGTAGAAGATCATGTTTTGCAGGGTGGATTTGGCAGTGCAGTTTTAGAAGCCGTATCCAATATCGACGGTGTGTCTGTGGTAAGAATGGGTTACCCCGACGAATTTATAGAGCAAGGACCGATTGATTACTTACACACAAAATATCAGCTGACGGCAGAAGGAATTGCTAAGGTAGTTCGAGAAGTGATTTCCCAGCGTCATCAGTCTCTGATTGTTGAAGGAGAGTTTTAGTTTGGCAAAACAACGAATTGATCAGGTCTTAGTTGATCAAGGTTTTTTTTCCTCGCGGGAGCAGGCCAAACGAGCTGTCATGGCTGGGTTAGTCTATACGCCAAGCGGGCGGATCGACAAGCCGGGAAGTACAGTAGATCCAGAAGTTATTTTGGATGTAAGGGGTGACCCTCTTCCATTCGTGAGCCGTGGAGGGTTAAAACTCGTTAAGGCTTTAGATGTTTTTAGTATTAATGTTGCAAATAAAATCTCGCTAGATGTTGGAGCCTCTACGGGAGGTTTTACAGATTGTCTACTGCAATATGGGGCATCCAAAGTCTATGCGATTGATGTAGGATACGGTCAGCTCCATTGGAAACTTCGTACTGATCCACGGGTTGTTGTGATGGAACGAACAAACATTCGTTATGTGAAACCGAGCGACTTAGCAGAAAAGGGACAGGTAGCCACGGTCGATGTTGCATTCATTTCACTGACTAAGTTTTTTAAAGCCTTGTTAGATTTGTTAACGGAGGATGGAGAAGTGGTTACACTCATTAAACCGCAGTTTGAGGCAGGTCGAGAGTTAGTCGGTAAAAAGGGTGTGGTGCGCGATCCCCAAGTACACGTAGATGTGATTAATCGGTTAATCGTACAGTTGCAAGCGTGTGGAGCAGGATTGGTTGATTTAACTTTTTCACCTATTCGTGGTCCTGAAGGAAATGTTGAATATCTTGCCTATTTTCGCAAAGATCGTCCGCATATTGATGGCTTTGGGTGGGCAGAGAGAATTGTCACAGCGGCCATGAAGACTACTCCAACAGCCAAAAAGGAGTTAGGGAAAATATGATAAAGCTCGGTATACTGCCCCATCCAGGCAAGCCAACGGCGATACAACTAGCTAAAGAGGTCATAGAAAGTTTGAGAGATAAACCAGTTAAAATATGGCTAGATCAGGAAACAGTCCAACGGATCGGGTATGCACAGCCAGAGCTAGCTGATATCGACTTGGCCGATTTAGATGTATTGCTAGTGTTAGGCGGTGATGGAGCTTTATTAAGTGCGGCTCGTTTGGTTAGCGACTATGGAGTTCCAATACTTGGTGTTAATGTTGGTCATCTTGGCTTCTTAACGGAGCTGGAAACGCCTGGTGTTAATGGAGCTTTGGAACAATTATTAGCGAAATCTTATACCCTTGAGGAACGCATGTTTATTGACGCACAAGTAATTCGTGATGGAAAAGAAGTGGCTCGGTTTCGATCCCTAAATGATATGGTCATAACCCGGGGCACTTTTGCTCGCATCATCCGTTTAAGTACATTTGTGGATGATCAGCATGTGGTAGATTATTTTGCTGACGGGTTAATTGTTGCTACACCGACTGGTTCAACTGCTTATTCGTTATCAGCAGGAGGACCTATCGTAGAACCGCTTTTAGCATGCTTAATTATTACTCCTATTTGTCCCCATACTTTAGCCGCTCGCTCAGTTGTAGTGCGTCCGGAGGCGATCGTTTTGATCGAAGTAGAGGCAAACCATAAGGATGTCATGCTTACCATAGATGGTCAGCAAGGATTTTCGCTCCAATGTTTTGATAAAGTGCGAATTGTGCGAGCGGATGTTACGGCAAAGTTTGTGAAATTGCATGGGTATGATTTTTTTGCTGTTTTACAGAATCGCTTAAAGACACCGCAAGCCAGATAGAAGGTGAGGTAGACTGTGAAAGCGAGACGACAGTCCTTTTTACTCCAGATTATTTGCGAACAAGAAATCGAAACGCAAGAGGAATTAATGGGTCATTTACGAATGGCTGGTTATATTGTAACCCAAGCAACGGTTAGTCGTGATATTAAAGAATTACGATTAGCTAAGGTGCCAAATGGCAAGGGTGGATATAAGTATGCAGTTTCACAGGGCATTACTAAGGGAGATCTAAATCGGCGAGCGCGGCGGGTTTTTGAAGATTATGTGAAGGATATTGACTTTAGTGGTAATTTACTCATTATTAAAACATATCCTGGTGGAGCAAACGCTGTTGCAGCCGTCCTCGATGATTTGGAATGGGAGGGTGTTGTCGCAACTCTAGCGGGTGATGACGTTATCATGTTAGTTGTTCGAATTGAAGAGGAAAATGAACTGCAACGACCTCGAGGTTTGGCGGGAGATTTATACCAGCGCTTAGAAGAGCTAATGCAAAGGTAGGTGTAAGGGTTGTGCTTAAAGAGTTAAGTATCCGTGGATTTGCGTTAATCGATCAATTGGAATTGTCATTTTATTCAGGTTTTAGTGTTCTGACTGGCGAAACAGGAGCGGGAAAATCAATTATAATCGATGCAATTAGTCTTTTGCTTGGAGCACGTGCATCATCAGAGATGATTCGCTCTGGATCTGAACAGGCAATTGTCGAAGGTTGTTTTGAGCTAACACCCTATTTACAGGAATTATTGCAAGAGTGGAATATAGCTGGTGACGATGATGTGATTCTCGCACGTGAGATTACTACTAACGGACGCAGTAAGTGTCGTATAAATGGGCGCTTAGCAACCCTTGCTCAATTTGCAGAGTTGGGACCATATCTCGTAGATATTCTTGGCCAGCATGATCATCAGAGTCTGCTCAACGTAGAATCTCATATTGGTTTATTGGATGCATTCGGAGATAACGAATTTCAAAAAAAGAAAGAAGTATTTTACCAGTTGTACCAGGACTATGAAACAGTTCGGACAAGACGTGTAAAACTTGCGAAAAACGAGAGGGAAAGGGCCCGTCGGATGGATCTGCTCCGGTATCAAATTGCCGAAATTGCAGAAGCGCAGTTGGAGATTGGTGAAGATGGATTATTACATGATGAACGAACACGATTAGGCAATGCAGAGCGACTACAGAGTGTTACAACATCAATTTATACGCGTTTAAAAGAGACACACGAAGGTTATCGAGGGCTTTTAGATAGTGTTGCCGAGCTTGTTCATGAGTTAACAGCTGTGCTACGGTTTGACTCTAGTTTACAACCGATTAGCGATCTTTTCTCTGGTGCAGTCAATCAATTGGAAGAAGGTTGTCGCGGCCTACGACATTATATTGAAGAGACGCAAGCAGATCCGCGACGTCTTGCCATCGTTGAAGACCGCTTACAGTTGATTCACGAGCTGCAGCGCAAATATGGTGAAACAATCTATGACGTTCTCGCATACTTTGCGAATACCCAACAGGAACTTGAAGAACTGCTTAACAGCTCACAAACAATGAGTGGCTTAGAGGCCCAGGAACATGAGTTATTAGGTAGACTACAGGAACTTGGACAACTATTATCGGAGGCTCGCCGTGAGATGGCTGAAGTCTTGAAACAGAAGATTGAACAACAATTAGCGTTGTTAAATATGGATAAAACTACGTTTTGTGTAGAGATACTCGCACTAGAGACGCTAACACCGACGGGGGCAGATAAGGTTGAGTTTAAACTATCAGCCAATGTGGGAGAGGGATTAAAACCGTTAGCAAAGATTGCTTCTGGGGGAGAGATGTCTCGAATTATGTTAGCGCTAAAAACTATTTTAGCACAAACTGATAGACCTCCAACATTAATATTCGACGAAGTTGATGCTGGAATTGGTGGATTGACCGCACCTCGGGTTGCAGCTAAATTAAAGGAGCTAAGCCAAAAGTTCCAGGTTCTTGCCGTAACGCATCTTCCGGTAGTCGCTAGCTGTGCGGATCAGCATTATTTCATTGAGAAACAAACAGAAGCAAAACGAACCCTACTAACGGTTAATGAATTGGACGAGGACTGTCGTATAAAGGAACTAACCCGAATGCTCGGAGGATCAGATACAGAGGGAATAACTGCCGCCCATGCCAAGGAACTATTAAAAGCAGGGCATACCAGCTAGTTCCTAATATATTGCAGCCTTAAGCAGGGCATCATACAAGCAGACAACGTTTGCTTGAGGGGTGTAACCTGTGAAAAGAGGATTTATTTGGTTAATTGTTTTGTCTTTAGTGTTTTTCGTCTCATTATTAGTGTCTCCGGTATTGGCTTCATGGTCTGGAATTCCAGATCAGATACGCTTATTTCCTGATTCAGAGTTTTCTTTGTATGTGCAATTGCCTTTTCGCGTAAGCGATGCAAACGGAAGAGATGTAACAGATCCGAAACGAATGTTTTCGTTTTTAGCAGAAACAATTGGACGTAATCAATTTCAGGTACGTTTATTTGGGATCTTTCCTGTGCGTGATTTAGTGGTGGATGTAGTACCTGAAATAACAGTGTATCCAGGAGGGCAATCCATCGGAGTACTAGTTAATCCAAATGGTCTTGTAGTAAGTCGCGTTGTTCCAGTTCGAGGAGTAGACGGTAGAGAGCATTTTCCCGCAGCTAAAGCTGGTATTTTACCAGGTGATGTTATTGTCTCAATCAATAATCAACCAGTAAGCAGACCAGAGCAGGTGGGACAGATTGTCAACCAATTAGCACTACCTAATGCTAGTTTAGACATTGTGATTAGCAGGAATGAACGGAGTATACAACGAAAGATTGTTCCGATTTTATCAGTGCAAGAAGATTTTGCAGGTCATCAACATAAACGGTATCTACTGGGTGTTTTTCTTGAAGATCCTGCTGCTGGTGTCGGAACGTTAACATTCTATGATCCTGTTTCTGGAAGGTATGGGGCACTTGGTCATCTAATTGCAGATGGACGAGGACGCAGTATGGAGATTTCGCAAGGGAGCATAGTGCAAGCGAGTATTGATAGTATTAAGCTAGGGCTCAAAGGTTCGCCTGGTGAGAAATTAGGGACATTTCAAGGCGAGCGGGATATTCTTGGTACGATTGACAAGAACACGAATTTTGGTATTTACGGGAATCTAGCAGAGCCCCTAGCGCATCCATTTTTTCGCCAACCCCTTCCCATAGCGCTATCCCACCAAGTGGAGGTAGGTGCCGCACAAATCTATACTGTGATTCACGATAATAGCATCCGCCAATTTGATATCGAGATTACGAAAGTAGTAGCACAGGATCGACCGAGTGATAAAGGATTAATTCTGCGTGTGACAGACCCGAAACTTTTAGCAGCTACGGGTGGTATTGTTCAGGGAATGAGTGGTAGTCCGATCGTTCAGAACGGTCGCATTGTTGGGGCTGTAACCCATGTCTTTATTAATAATCCTACAATGGGCTATGGTAGTTTTATTGAATGGATGGTCTATGAAGCGGGCTTAGGTGTTCACCGAGAACCTGATAGTATAGTTACCTATATAGAGCGTAACGCAAGTTAGAAAAACCTTCTTTAATCTGGTATTGCCAGGCTAAAGAAGGTTTTTACTGGTTTTTGTCGAATTTGGGAGAAGAATGGATAAAAGGGAGGAACTTTGATGGCTCTGATCTCTACAAGGCATATCAAGGAAGCTGTTTACGATATGTGTAAAAATTCAAATTACAACCTACCTGCCGATGTCAGTGAGGCAATGCTAGCAGCTTCAAGGCAAGAAAAATCCTCCTTAGGGAAGCAGGTTTTGGCACAGTTGGTGGAAAATTCGCATTTAGCCCGTGAGCAGAACATTGCTTTGTGTCAGGATACGGGTATGATTGTTGTTTTCTTAGAAATCGGTCAAGAGGTATCATTAACTGGACAAGCCATAGAAGAAGCTATTAATGAAGGAGTTCGTTCTGCCTATCAGGACAGTTTTTTTCGTAACAGTATTGTGCATGATCCATTAATACGCGATAACACGAATGATAATACTCCTGCAGTAGTGCATTACAAAATTGTGCCTGGCGATACAGTTAAGATAGTGGTATCCCCAAAGGGATTTGGCAGTGAAAATATGTCCGCTTTGCGTATGCTTAAGCCATCGCAAGGTCTAGATGGGGTAAAGGCTTTTGTGCTGGAAACTATCAGTACAGCTGGAGGCAACCCTTGTCCTCCCATGATCATCGGAGTTGGGATTGGTGGCACTATGGAAAAAGTAGCACTGTTGGCAAAAGAGGCGCTGATGCGACCGATTAACCAAGATCATATCTTGCCGCATGTAGCTAGCCTTGAACATGAATTATTAGCTGAAATCAACAAATTAGGAATCGGTCCCCAAGGATTTGGAGGCAGTGTAAGCGCTTTGGGGGTTAATATTGAGGTCTATCCAACACACATTGCTGGTTTACCAGTAGCAGTTAATGTTAGCTGCCATGTTACTCGCCACCAACAAAGAATTCTTGCGCCGAAAAATGGCGGTGATTTGCTTTGATTAGCATCCTTGTCGCCGATCAGGACATAAAATTTCGTCAAGATATAGAGGCATGTATTAACGTACAAGAGGATCTGACCTTACTGGATTGCATAGTAGAGCAGGATCAAATTGTTTCGGCGGTGAAAAAGTATAAACCTGATGTTTTGGTGTTGGATTTTATGAAGCCTGACTATGTTGGACTTGAAGTGGTTCAAACCATGACAAAGCAGTACATGAACGCCAGAGTGATTGTAGTATCTGATATTTGTCATGATAGCTTTGTTAGTACATTAGCCCAATGTAATGTGGATTACTATTTGATCAAGCCGTTTGAATCCAGTCTTCTGCTAGCGCGAATTCGGCAAATATGTAGCACTCTACGTGGTATTAACAGGATCCAACAACATTATGATCAGCGACCAATGGCAGATCGTTTAGTTGAGTATTTTTTATTGCTTGGAATCCCATCGCACTTTAAAGGGTATCATTATTTGATGGAAGCAATAACGCTTGTGGCGATTGATAATAGTTGGATCAGAGAAATAACCAAACGACTTTACCCGATAGTGGGCCGTACCTATGGAACTACACCATCCCAAGTCGAGCGCTCGATTCGACATGCGATTGAAATGGCCTGGGACCGGGGAGATATTGACGCTTTAAACCAGTTTTTCCCATATACTGTTGATGCCGAGCGCGGTAAGCCAACAAATGCATCCTTTATTGCGCAAATGGCAGATATTATCAATTATAACCTGCGTGAAGGGTGATTAATATCGTCTGAAGATATACATATTAGAAGAGATGGAGCTTGCTCCATCTCTTCTTACTTACTTAAGGGGTGTTCTGTGTGGAACGACATGGAAAGGCGCGATTAGGCCGAAAAACGAAGGATCTCATCAAGGTATTAAAACATAAAGATATTGCGATTATCGATCACGAAGACTTAGATTTTATGGGTGCTAGTGGGCTAGTGGAAGTAGGAGTAAGCGGAGTTATCAATGCGGCCTGTTCGATCACAGGTAGATATCCTAATTTAGGGCCAAAGCTCTTGCTTGAACATCATATTCCTCTGGTTGATAACGTAGGACCAGAAGTATTTACCCAAATCAATGATGGTGATATGGTACATTTGCGTAATGGAGAAATCTACTGCAACAATCAATTAGTGACTTTAGGTAGAAATCTATCTTTAGCTGATGTTATAAAATCCATGGAAGAAGCGAAACCTAACCTTGACTATGAAGTTGCTAAGTTTGTTGATAATACATTGGAATATGCTGCGAAGGAGAAAAAAATATTTTTAGAAGACTTAAGTCTGCCTAGTATAAAAACAACGATCGCTCATCGCCATGCTGTTGTAGTGGTACGTGGTCTCGGATATCGAGATGATCTAGAAGCAATATCAGCCTATATTGAAGAAATGAATCCGGTCCTCATTGGTGTAGATGGAGGAGCAGATGGCTTGTTAGAGTTTGGTCACAAGCCCGACATAATCATTGGTGACATGGATAGCGTATCTGATAAGGCACTATGCTGTGGAGCGGAGATTTTAGTCCATGCCTATAGTGATGGTCGTTGTCCAGGTAAAAAGCGGTTAGAAACGCTGAAAATCGAGCACAAGCTGTTTCCTGCGCCAGGCACTAGTGAAGACATCGCACTATTACTAGCTTATGAAAGCGGAGCTCAATTAATTGTAGCAGTGGGCACTCACTCAAATTTAATTGACTTTCTAGAAAAGGGGCGGCAAGGTATGGCATCTACCTTCCTCGTTCGTATGAAAATGGGATCGCACCTAGTTGACGCAAAAGGGGTGAGCCAACTTTATAATAGCTGTTCTGGTACGTTTCCCTTACCTCTCATAATTGCTGCTGTAGTACCTATTATTGTATTTATTACGCTAGCATCACCATGGCGTCATTTAGCTCGACTATTGTGGTTGCAAGCTCGTTTGTTTGTAGGAGGGTTGTAGAGTGCATATTGGCTTTCGTTATCATGTGGCATCACTTGTAGCTGTTTTCTTCAGCTTAGTTTTAGGGATGCTTGTCGGAAGTGCGTTGTTTCAGGACGATCGTCTAGTGCAAGAGCAAGGTCACATTATTGGAGATTTAGAAAC
>SKJB01000001.1 GCA_007116145.1 Limnochordia bacterium | reverse complement strand
TTAAGGGCTATCTACACATCAAAAATAATTTTTTTGTACCAGCATTAATGTTAATTCCTCTAAATTCATTGATAATGGTCACCATAGGATTAAGTTCCAAGTATGGAGTAGGTATTATTCCGATTGGCTATGTAATGGCAGTGGCTTCGCAGTTACTATTCGTATTGCCCTTTGTCTATAGAAATGGATATAGACATTCTCTGGTTTTGCAGCTCAATGATAGTAATGTGCAAAAAATGATGTTCTTGGCCATTCCCGTGATCATTGGCGTATCTGTGAGGGAAATTAATGTGATTGTGGATAGAACCTTGGCGTCACAGATTGTTGACGGAGGGATTTCTGCCTTAACCTATGCACATAAGTTGAATGATTTTATTCAAGGGATATTTATTCTTTCTATTTCCACAGTAGTATACCCTCGCATGTCAAAAATGGCTGCTGTGAGCAACATTGTCGGAATTCGGAGTATGGTAAAGAAGTCCATAATTGCAACTGCGCTTTTCGTCATCCCAGCGTCCGTTGGTGCAATCATCTTTGCGAATCCAGTTATTGGTTTGCTGTATGGACGTGGTGAATTTGATGCTCAGTCAATGCATTTGACCTCAGTTTCGTTAGTGTTTTATTCCATTGGAATGATTGGTTTTGGAATTCGTCACATCCTTTCTAAGTCCTATTATGCACTGGGGGATACGAAAACACCAATGAGAAATAGTGCCATAGCGATGGTTTTAAATATCATCCTCAACGTAATTCTTTCCAGAATTATGGGGCTTGGAGGACTAGCGCTGGCAACAAGCATTTCAGCATTATTTTGCGCTTTGTTACTTACACTGGATATACAGAAGAAAATTGGAGGTCTAGATTTAAGAAACACTGCGGTTTCTGTTGGGAAAATTCTAGTCGCTGCATTCTTTATGGGTTTTGTTGCAAAAATCTCCTTTCACAACTTCACAGAGAGCTTAGGCCAAAATATATCGCTCATAATTGCTATAGCTACTGGAATGGTACTTTACGCAGTGACTATCGCTTGCTCCAAAATTGCGGATGTTGACGCAATCATTAAGCTTGTAAAGGATAGAGTTGCGAAAGCGTAGCCCGAGGTTTTTGGGGTTACTGAAAAAAATGGCATAGGAATAATATGGAGGTGTATAATTACGGATAACAAAATACAGCATTCTATCTTAGGCGATAGACAGACGAATAGGCAAGTGAGAGCAACGATTTTGAAGCTGGCTTGGCCGGTTGTGATGCGCATGTTTTTTCAGGGAATTGTGGGAATGGTCGATATTATGATGGTTGGTCGGTTGGGGCCTTCGTCGATAGCTGCAGTTGCGGTTGCTAATCGGCTAATTTTTATTTTAATTGGAGCGCTGCAAGCGCTTGCAGTGGGTGCCACAGCATTGGTAGCGCAATATACCGGGGCAGGTAACAAAAAGCAAGCGAATCAGGTTGTGTGGCAATCTTTAATGGGTGCTTTTTTGTTAGCGCTGATACTGAGCACGATTGGAGTTATCTTTGCACCCCGTCTGGTTCGGGGGATGCTCTCTCTGATGGAGACCCTGGATGAGTCCGTGTTGCAACAGGCTACGATGTACCTACGTATTGTTCTGATTTCAATGATTTTTGGGCTGCCGCAGATTTTAATTAATGCTTTACTTCAAGGTTTTGGTGACATGAAAACTCCTTTATACATCATGACAATCAGTAATGTCCTTAATGTAGTGGGCAACTATGTGTTGATTTTTGGAGCAGGTCCTTTTCCAGAACTTGGAGTTACTGGTGCGGCTATTGCCACTGGATTTGCTCGGGTTGTGGGCTGTCTAATCGGTCTCTTCTTTCTGATTCGCGGTAACTCGTATACGAAGCTAGACACTAAGCAGATTTCCTTCCGTTTAGATATTGGAGTTCTTAAGAAAATCTTAGAGATCGGGGTTCCGGCATCATTAGAGCAATTTATTCGGCAATCGGTTATGATAATTTACTCTTTTCTTGTTGCCAGCTTAGGTACGTTATCGCTTGCAGCTAATGAGATTTTGATGAATGCTCAGGCGATATCTTTTATGCCTGGGTTTGGCCTTGGAGTAGCTGCGACAACATTAGTTGGGCAAAGCCTTGGTGCGAACAATAAGGAGTTAGCGCAGCGATATGGTCTTGAGACAATGAAATTAGGCGTTTTGTTGATGGGTTCTGTTGCAGTGGTATTACTTATTTGGCCTCACTTACTAATAAGCTTGTATACTAACGATCCGCAAGTGCTTCGCGAAGCTACTTCGTCTATGCGTATTGTTGCGGTCTTGCAGCCACTAATTGCAGTGTTTATCATTTTATCGGGAGCGCTGCGGGGAGCTGGTGATACAAAGTGGGTGCTTTATGTAACTTTAATCGGTAACTGGGGAGTTCGTCTTATTCTTGGTGTTATAGTGGCATTTTACTTTCATTTCGGTTTGATTGGCTTTTGGGTGGTCAATGCCATTGATATAGCTGTTCGGGCGCTGTTGATTTTTTGTCGCTATCGGAGCGGGTTGTGGAAAACGAGAGTGATTGAAGACATACGTGTCCTACCAGCGAAAGAGCCGGTTGTAGTCGGTTCTAGCGATGTGAAGTAAGGGGCAGAAAATTGTGTGAAACCGAGAGCAGGCCTTAGCGAGTAAACAGCGCATTCTAAACACATATCGCCTATCAAGTGATCGATCGGCTGATCTTCAATAATAGAGAGCGAGAAGGAGTTTTATTATACGATGAATACGTTACTGATAAGTTTTTTGCTATTGTTAAGTGTATCAACAGCTGGACTAGCAAATGCTGAAGTTCATTCTACTTGGCGATTGAATCAAGGAGAAGTTATTGTTGACACTCAAGTAGCTGTTGATTTAACCTCGAATTTTACGTTGTTAAGCGGTGTAGAATTTTCAGGGATAATGGAGGTCAATGAGTTTCAATCAAAGGCAAGTACATTTGCATTGATGTATGCAACGGATAGGTTTGCTCTTTGGGGAGGGTTACGCGACTATAACGTTGGTAAAGCTCGTTTTAACTCTGTCTTTTTAGGGGATAATAGCGCAGCGTTCCCATCGATTGGGTATAAATTTAAGGGAGAGAAGTTTACATACCAAAAGATCTATGGTGACTTAAGTGTCACCGACGATTACAAGCGGGTAGGAATCCACTATATGGAGTTTCATCCAGCACCTTGGTTAACCGTCGGACTAGGGGAAGCCATGGTTACGCAAGAACCGTTTGATTTTGATTTTCTCTATGATGTAGTACCCTTGCTGCCCTATTATTTGTCTAAGTATCTACCAGGCATTCACTCACGGCCGAATAACTCGTCCTTTTATGGAGACTTCGAATTGAGTTTTACCCACCTTGATCTTTATGGCGAGTTTGTTGTGAGTGAATTTCCGATAACCCCCACAGCTACGAATCCTGATTTGTGGGGCCTGACGATTGGAGCGGAGACACAACTCATACCAAATTGGACAACCATTGTTGAATTCAGCCGGGTGCAAAACTATGCCTATGCGAATAATAGTTTACTAGATACTAGTTTTGCTGTCGGTACTCAGCCTTTAGGTCATCCTCACGGTGATGATTTAGAGGTGGTCGATCTGCAATTACGAAGAGCGTGGAATAGTAATTTAGCAACAAATGTCGGGTTCTTTTACCGAGCTTGGGGTGATAACGGGATTACAGAGTGGTATACGAGCCATGAACAGTATAAGGAGACACGATTTTTAGGGGGGATACCCGAAAAGTTGCTTGGCACAAAATTTGGAGTAACCTACGGACTAACCCCAACTCTGACAATCGATTTCCAAGCAGAGATTGGTAGAGCGTCTAACTTTCGACATCAACAAGATCGAATAGGATATCGCCATAGTGCAGTTGTGGCGCTTCATTGGCAGCTGCCCTGAGCGCTCACGTAGCGACAGGGTATCTAGTGCGAAGAACTTCACGCTGAACGACAGCGAGAACGGCGGTTAATAGGGTTTGTTTGTTTTTCGCTCAATTGTCGAGTTACAAAGGTTTTTATAGAAAAGTTTTGTCCTTTTTTGACAGGAACTTATTGAAAAAAAAGGAATAGATATAGAGTGGATTTTCGGTATTCTAAATGGATTAGATTGCATAAAGGAAGTAGCGAATGGATGTCGAATTGTGATACCTTGGAGTAAACTCGAAAAGTCATTGAAGTGAGGGTTAAGTGTGGCAAAGATTGCTTTAATTTCCGATATTCATGCTAACTATGAAGCGCTTAAGGTTGTTTTTCGTTTGATCGACTCAATCGGTGTAGATGGCGTGATTTGTGCTGGCGATATTGTGGACTACGGTCCTGAACCAGCGTTATGTATTCAGTCTCTCAAAGACCATAAGGTAACGGGGATTATCGGTAACCACGATGCTGCTGTTATTGGTGATCTTCCGTTTAGTCAGTTCCCTGCTTTGACCCAGCAGTCATTAGCCTGGACCGAGCAGGTTTTAAGTGAAGATGAACGGGAATATCTACAGAGCTTACCAAAGTCGCAGGTATTAACCTGGGGTATGGTTATTCATGGAAGTCCTCATGACACGCTATGGCATTATGTGAAGGATGTTCCTGCGGCCACACTGATTTTTCGGTTTAGTCAGCAAGCATTGCATATTGTTGGGCATACGCATATTCCTGGTGCTTTCTGTTATACTTCGCAAAAGCAAGTGCGAATGATTCCTGCAAGAGTAGGATCTGGGAACGAAGGAGGTGTGGCTGAAAAGACGTTGGAATTCGTTAAGGATTTTCGATACATAGTTAACCCTGGTAGTGTGGGTCAACCAAGAGATGGCGATCCGCGGGCTAGCTTTGCCATTGTTACATTAAACGAAGCACAGCCTGAGTCAATGACTTGGTATCGAGTGCCTTATGATGCAGAATTAACGCGGAAACGAGTTTATGATGTAGGGTTACCAAGCGTATTTGGCGATAGGTTGCTCGTTGGGAAATAAGTCGGTCGTTTCGTTTTACTATGATGCTAATTTAGGGAGGATATGTCATTATGAATCATATGAAAAGAAATACGTTACATTTTATTACGGTTAGTTTGTTTACAGTTCTTATTCTGTTCTTATTAGGAACATCGTCTGGGTTAGCTCAAACCAATCAGAGTAATGCAGACCAAGATTATTTTGCGTTGATTATTGACTTTGTTGTGTCCCGTGATGCGGTCTTAGATGCACAACGGCAGGTTATGCAGGCAGCTGTTGCTATGGACACTGTGAAGCCTGGTGATGTTGATAACATTCCGGTGCATGCCCAAGGGTCGCTGTTGAAACAGAAGTTTGATGCTGTAGCCAGCATTCAGCAAGCACAACAAGCGTATGTCACCTTAGAGCGCAATCTCGTGTCCGCACTATTTAGCAATCTCACAAAAGTTTTGTCGTTACGCAATCAGATTGAGAATAATCAGCATCTCCTAAAGCTATTAACAGACCGGTTAGAGCCGACAGAACGCCAAGTAACAGCGGGTATTGTCAGAGATGATGTGCTATGGAATTTATCGGAGCGGATTATTGCTGTACAGATTGCAATCGCTGACGGAAAGTCCCAGTTAGTGGCCCTTGAACGCGAAACAGCATTTAATTATGGTGGCGATAATTGGGCAGAGCTTTTAGAACTGATTCGTAACCTATAATTTGACAAAATATGTATTTGATAATTGGAGGCCTTAACAAATTAATGAGACATCCAAACAGTGTGTGCAATGTACAAAATGGCTTTATTAGGCTGTCCATCACAGCTCTACTTGTGTTACTAGTTGTATTCACTAGTGGATATGCCTTAGCAGCCGACCAAGCAGAAACCAATGGGTTTGAGGCTTTGCTGCAAGCCGCGGTTTCTCTTATGCTCGAACATCATCCAACACTTATTTCACAACGTAGTATAGTAACCGAAGGAGAGGAAGTTGTGCTACCGGGTGCTCGTTTTCCATTATCTGTTTCCTTTTCTTCTGATGTGGGTACAAGGTTAGTTGAGAATGAAGTTCGCTTGGTTCCTGCAGTTGGTGTGAGTGTTTCATTACCGTTTCTTGATCCGAAACGAATGCTAGATCGTGCGACGGCAGAGCGCACTCTAGCTCGAGAATTAGAACGAGATATTCAACAGCTTCAAGCCATGGAAGAGAAGTTAACACGTGAATTAATAGCTAGCGTGGAGCAACTCATTCAACGGCAACATCACTATCAAGGACTTGAGTCTTTGGCTGTGTTGTTACAAGAGCGACGGGTACAGCAAACGGATTTAGTAAAAGCTGGGATGGCTAGCTCTGAAACAGTGTGGGCTCTCGACGAGCGTATGACAGACGTCAAGATTGAAATGGCTAATCTTAAGACGCAGTCTGTTTTACTAATAGCAACGACAGCGTATACCTTTAGCGGAGAGGCTTGGCAGCAAATGAAGAGCCTATTAGAAGACTTAACTACATCAAGTGAGGTAATCAATACTAATGGTTAATCAAGTTGGACCCCAGGTCGCAGACAATCAGAGCAAGGAAGCAGAGATTGATCTACTGCAAATGGTTGGGATTCTCAGGCGAAAATGGATTTTTCTCGCTGTGGTGACAGTGTTTACTGTGATTGTTGCTGGAGTTATTAGCCATTTCACTCCACCCACCTATGAAACCACCGCTCAACTTCTCATCGATCAGTCTAGTTCTGTCGGTGGTGAGCTTGCGTTTTTGACGACACAACAATCAGATAAAATGGAGAATCGGATACAGGTTATTACAAGCCCGATCGTTTTGGATCGAGCGGTTGATTATCTTCAAGGGTTAGGCGAGGAATTTACGGCAGAGCAGTTGCGCTCCCGACTAACCACTAGTATTGTGGCTAGAACTGATGTGATCGAACTTCGAGTAAGTGGTGATAGTCCAGAAGTAACAAAGTATACCGCTGAGGCGATTGTTGCTGCGTATCAAGGGTATTCAGAGAATCGAGCGAAGGAACAAGCGGTGCGTATTCAAGCATTTCTAGAGGAACAGGTTGAGCGCTCGCTGCAAAGAGTAGAAGATGCCGAGGTAGCAGTTCGTGATTTTCAACAGCGTGTGGGCATTATTTTCTTAAGTAGTGAAGAAGCAAAAGTTAACCAGCATATTGCTGGCTTGGAAAGTCAATTAATGAATGCAGAAATTCGGTTGGATGAGTACTTGATGCGTTTAGACCATACAATGCAAGAATTAGAGCGAGTACGAGGTGAATTGCCGCGTAGTACCTCGATATCCTCAGACCAGATGGTTGAAGAGTTGCAGCGACGCTTAGTAGAGTTAGAAGGGACACGCATCGAATACCTATCGCGCGGCCTTGGAGGTTCGCCGGAGGTTCGGCAGATTGAGAATCGGATCGCCGCGATGACAACTGAAATCCACGAGTTCCTTGGAGAATTAGCTCTAGATACAGGAGACACTCGCGGAACCCTAAATGTATATAGGGAATTAGTCCTTGAACAGATAACTGTTACTGTAGAGATAAATGGGCTAAGAAATCGTATTGCGTTAATCGTAAATCGAATTAACGAGTATCAAGATCAGATGTGGCGCTTGTCGGATAAGGCGTTTGAGTATGCCAGACTTGAGCGTGATGTTATGGTGAGTAATCAGACATATAGCATGCTGATTCAGGAATTAGAGAGGTCGCGTATTGCAGTGGAACGCGAGATGGGCGATGTACAGGTTATTCGACCACCAGCGTTAGCCAAGCAGATAGGTCCAAGAACCCGATTGAACCTTGCGATTGCCTTTGTTCTCGGGATGTTTGTCAGCGTAGGAATTGTATTTTTACTTGAGTTTATGGACAACACTGTGAAAGGTCGTTCGCAGCTTGAGATGTTAGGTTTACCCTTACTGGGAGTTATTCCAAAAGTAAATACAGCAAAATTTGAAAGCAATTCCGATCAATGTTTGTTTTTGGAGGGTACAGATGCTACGGATCCAGTAGCGGCAGCCTACGTACGGGTAGAGAGTAATCTACGTTTTTCTAACTTTGAAAAGCAACCGAAAGTAATTGCTACAACAAGTGCGGTACCAGGCGAAGGAAAATCAACGACAGCCCTAAACTTTGCCTATATTCTTGCTCATTCTGGGCAAAAAGTATTACTGATTGATGGCGATTTACGCAAACCGATGTTACATCGTGCATTGGGCGAAACGCGTTCACCTGGCTTATCAGAAATTTTATCTGCGCAAGTGGATCGCGAAGACGGAATTCGCACAGTCAATTTCAATGATGTGCGGGTTGATGTGATTACGGCAGGGATTCGTCCTCCGAGTATTGTTAATCTATTCCGCTCCAAGCAGTTTCAGGACCTACTTTTACAGGCACGCAATGATTATGATTGGGTCATCATTGACTTGCCCCCGATCCAAGCTGGGTCGGAAGCGTTAGAAGTACCCATGCTGTCTGATGGGATATTACTAGTGATTGAGTCTGGTCAAACACCGATCCAAGCCATTCAAGAGGCTAAGAAGCAGATGGATCAAGCTGGTGTGAATATCTTAGGAGCAATCCTCAACCAATATGATGCTAAATCTATGGGCTACGGCTACGGCTACGGCTACGGCTACGGCTACGGCTA
>SKJB01000143.1 GCA_007116145.1 Limnochordia bacterium | reverse complement strand
GGTGGGCCAGATGATTAGAATAAACAAAGTGCGTCCAATCATTACTATAACCAACATCTGTGTTCCCATGTCCTTTAGCGTCGAGGAAGGCTTATAGTCTTTATCCTCTAATTAATGCTATGGGTCGGTGGGTAATCCCCCTGACCTTTTCTTTTTGAAAAGGAGCAGTCACAGATGGGTCTGCTCTTTTTTGTGTGCAAAAATGAGTGCACCTCGAGTCGATGCAATTGATGTCAGTAGCATAGGTATAGCGCAGATTCACGAAAAGCATTTAATGTTTTACCTGAGAGGAGTTAGGGAGATTTGGATACTATGAAGATACCACTTAGGCGTTACTATGAAATTCTATCGAAGTACTTAGCAAACCAAAAAAAAGACTTTACTTTGCTGACCATCCTGCTTATCAGTAGTATTGGACTGCAAGTTGTGATTCCGCAAATAATGCGCTATTTTATTGATGCAACCCAGTCTGATGTAGCCTCACAAAAACTATTACTGGCAGCTCTCATATTTTTAGCTGCCGCATTGCTTCAACAAGCATTGTCCGTGGTAGCTGCTTACATGGGTTCGTGTGTAGCCTGGACAGCGACGAACGCTCTTCGTGAAGACCTAGCTACACACTGCCTCGACTTAGATATGCAGTTTCACAAAGAGAAGAGCCCTGGCGAGTTCATAGAGAGGATTGAGGGTGATGTAACCGCTTTTAACACTTTCTTTTCACAGCTCGTGATTCGAATTGCTGGTAATATCTTACTTTTGATTGGAATTCTTACTGCTCTTTACCTGATTGATTATCGGCTTGGTGTGGCTTTTACGATCTTCTCCATCGTGACACTCGTTGCACTTAATCAAGTGCGAGCGATTGCTGTTCCAAAACATAAGGCCTTACGCGAGGCAGAGACGGAGCTCTTTGGATTCCTAGAAGAGCGCTTAGCTGGTACCGAGGATATCCGAGCTTGCGGAGCTGTCGACTATGTGATAGGTAGGCTTTATCAATTGCATGCTGTGATATTGAAGAAGTGGAAGGCATCTTCTCTTATGCACCTTGTTATTGGAGGGACGGGGGGTTTGCTAATCATTGTTGGTTACAGTATGTCCATCTTAATTGGTTTTCGGTTGTACAGTGATGGCTTGATCACACTGGGAACAACCTACTTAATTATCCATTACATTAACCTAATTGCACGACCGATTCGCGAACTCACTCAACAAGTTGAGAACCTGCAAAATATTGGAGCGTCTGTCGAACGGATGGATGAGTTACTGAGTACAAAAAGGACTATTGTTGAGTCGCCTCATGCAGTAGTCATAGCTGATGGAGCGTTACGGCTTGATTTCGATGAGGTAGCTTTTGCCTACGAGGCCGATGGAAAGTCTGTAATCAATCAGTTGTCTTTTTCCTTAGAGCCAGGAAAGGTTTTAGGATTGCTAGGTCGCACTGGTGGTGGGAAAACAACGCTCGTTCGTTTGATTTTTCGTTTATATGACCCAATAAGTGGTACAATTCGCATCAACGGCGTTCCACTCCCTGAAACGCAGATCACCCACGTTAGGCAGCGCGTAGCATACGTTACCCAGGATGTGCAATTATTTCAAGCTAGTATTCGCGATAACATAACTTTTTTTAACCCTAGCATCAGCGATGTTACCATTCGCAATGTTATTGACTCGCTGGGTCTGACAACGTGGCTGGATAGCTTGCCCGAAGGGTTAGATACACGTTTAGATAGCGGTGGGCGTAGTTTATCTGCTGGCGAGGCCCAGCTACTAGCCTTAACCCGAGTGTTTCTAAAAGATCCGGGTTTGGTTATTCTAGATGAGGCGTCCTCTCGGCTAGATCCGGCTACAGAGCAGCTAGTAGAACGCGCCATCGATCGTGTTCTTCATGGACGGACCGCAATTATCGTGGCTCACCGTCTAGCTACTGTGAAACGGGCGGATGATATCTTGATTATCGAGGATGGGAAAGCCCTAGAATACGGTGAACGAGAGGTTCTGCTTTCGGATCCTGATTCTCAGTTCTCTCGTTTGCTCTTAACTGGATTGGAGGCGTCTTAGTATGAGTATCTCGCATTTACCCGCATGGCGGGTAGTTTGGGCAACGATTCGTTTTCGGCCTGGATTTTGGCTACTAAACTTTCTCAGTATGATGGTATTAATGCTGGGGCTACAGGTTCCTGGTTTAGTGATGAGGCAGTTTTTCAATACACTCTCTGGGTCAGCACCAGCCGAGTTAGGTTTATGGACATTGATAGCTTTTCTCCTTGTGAGTGAGGTGATTCGTATCTCTTCAATCCTAGGACTTATTCTAACCCATGTACCTTTCTGGGTGCATAGTATGACATTGCTGCGGCGTAATCTGCTAAAGCATATTTTGCGACGACCAGGTGCATCAGCATTGCCGGATTCACCTGGAGAAGCTACGAGTCGCTTTCGGGGTGATGTCTTTGAGATCCCCCTATTTGCTCTATGGCTTAACGATCTGATGGGTCTCATTCTTTTTAGCATCATCGCCATTGTTATTATGGTGCGGATTAGTCCTGTAATCACCATGGTGGCTATCGTTCCATTTGTCGCAGTAGGTCTAATATCTAGCGCTGCATCTCGCAAGGTGGAGCATTATCGCAGAGAGAGCCGCAAGCATACGGGGATTGTTACTGGATTTATTGGCGAGTTGTTCGGCGCTGCTCAGGCTATCAAAGTAGCTTCAGCTGAAGGGGATGTAATCGCGCATTTTCGCACGTTAAATCAAAAACGGCGAGCTGTTGCGATTAAAGATGTATTGTTCAACGAATTTCTCCATTCGATTTTTCGCAATACTGCGGCCATAGGTACAGGGGTTATCCTCATTTTAGCAGGTCGTGCCATGCAGCAAGGAACCTTTACTGTTGGAGACTTCGCACTTTTTGTGTTTTATCTCGATTTCATTGGCGAACTAACTGCCTTCATGGGTTTACTCGTTGCCCGTTATAGACAGATTGGTGTCTCTGTTGAACGAATGCAACGATTAATGGAAGGTGCAGCCCCGGAAGCTCTTATTCAACCCGACCCGATATTCTTAAGTGAAGAAGCGGTTAACGGAGTACCTACAACGCCCGCTCTTGAGTCTTTACCACTCCAGAGTCTCCTGGCTCGTAACTTAAGTTATACCTTCCCCGGTGCGACAAAGGGTATTCGAAATATCAGTCTTAATCTACGCCGCGGCTCCTTTACGGTGATCACAGGAATGAATGGTTCTGGTAAAACAACGTTATTACGAGTTCTGTTAGGGTTGCTCAGTCGCGACTCAGGTGAAATTCTATGGAATGGAGAGCGTGTAGATGCGCCGGGAGATTTCTTTACGCCACCGCGGACGGCTTATACAGCGCAGATTCCTAGACTGTTTAGTGATACACTAGAGAACAATATCCTCATGGGACGACCAGCAGAGAAAGAGCAACTATGGAATGCTTTACATGCGGCAGTGATGGACAGCGACATTGCTGCGTTCGAGCATGGGCTAGATACACTGGTAGGGCCTAAAGGTGTAAAGCTCTCAGGGGGACAAATCCAACGAACTGCAGCTGCCCGTATGTTTGTTAGAGAGCCCGATCTACTTGTATTTGACGATCTCTCAAGTGCTCTTGATGTACAGACCGAGCGGACTTTGTGGGATAGAGTCTTTGAAAAAGAAGGCAATACTTGCTTAGTCGTCTCACATCGCAAAGCAGCATTACGTCGAGCGGATCAGATCATCGTTTTAAAAGACGGAAAAGTCGAATCGCAAGGAACTCTAGAGGAACTACTCACAAGTTGCTCTGAGTTTCGCAAGATTTGGTTTGGAGTGGATAAAGAGGCACCTAATATTGCAGGCTGGAGCCAACAGGACACTATTGGTTTTGCCAAGCTACATGGATGATTTCTAATGGAATCAGCGTTGATTCACAATAGTCCCGGCTCTCGGAGCAGACAGTCAGGTAATGAGCAGAGCATCGGATGCACATCTGGCTGTGTAAATGGATGCGTGTGGTCGCACTATAATGCCGATCAAAAATTAGTCGTGTTCCCACAGGTTCAGATTCTGTCGGGAGTACCATTGACTCACCAAATAAAAGCCACAGTGATGTGGCTTTTATTGTGGAACGGCATGTCTAACCCAAGCCTCAATCTAGCAAACCAAGTTGTTTGGCATTATAGCGGATAACATCAAGAATGGAGACAGTCTGAGCTGGCCCAGGGAAGTTTATCAGTGAGTGGTAGGTCCTTCCTGTTCCCTTGATCGGTTCACCTTGAGCGCTATGCCAGTTGTCGATGATCGCTTCTGGCTCCATCTTGAGAATCTCTGCTAATCTCACGGGTGTAAGTTCAGCAGGCCCAAATACTCCCACCACGTTATATCCGACCCACTCAGCAAAGCGCTGTTGGTGAGCTTGAACGATGACCTTCTTCTCCGATACGTTCTGCGCGGCAGCAGCGGTCTGAATCTCCTCGGCTAATGCTTGGAGTTCTTTTTCCCATTCTCGAAACTGTTCTGTTGTTCCTAAGATCGCAGCCAGAGAAGCGGCGCTCTCTGCTAGAACGGGCGGAGCATTGTTTGTCACTACCCGAATTACCTTATCATCAGGTATTTTGGCTGCTGTTACTAGATTTCGGATGAACCCCTCATATCCGCCCCACAGGATGAGATCAGCTTGGACGGCACGTTGAATGTCCACTGGACGGAAATCATACTCTGGAGGGTGTCTAAGCTCGATAGGCGCAAGGACTGTGACGTTACGGGCTCCTGCAGCCTCTGCAATAGCACCGACCCAGCTTGTGGAGGCGACAACCTTTAAATCTTCTTCCGCTGAGACTGTTGTTCCTAGCGACAGCAATACAATTAACAGTGTTACAATAACGACCATTATTCTTTTCATTATTATTTCCTCCTCTGAATGATGTAACTGAAACCAAGCAAGACTGCTCCAAGCAGGGCTACGCTAGACCCGATCGGAAGATCGAAGTATAAAGCGAGGAGAAACCCGCCTGCTGCAGCAGTGATGCCAAAGAGTGAAGTAAGGACTAAAGCTTGTTTTAGTCCAGATGCTAGAGGGAGAGCTGCCATGGCTGGTAACAGAATAACTGCATCAACCAACAGTGCCCCCACCAAACGAAGTGCTAACGCAACACCAGCTCCAAGTAATAGAAACATTAGGATATTTACTTTGCCAACCGGAACACCAAGTGTTAAGGCTAGCTCTTTATCCAAGAGGATGAGTTGAATTTCCCGATAGCCTACGATGTAGACAGCGACAATAACCAGACCCAGCAGGATAATCATAGCAAAATCCACAGTACTCAGGATAAGGATGCTACCTGCGAAAATTCCAAAGACTTCCATCGCAGGAACTTCAGCTTTGGATAGAATGATGAAGGCCAAAGCAAGCGATCCAGTCATAAAGAAACCACTTAACGAGCTTGCCGATAGTTTCACTTTATCGCCTAGTGTTCCCATAAAAACAGAGACTAGCATGATTAGCACAAAAGCACCCAAGGTTGGATTAGCTCCTACGCTCATTGACAGTGCCGCTCCAAGGAGCCCCACATGCATCAAAGTAAATCTAAGTCCCGTCAAACTCAAGGTCAGTACCATTACCCCTAACAAAGACATGGTACCTCCTGCGAACACAATACCTAGAAGTGCATTTCGAATTAGCGGTATTTCCAAAGGACTCAACCAATTCATTTAGTCCACCTACTTATACCACCTTGCTGCATCTGCCAACTCTCACTAAAATGCCAATCTTTATTTAGAAGATGCGTAACCACGATGGTTGTAATGTTTAAAGAACTTTGTAACTGTTGGATTAATAGAATCAAATCTTCTTGTGCTCCTGGATCCAAATAGGTAGTTGGCTCATCCATTATCAGAAGATCAGGATCACGAACTAAGGCTCTGGCCAAAGCTACACGTTGTCGTTGTCCACCCGACAACGTTCTCCAATCCTGGCGGCGAGCCTCTTCCATGCCGACTAGTTGCAGCACCTCAGAAACTCTTTCCAGGTCAAAAGTTGTGGGCCGTTTGCACCAGGAGAAAGACCGTCCCCAACGGCCTAGAAGTACCGCATCTTCAACAGAAATTGGTAATGCGCTTGGAGTTTGTAGTTGCGGCACATACCCTAGTTGACGCCGAATCCAAAGACGATCTCTAGACGATACCAGTGAGCGCGAAAGAATGTTAACCTGTCCGCTTTTAGGCACAAGCAATCCACAAATTACCTTAAGCAACGTTGTTTTACCAGCTCCGTTAGGACCTACGATCCCGATTAATGAACCACTTGGTACCGTTAAGTTAAGCCGTTCAATAACAAGGGTATCGTAGCCAGCTGACACATCACGCAATTCAACAGCATGCAGCATCCTCACCAGACCCCCTCAACATCCTCTGCGGCCGATACGGTGAACTGTCCCAACACACCCTTCATACCTAGCAAGTTCTGTGCCCAAGCTGCTACTTCACTAGCTTTGCCACGCAGTACAATCACCTTCAAACAGGTTTGCTTATCCAGGTGCACCTGCAGATTAGCAAGGATGTCTAGTGAAGCATGATGATGCTTTGGTACACTCTTAATTCTTGTTCCGTAGGGATAGATGAGGGTAATCGTTGCGGCCACTTCTTTCTCATCTGTTTCATACCCAGCTTCAATCAACCTTTTTTTAACCAAATCCCGGAACGCTTCCGATCGGTTATTGTAACCTTCTCTAACAACAAGCTGATCAAATTGTTCTAGCAAAACGGAATCCATACTGACACCAAATCTAGTGAGTTCACTCATAATCAACCCCCTCTAGTAATACGACTTATCTATTTCGTGTTACTAATTCGCCAGAGAAAAACGAAGTCCTGCTTTTTACCGACGGAGTAACGTTTTTTACATGATTATTACAATTGGTCTCAACACTCAAACTCGTATGTTCAAGGTTCCTATCGCACCTTAATGTGTTATAATAGTAGTGTGTGGTAGCAATTCAAGGTATAAAGCCGTGTACAATGCACCTCGCTTATAGGTATTCACTGAGAAAACGGGAGGCTATTTCAATGCTATACAGAGAATATGGTAAAACGGGAGTAAAAGTTTCGGTAATTGGTCTTGGCGGTCACGAGTTCGGTAATGGTGGGATGATAAGAGCTTTTGGCGAAAATCAAAAATTGGCTGTTACTCCAGGGCACATTTTTGCAGGTTTTGGAGGGGAAAATCGCGAAGAAATTGTGAAAAAAGCGTTAGATTTGGGTATAAATATCTTTGATCTCACCATAGATTCTGAGAAGGAAGCGATGGGGCGAATATTAAAAAAATTGAAACCTGCTAATGATATTATCCTGCAAACCAGACCAGAGGGCATGGTATATACATACGATCCGGCGAACCGGAAGATGGCGGACTATACTCTATTAAGAGAAGAAGCCATCCGCATACTTACGTTGTTGGAGAGAGAAACCATAGACATTTTCAACTTTGCATTCATGAAAGAAGCGTTAGAAGCAGATGCGGATTACCTGGATAAGATCGCATACAACATAAAAAAACTGAAAAAAGAAGGACTAATAAGGTTTGCCAGTGCAGATACATTTTCAGGGGATGAAACATATCTCAAGCAGATTCGTTCGGGTCATTTTGATTCTGTATTTATTAATTACAATATTAACGAGCAGCATGTTGAGAGCAAAATACTTCAAGTGGTTAAAGAAAAAGGAATGGGTCTTGTATCTAGAGTGGCCTTTAGAAAGGGTAGAATATTTAAGATCGCAGAGGAAGCAGGAATAGATGATCGAAATTATGCAGCAAGGATTTTGTTAAAGTGGATTATAAATAATGAACTGGTTACTACCATAATAGTTGGTGTATCCGATAAATCTATGCTGCAAAATAACGTAGATATTTTGCAAAACCCTGCCTTATCTGATGAAGAACAGCATTCGTTAGATAAAATCTTTAATACACCAATGTATATGACAGAATTTCAGAATTAAGGTATTTTATGTATGCGTTCTAGTATTTCATCCTTGATCTCAAAATACCCTCTTTGTCTTATGTTCATTTGCTTTTTCAATGATCGCTCTCCAGGAATGCTAATGTCTGGATACAATTCTCTTAATATGTCCATCATTTGTTGAAGCTTGTTTTTGAATACACTCTGATCCATAGTTTTACTAATGTCTATTGTTATGGCAGTTTGACTGTATCTCCCTTTTAAGCCAGTTTTTTCAGCGTCTTGATGGAGAATAGCGCCGTCAGAAAAAACAGAGGTGAGAATTTCTATTAATAATGCAATTCCAAATCCCTTATGTTGACCTATGGGCATAAACAAACCGCTCTCTACGATTTTGTCTGGATAGGTTGTTGGGTCTCCGTGGAGATCATTGCCCCAGTATGCAGGAACGTTTTCGCCTCTCTCCGCTTTTTGACCCATCTTTCCATACGAAGAATATGCACAGCAGATATCAAAAAGCAATTTTCCATTTTCATACCCAGCTGCATATCCAAAGGGATTATTTCCCATCAAAACCTTGTCAGCTCCTGGCAAGGAGAGTCCAGAGGGTGCTTTTGACATGATAATTGTAAAGAAGCCTTTCTCATCGGCAATTTCAGCATAGGGTGCTGCCGACAAGAAATGATTGCTGTTTCTAATGCTGCAAAAGCCTATACCATGAAGTTCCGATAATTGAATGCTTCTTTCAGTAATAAAATAGGAGCAAATTTCTCCAAGCCCGTTGTCACCATCATAGCATTCCATTCCTCCAAATCCGGATAGTTTAGCGATCTTGGGATTTTTGTTTATTT
>SKJB01000098.1 GCA_007116145.1 Limnochordia bacterium | reverse complement strand
TATTCCAGGTTTCTTTTAGTGTATTAAGCATAGTTTCCATTTATCTCACCCTACGGCTAAACTTGCATTCGCATTACTTCTTGGTATGCCTCTATTACCTTATTCCGAATGGCCATGGTTAGCTGTAGTGCCAAATTGGCCTTTTCGGAGATAATCATAGCATTATGAAAATCCATCTCTCCACGAACTAATAAGGATGTGGCCTCATCAGCTTGATGAAGTTTGGTGTTCATGTCCCCTAATGCCTCCTGCAATTGATTAGCAAAATTTACGGTCTCTTGCTTGTTGTTAGCCGTTACGTTCTTCGTAATCTCAGGAATTCGTTGTGTAATTCGCATAGAATACCTCCATTAGGACTAACCTCGACCTATTTCTAACGCCTTTTGTGCCATCGATTTAGCAGAGTTGATTGCTGTGATATTCGCTTCATATGCTCGAGTTGCGGTTATCAAATCAACCATTTCTTTAACAACGTGAACATTAGGAAGCTCAACATAACCATCAATATTTGCATCTGGGTGTTGCGGATCATAAATGATTCTTGATGGAGAACTGTCCTCCACAATGCCAACCACCTTCACTCCCTGACCCATTGTCTTTCGCCTTATTCCACCAGACTCTTGGATAGGTGCAAAAACCACCATTTGGCGGCGATAAGCACCGCCTGATTCGGTTCGAGTTGTGTTTGCATTTGCTAAATTATTTGCAATTGTATCCATTCGTAGACGCTCTGCTGTCAGACCCGATGCACTAGTCCGAAAAGCTTGAAACATACTCAATTCTATCGTCTCCCTTCACCAATAACAGACCGTAATATACTTAAGTTTCGGTTTAGGATATCAGCCATCGCTTGATAATGTAACTGATTTTCCATTAACATCACCATTTCACGATCAATATCCACGTTATTTCCATCATTTCGAAGTGTAGATGCACTATCTCGTCGGACACTTGGTGAATTTTGATTTTTGCTCGTATTTCGGGTATGTTCAGCATGGGTTGTATGTAATTGCAGCTGTGAAATTTTGGGTCCAAACAAACTAGAAAAGTCTACATCCGACCGTTGGAAATTTGGTGTATTTGCGTTGGCTAGGTTGTTACTTAAAACCTGTTGCCGTAAGGCCGAACCATCGAGAGCGCGATTCACATAATCTGTAGTTTTAAACACATGCACACAACCTTCCTATTTTTTTATCAAACGTAGCTTTATTAAGAAAGAGATTCTACAAAACCCCACAGAATCCTGCAATTTCGTAGATATCTTTATCATACTCTTTGTCACTAAACAGGATCAAAAAAAAAGGAGCCTCTTTACTGCTCCTTTTTTCTCTAATGATTTCTGTTTTTTGCTAGCTCATCTAAGAAATAGTCATTTAATACCCGGATATATGTCCCTTTCATACCTAGAGAGCGAGATTCGATCACTCCAGCACTTTCTAGTTTGCGTAAAGCGTTGACGATCACAGAACGAGTAATGCCTACTCTATCCGCAATTTTACTAGCAACAAGCAAACCCTCTTCTTCATCAAGTTCGTCAAAGATATGTTCAACTGCTTCCTGTTCCGAAAAGGACAGAGTGCCAATTGCGATTTGACAGGCTGCTTTTTTGCGAACTTCATCTTCGACTTGCTCGGAGCGAGCTCGCAGTATCTCCATGCCCACTACTGTGGCTCCATACTCTGCTAGTATTAAATCCTCCTCATTAAAACTCTGATCCGTTTTACCAAATATGAGTGTACCTAAGCGTTCCCCTCCACCGCTTAACGGTACAATTGTTATAATTTTATCCACAAACGGACAGGGCACCTCAAGGTTGTACGTACATTGACCGTCACCCTTTTGGTTAGCACTTGTGGCATCAATCTTCAGAATTTCTTGATTGTATTCATGGGAGATAAAACCCTGTGCAAGAATCTCATCCTCCATAACACTAGAGTTTATCTCACTAATAATCGCAGAACCCAAAACCTTACCTTTACGACTTAAAACATAAACATTAGAGTTTACTACCTCGGCTAGAAGTTTGGCCATCTCATTAAATTCTACCTGATACCCTGTTTGTTGCTGAATCAAACGATTTATTTTTCGGGTTCTTTCTAATAGACTTAACATACTTGCGAGGTCACTATTTTGGGAATATGACCTCGTTCACCTCCTGTAGGATTGTTCCATGGATTAGCCAGAGCTTGTCCTGATGGCTGAAATACTAGGCCGAAATCGACCTAGATTTAAAGAATAAAACTACTCAAATCCTTATTTGTACTAATTGCCGAAAGTTTGGTATGAACGTAGTTGGCATCCACACACACTTTTTCTGTTATCTCGTTCGCCGCAAACGAAACATCCTCAAGTAATCGTTCAAGAATGGTGTGTAGACGCCTAGCTCCAATGTTTTCAGTTGTGTCATTTACATGGGCTGCAAGCCCGGCAATTGCTGCTATGCCATCATGACTGAATTCAATATCGACACCTTCCGTTTGTAACAGTGCTCTATATTGTTTCAATAAAGCATTTTTTGGTTCTGTGAGGATTTTTTGGAAGTCGTCTTTGGTAAGGCTAGAGAGCTCCACGCGGATAGGAAATCTTCCTTGCAATTCAGGAATAAGATCCGACGGTTTTGCAACATGAAAAGCACCGGCGGCAATGAATAGGATGTAATCTGTCCGGATTGATCCATATTTTGTGATCACTGTACTACCTTCAACAATCGGAAGAATATCTCGTTGCACTCCTTCTCGCGATACATCAATTCCTGAAGCACCCTCCTTCCCTGCAACTTTGTCAATTTCATCAATAAAGACAATTCCTGCTTCTTCACATCTTTCAATAGCTTGTGCAGTTATTGTATCCATATCCAATAACTTGCTAGCTTCCTCGTGCAGTAGAATTTTCCGTGCCTCTTCGACTGTGGTTTTGCGCTTACGCTTGCGCTTGGGAATTAAACCGCCGAGCATATCTTGAATATTGATGCTCATGTCTTCCATACCAGCACCCGACAGCACATCCAAGAAGGGCGAATTCTGGTCCTCAATTTCAATTTCTATGAGTTCGGACTCTAATTCTTTGTTCATCAACCGCATCCGATATTGGTCGCGTCTAGTTTTAGTTTTTTCTGTGCTTTCATTCCAGGCTTGATCATCTTCAGGGTTGGTTGTTTGATTCATTCCAAACATAGCGCCAAAGGGATTGGAATGTTTATCTTTTTCTGGTAACGGAACAAAAATATCGAGCAAACGCTCTTCTGCAGCTAATTTTGCTTTATCTTCAACCATCTGCATTTTTTCTGCTTTAAGCATGCGAATCGCTGACTCTAATAGATCGCGAATGATCGATTCTACATCACGACCCACATAACCAACTTCAGTAAATTTAGTCGCCTCTACTTTAATGAATGGCGCGTTTGCAAGTTTAGCGAGACGTCTCGCAATCTCAGTTTTACCCACACCAGTTGGGCCGATCATTAAAATATTCTTTGGAACAACTTCATCACGCATATCAGACGCAAGCAATTTCCACCGATAGCGATTTCGTAATGCAATAGCCACCGCTCGCTTCGCTTGGTTCTGCCCAATGATATAGCGATCAAGCTCACTCACAATTTGCTGAGGGGTCATTTCCATCGTGTCCCTCCTTAGGATTTAATTCCAACACCGTTATGCAACTATTCGTGTATACACAGATACTTGCTGCAATTTCCAGCGCTTCTTTCGCAATCTGCTTTGCGGATAAGTCAGAGTGATGCATCAAAGCCTTCGCAGCGGCTAATGCATAAGATCCTCCAGATCCTACAGCAAGAACTTCGTCATCAGGTTCAATAATTTCTCCCGATCCCGATATCAGTAATAACTGGTTAGCATCGCCAGCAACTAACAGTGCCTCTAAATTCCGTAACATACGATCGGTGCGCCACTGTTTTCCCAACTCCACGGCAGCCCGTGCTAATTGCCCATGATACTGTTCAAGCTTAGCTTCAAATTTTTCAAATAGTGTAAACGCATCAGCTGCAGCACCTGCAAATCCCGTAAGAATTTGCCCGTTATACAAAGTGCGAACCTTCTTTGCTCCATGCTTCATAATGGTGTGTTCTCCAAAGGTGACTTGACCATCACCAGCAATTGCAAGCTGATTGTCTTTACGAATTGCCACAATGGTTGTGGCACGAAAACGTTCCATATTTGCCCTCCTAGGAACCTGCTCGGAAGTTACATTTTCGATGCAAGTTAGCTTAACAAAAACAACGAAAATTAAATGGCCTTTCGCATAAATCGTTCTTTACTTCTAGGCTCGAGGATGTGAGCGATTATACGTCGATTTCAAATGACTACGACTAATCCTTGTATAAAGTTGAGTTGTGGACAAACTAGCATGCCCAAGGAGCTCCTGCACTGCTCGCAAGTCCGCTCCTCCATCTAGCAGATGCGTAGCAAAACTATGTCGTAAGGAATGGGGAGATACTCCTTTATCCAACGCAGTATTCTGAATATGTTGATTAAGAATATATTGGACTCCACGGGGACTTAAGCGTGATCCGCGATGATTGACAAAGAGTGCAGTCTCTTCTGCTTTAATCAAAAACGGCCGCCCGTTAGCCAAGTAGTTTTCTAGCGCTAGCAATGCGTATTCACCAACAGGAACAATTCGTTCTTTATTACCCTTTCCCAAAACACGGATAAGTCCACTACTATCAGGGGCATCTACGAGATTCAGATTAGTCACTTCACTTACGCGCAAACCTGCGGCATAGATCAATTCAAAAATAGCCCTGTTACGTTGAACTAGTGGGCTAGTGCTGTTAAAAGCAGATAAAAGGTCATTGACTTCATCAACACTGAGAACATCGGGCAGAGTTTGACTCTTGCGGGCAAACTTAACATGCACTGTTGGATTCTTAGTTACAATTCCCATTCGATGCAAATACTTATATAAGCCACGAATAGAAGCTAAATGTCGAGCTATTGTAGTTCGAGTATATCCCTTTTTGTGTAATACTGCTAAGTATTCGCGTAAAAGATAATGGTCTACCTGTACGATACTCTGTTCCCAGAGTATCTCAATAAAGGTTGCGAATCGCCTTAAATCTTGTAAGTAAGCTTGGTGCGTAGCTTGAGAAATATTCGAGTTAATCTGCAGATACCGTAGATAATCTTGAATGAACGTATCCATAAATGTCACCACTATCCTGTTCTTACCTGCATCTTACCATACAAGTTTAGAGAGCGCAAGATGATTCTTAAAATTATAAAAAATCATTAAAACTATCCAATGAACGCTGTGCTTGGGCTAATTTGCGTTGTTGCTTATCCCGAATTCTTTCAGCCAAAGGGGGGAGAATTCCAAAATTAGCATTCATTGGTTGAAAATTTCTGGTAGATGCCGTGCTAATATACTGTGCTAATGCACCCATCATAGTAATTTCGGGTAACGTAATAAGTTCCTGTCCGTCTTTCATTCGGCAAATATTAATTCCCGCTAATAAGCCAGAGGATACACTTTCCATATACCCTTCAACGCCTGTAATTTGCCCTGCTACGAATATGTTCGGATTCCCAACAAGTTGATATGTAGGGTGTAACACATTAGGCGAGTTAATATAGGTGTTGCGATGCATTACGCCATAGCGCACAAATTCAGCGTGTGACAGAGCTGGAATTAAGCGAAAAACACGCTTCTGTTCCCCCCACTTTAAGCGTGTTTGAAAACCCACTAAATTAAGTAACGATGCGGTGGTATTTTCTTTACGTAACTGCACAACTGCATATGGGCGCTTTCCCGTTTGATCGACTAAACCCACAGGCTTTAGCGGACCAAATCGCAAGGTATCTAGACCACGAGCTGCCATGACTTCAATAGGCATGCAGCCTTCAAAGACTCGCAAATCATCTTCGACCCCTTCGTGAAGAGGAGCTTGTTCTGCCTTAACTAACTCGCCATAAAATGTCTCATACTGCTCTTTGGTCATTGGACAGTTAAAATAGTCAGCTGTCCCTTTATTATAGCGAGCCGCCCAGAATCCTTGATCGTAATCAATGCTTTCTCCCGTGATGATCGGTGCTGCGGCGTCATAAAAGAATAAATTATCTCTATTCGTTAGTTCCTGTAATACGCTTGTGATACCAGAACTAGCCAACGGTCCTGCTGCAATTAAGTTGATGCCAGTTGGGAGTGTTGTGACCTCTTGACGGATAACTGTAACACGGGGATGATTCAATAGCTTTTCAGTCACCATGTGAGAAAACTGAGTGCGATCAACAGCTAAGGCTCCCCCAGCAGGAACTCGACATGCAATGGCCGTTGCCAAAATAAAAGAGTTCATTTTCATGAGTTCAGCTTTCAATAGACCACCAGCACTAGCTAATTGATCGGATCCCAGAGAATTGCTACACACTAATTCTGCTAAATCATCACTACAATGGGCCGGTGTAGTCTGCACAGGTCGCATCTCATATAGTGTTACCTGATGGTTGCGCTCGGCAATTTGCCAAGCGGCTTCACAACCTGCTAGACCACCTCCGATTACATTAATTTCCATAATACGATTACCCTCCCGAACACTCTTTATTAGCGCAAAAAGCTTTGTCATCACTCTTTTTCTTTAAAAACATAACCTGATCACAGTGGGGACACTTCTCATTTACTGGCCGATTCCAACTAGTAAATTGGCACTCAGGATAGGTAGAACAGCCATAGAAAATGCGTCCCTTCTTTGATTTCCTTTCCACCACTTGCCCATCACTGCAAGTTGGGCAGCCCACCCCTACTTCCGTTAAAAAAGGCTTTGTGTTTTTACATTCTGGATATCCTGGACAGGCCAAAAACTTGCCAAACCGTCCCCATTTTATCACCATCAAACTTCCACACTGATCACAAGGAGTATCTGTCACTTCGTCTTCAATTTCAATTTTTTCTAATAGTTCATGTGCCTTCTCTAAATCATGGGCGAAAGGTTCATAAAAAGTATGCATTACATCAACCCAATCTACTTTCCCTTCTTCGACTTGATCGAGTTTCTGCTCCATAGAAGCCGTAAAATCCACATCGAGTAGATTACCAAAGTTTTCTAACAAGAGTTCCACGACGATAGTTCCGAGTTCAGTGGGAATAAATCGCTTTTCCTCAAGAGTAACATAACCCCTGCGTACCACAGTGTCAATGATCGGTGCATATGTACTAGGACGCCCAATGCCTTTTTCTTCAAGTATTTTAACAAGCATAGCTTCACTATAGCGTGGAGGGGGCTGTGTAAAGTGTTGTTTTAGATCAAGCTTTTTATTGACAAGAGATTCACCTTTACTCATTTCTGGCAGCATTTTTTCCTTTTCTTCGACATCGTCACTACCTTCCACATAAACCTGCATGAAACCAGAAAATTTGATACTCGACCCAGTGGCTCTAAATATATAATCGTCCACTTTTATATCGGTTGTTACCCCATTAATCAGAGCTGGTGCCATTTGACTTGCAACAAACCGTTCCCAGATTAAGCGATATAAACGCATTTGATCGCGCCCGAGATATTCTTTTAAACTTTTTGGAGTGTGCAAAGTACTAGTCGGCCTAATCGCCTCATGGGCTTCTTGTGCTCCCGATTTTGTCTTATACTCCGGCGGATTGTGGGGAACAAATTCTGTTCCATACTGGTTTTCGATAAAACTGCGCACTTCGTCGCTAGCCTCTTCAGCAATCCGCATTGCGTCCGTGCGAATGTAAGTAATCAGACCAACTGTTCCTTCCGATCCAATATCGAGTCCCTCATATAACTGCTGTGCAATTCGCATTGTCTTTTTGGACGTAAAATTTAGTTTGCGAGCTGCTTCTTGCTGCATTGTACTCGTAGTGAAAGGGGGGGCGGGGTTGCGTTTTCGTTCACGTTTGGTGACACTTTCCACCACCCATTGCTTATTCAAAATCGCTTGTTCTACCCTTGTTGCATCATCCTTTGTATGAAGCTCAATCTTTTTAGCTTGATGCTTAAATAATTTAGCGAAAAATTCTTTGTTCTCGTGAGTACTCAAAGAAGCCGTGACTGACCAATACTCTTCGGGCACGAATTCGTTGATCTCTGCCTCACGATCGCAAATTAATCGAACTGTAACAGATTGTACACGGCCTGCACTCAGACCTTTTTTAACTTTTGCCCACAATAGAGGAGATAACTTATAGCCTACAATTCGATCTAAAATACGACGAGCTTGCTGAGCGGAGACAAGATTTGCTGCAATATCTCTCGGGTTTTTAACTGCTTGTTGAATCGCTTGCTTCGTGATTTCGCGGAATTCAATCCGACAATTATTTTCGTCTATTTTAAGGGCTTTCGCCAAATGCCAAGCAATTGCTTCGCCTTCACGATCAGGGTCCGTTGCTAAAAGTACACAGTCATTTTTTTTTGCAGCGTCCTTTAGTTCCTTTAAAATAGGTCCCTTGCCGCGAATGGTAATATACTTAGGATCAAAATTATGCTCGACATCTACGCCAAACTGACTGCGGGGCAAATCCCGTACATGACCCATAGAGGCTTTTACTACATAGTTTTTCCCTAAAAACTTGCTAATTGTTTTAGCCTTAGCTGGTGATTCTACGATGACTAGTGATTTAGCCAAGCTTCCACCTCCAATTATATGCTCTGGAAACTATCATCATTGCTGAAAGAAGTATCCTGTGATAAAGTACAAACGAATTGGATCGGCAACAATCGGTTGCAATAGTCTAGCCATATCCCAATAATGCAAAGGTATACTTACTTTTTCATGCGATATTTGTACCATTGTCGATTCAAATTCATTATATGTTATAATGCCTTGCTGCAATAAGTTCCAGAAAAGCCCTTGAATGCTAACTGTCATGGCATTACGTTCCTGTTCGTTATAGATACGCATTGCGTGTAATTCTAGTTTAGAGTCATCAGCTTTTCGTGTTTCCGCCCGGTATTCTAGCAATTCTAAAGTACCGGAAGTTTTATCCAGACTCTCCATATATTACCTCCTACATTTTCCAATAATAGCCATATACTTTCATTATTATAGACTGTTTGGGTGGTTAATGCAACTAATGATCGGAGCTATTTATCAAGATAACCACTTATTTCCAGGGTGCTGAGGAGAGAAAATAGTTTTTGAACGCTTAATCCAGTATATTCTAAGATCTGTTGCGGAGAACACCCTTGTCTGGAATACTCAAGCACATCCTGGGATATTTTATCTAGTTTTTGGACAGATAATGGACTAATACTCGATATCGAACTTACAATATCTTCGACCGCTTCCACTAGACCTGCTCCATCCTTAATAAGTCTATTTGTTCCTTTTCGTAGCGGATGGTGGATCTCGCCGGGGATCGCCCAAACATCGCGTCCTTGCTCACTAGCATGAGACGCCGTCGATATAGCGCCAGACCGTTCGCCCGCTTCAACAACAAGTACTCCAAACGATAACCCACTAATGATTCGATTGCGCTGTGGAAAATTACCTGGATGTACCGCCATATCCAGAGAATATTCAGACATCAAGCACCCTGTAGCGGCAATTTTTTGCGCTAACCCACTGTTTTCTGGCGGATATATTGTGTTTAAGGGAGAACCCAAAACTGCTATTGTGTATCCATTAACAGCTAGCGTGCCTAAATGAGCTTGCGTATCTATTCCGCGTGCTAACCCACTAACCACAGGTAGACCATGCTTTGCGATTTCTTGGGAAAACCGATACGCTTGCTGCTTCCCAGTAGCACTTGGTTTACGGGAACCTACCACAGCGATACCTAGTGATAACGGCAAGATACCTCTATAGTAGATGACTGGTGGTTTTGCATCAAGTACTCGAAGACCTTCTGGATATTCTGCATCGAGTGAAGTCACAATATTAATACCCAGTCTCGCTGCCCTCTTTTGCTCTTGCAAAGGGTCAATTTGCTGTCGCTGTCTGGTTACCGTAGCAACCAATGAATCTCCAAACCCTGGTACACTAAGAAGATCCTGCTTGGAGCAATTCCAAGCTGTCTCTAGTGTACCAAAGGCTTCTTCTAAACTCGCCAACCTACGTTGACCGATTCCAGACATCATGTTAAATGCAATCAGATAATCACGTGAACTCCATTTCACTAGTACACCCTCCTATTTATTCATCATCGCAACCTATTGATTGTTCTACCAAACTGTCAAGTATTTCTCGTAACTCCTCTTCCCACTTCAATTGATAAATTCGCAGATCCAATTCCTTTACTAATGCCCCTGAACGACAATTTGTGCAAGCAATCCCATATATCTCCCCTTTATGGGCCTTAACGTTATGCGGTGTATCCACGCTGCACATCGGGCAACTGTAGATGCGGGTGCTTCCAACTTCGAAGTCCATGTAGTTGTCACTCCTCTTTAAAGACAGTCTCCATACTTAGGATGCCATGCAAAAATGGATTCTATGTTTTGCAGGAAAAATCAATTAACAAGAGAATTCAATCAACAAGAGAATTCAATCAACAAGAGAATTCAGATATATGAAAAAATTAAAAAGGGAGAGTCACGAAAATGATAAAAGTTAATAGCGCAACACTCATTGGTTTAGAAGCCATTGCTGTTCAGATTGAGGTCGATATTCGTTCAGGGTTGCCTTGTTTTGAAATGGTTGGTTTAGCGGGTATGGCTGTTCGTGAAAGCCGAGAACGTGTCCGAGCAGCAATTAAGAATTCTGGTTTTTTGTTTCCCATGCAACGCATTACCGTAAACTTAGCACCAGCTGGCATTAAAAAAAATGGATCACTTTTCGATCTTCCGATTGCAGTTGGAATTCTAGCTGCAATGGGGGAGTTTTCCCAGGAAATGCTCTCTAATTTTTTTATGGCTGGTGAGTTATCACTCGGAGGCGACACTCGGGCAATTACAGGCAGTCTATCCTTAGCCGAACTTGCCTCTAGTCAACAAAAATCGTTGCTAATATCGGCAGAAAACGCTAACGAAGCTGCGGCTGTTGCTCGCGGTGTCTATCCCATTCGATCATTACAGCAAGCGCAGAACTTTCTTCAAGGCAAAGTGCAGATTACTCCTGTTACGCCAAAAACCTATCAGCCCATCGCGCAAAATCCATCCTTTGCATATATTCATGGACAAGATATCGCCAAACGAATGCTGCAAATTGCTGCGTTCGGTCGGCATCACAGTCTCATTATGGGACCACCAGGAAGCGGTAAAACGCTGTTAGCACAAGTACTGCCAGATCTGTTAAGCCCATTATCGCATCGGCAAGCGATCGAGGTGACAAAGATCTATAGCGCCGCTGGTTTATTGCCTCCAAAATCCGAATTAGTGCAAACCCGTCCTCATCGTCGTCCTCATCACACAATATCTGTCCCAGGACTCGTAGGAGGAGGTCAACGCATTAATCCAGGCGAGATCAGCCTCGCTCATGAGGGAGTATTACTCCTTGACGAACTGCTAGAGTTTAGTCCACATGCTATCCAAGCACTACGAGAACCTTTAGAAAAAGGTTCTATCTCACTAACAAGAGCGAATCAATGGATTTCGTTTCCTGCAAACTTTTTGCTCGTTGCTACCACTAACCCTTGCCCGTGCGGATATCTTGGGGATTTCGATCATGAGTGCCGCTGTAATCACAACCAAATTATCACTTATCAGAAGAAAATGACCGGACCATTGTTAGATCGCATTGATCTGTTCACCTTCTTACATCCGTTAAAGAGTTCTGATTATCAAGATGATCGCAAAGAGCAGAACCGATGGAATGGATTGATTTCTCATCCACCAGCAAAATCAAATCCTAATGGACGCTTAACGAATAAGCAAGTCCAACAAATTCCTATCACTATAGAGGCCCAGACCTTTTTAAGAAAAGCAAACGATCGCCTAAAATTATCTGCTCGTGGTCATTACAAAACACTGAAAGTAGCAAAAACAATCGCGGACTTAGACCAGAGTAAAACCATACAGCTCATGCATATAGCCGAAGCCCTGCAATATCGTTGGGAGGCACTAAACATTTTCTAAATGACTAGAAATGAGTTGCTAGGGACGAGTAATGAGTTGCTGGAAAAATAGTACGAAAGTATCAAGAATCACTCGAAATATATTGCCACGCAAAACCTCCGCAGAAGCGACAAGCGCTGTCCGTCCTAGCTCTGTTTCCTCATAGGAAACTACCATTTCTCCAATGCGTTGTCCAACCTCAATAGGAGCGATGGCTGGCTCGCTTAGTATTTCAATAGTGAGTGCCTGACGCGCACCTCGCGGAATTGTTATTACGGGATTTTGTGGGGCAAAAATTACCGAGTTCTCTCGACCTTTATAGACTCGTTCTTCACGTTTAGGCAGTAATTCTTCGAGATTGACTGATTCAAAACTGCGAAACCCATAGTTTAGAAGCATCGTAACTTCATCTTCTCTTCTTCGTTCGTTCGCGGCACCTAAGATAATCGCGATTAGTCGCCGATCATCTTGTTTCGCTGTCGCTACTAAATTGTAGCCTGCTTTGGTTAAAAAGCCAGTCTTTAGACCGTCGGCTCCATCAAATCGCCAAAGTAGTCCGTTACGGTTATTCTGCACTATCGGTGAAGTTCGCGAGCGTGGTTGATACCCATAACTGCGTTCTTGATGATAGGCAAGAGCCTCAGGGTGATCGTTGAGGTAATGACTAACAAGCAAAGCAAAATCCCTTGCAGTAATCCGGTTATCTTCAGATAGTCCATGAACGTCTGCGAACTGTAGAGCCAAGCCAAGTTCCTGGGCCTTATCATTCATCCAACGCACAAAACTCTGCTCTGTTCCGGCTAGAGCTTCGGCTATGGCTACAGACGCATCGTTTCCGGAAACAACAGCAATTCCGTATAATAGTGATTCTATACTCACTCGTTCTCCAACTTCGAGAAACATCTGGGATCCACCCATTCTCCACGCTCGTTCACTGACCACAACAGTATCCTCTAAGGATCTATCCCCGCGGTCAATTGCGTCTAGCGCTACATACATAGTCATTATCTTAACAAGACTAGCAGGAATCCAAGGTTGATCTCCTTGTTGCGAATAAAGGATTTGATCCGAATCAAAGTCATACAAAAATCCAATTTCAGCATCCACAGAAAACGGTAGCGAAGATGCCTGAACCGCTAGTGTGATGAAACTGAGACTAACAAGTACTGTAACAATGAACATAAGATTACGTCTCATGTAAAAGCTCCCTTCACCCAGATAATTTGATTGTTTAATATCCCGATTACATCAAAGCGACAATTAGGGACGGTCTTACAAGATGCCAAGTACCAAGAGGCAATTCTTTTGATTTTTTCTTGTTTTTGTAAATCTACCGATTCTAAAGGATTCCCCCATTTCGATGTCGTTCGATATTTCACTTCAACAAAGACGAGGATGTCTTCTTCAGTCATAATTAAATCGATTTCACCGAGAGGATTGCGGTAATTACGAATCACACACTGTAATCCCTGATCGATTAGGAATTTGTAGGCCTTGTCTTCTCCTAACTTACCCTTCTGGACGTTCACTGGGCTACCTCGACAATAGAAAGATACCGTTCTTTGGACAGATCAACCTCAAAGGACTCGGCTGTCTTCTTGCCATTCTCTTGATATAGAACGCGCACAACGGGTCGACTACGCTCTGTCTGATTAATATCTACAACAACGCCCACTTGACGACTGTTTAACGTGACTAATGAACCTACAGGATACGGTGCAACACACTCAAAAAGACAGTCAATAACCTCCTGACTAAATTGAATGCCCCCTAATTGACGAATCACCCGGAGAGCCTCAGCTGGAAGCATACCAGAGCGATAAATACGTTCTGATGTCATTGCATCATAAGCATCCGACACACCAACAATTTTCCCATACAGAGAAATCTGTTCCTCTTTGAGTTTACGAGGATAACCTGAACCATTCGGACGTTCATGGTGTTGATAAGCAACATGGGCACTAAGAAGAGAAATATCAGGATGATGGCGTAATAGTTGCCAACCATATAGGCAATGTTTTTGGACATCTTCTAATTCGGCTGAGGTTAATGGTCCCGGTTTAAGGATAATTTGATCGGAAATTGCGATTTTACCGATATCGTGTAAAATCGCTCCCACCGCAAGCTCCTTTAACTGTAGCGCATTGAGTCCAAGCTTTAAGCCTAACACCACAGACAATACGCATACATTCACCGAATGCGCAAAGGTATAGCTATCGTAGCTACGGATATCAGATAAATTGACGAGGATATGGGGACTGCCAAGAATTTCATCGAGGATGGCATTCACACTCGTGTTTATTTTACTCATATCCAAAGTCTTTCCGATTCGAACTGATTCGTATACACCTCGCACCTGACTAATAGCATTTTGACGGGTCTGAACCGAAATAACTTCGGGAATTTCAAAATCACTGAGTAAATCCATACTAACGTATACACCTGGAATACCTAAATGTCGAATCCGTTGGATATAGCTTGTATTAAGCTTTACGCCAGAATTTAACAAAACACGGCCATCATCATTATAAATTGCACGAGCTAGGTACATATTGGACTCTAGTTTATGTATTGGCAGAAACCTCATGATATTATACCTCTCCTGACCCCTTGAAAAGAATAACGGTGAATTGGTGATGGACCATACTGATCGAGCGCACTGTAGTGCTTTTTTGTCGGATAGCCTTTGTGTCTGTCAAATCCATATTGCGGATATTCCAGGTGATAGTCAGTCATTATTCGATCGCGATAGACTTTAGCCACGATGCTTGCTGCTGCAATAAGGTAATGGTTAGCATCTCCGCGAACAAGCGCTTGTTGCTTTGTGCTAAAGTCGGGAATACAGAGATTACCATCAATCAAACAATAATCTGGTGGCTCTGGTAGATTCTTAATAGCTCGCTTCATGGCCAAAAATGTAGCCTGTAAAATATTGACGGTATCAATCTCCTGGGGCGAGGCAACACCAATTCCGATTTGTCCGTATTTACAAAGCTGTGCGTAGGAAGCCTCCCGTTTACGTTGACTGAGCTTTTTAGAATCTACGATATGATCAAGCTCTATGGCGAGCGGCATCATTACCGCTGCAGCAACAACGGGTCCCGCCAATGGACCTCTACCTGCTTCATCAACACCTACAATATGAGTGTAACCTTGTGTTATCAATTCTTTTTCTAATGTCCTCATTCTGCGTGTGGCTCTCCCTTTCTCTCAGGTAACTCAAGGGTAATGGGACCCAGCCTGCCTGACCGAAAATCCTGTAACAGAATATGAGCGGCCTGTCGTTTGTCCACGATGCCTCCTGCTTGCAAGCATCCTCTTCTGCGCCCAATCTCCGCGAGGGTATCTTCGTGATCCTCTGACAAATTATAGCGAGCCTTAATACAACCACAATAATTTATACGTAAGAAGTTCAATAACCAGACGGCATTTTCCTCCCAATCGACAATATCATCTTTAATTGCAGCAATGGTAGCCAATTTTCTTGCCACTTCCTGGCTATCAAACTTAGGCCAGAGAATTCCAGGCGTATCAAGAAACTGAAAATGACTTGACTTTATCCATTGCTTGCCACGAGTAACCCCAGGTTTCGCACCCGTCTTAGCACCACTCTTACCAGACAACCTATTAATTAAGGAAGATTTACCTACATTTGGTATCCCCACAATTAAAGCACGTGGTATCCTTGGCAAATTTGGCAAACTGTTATGTATTTCTCGATTTAGCGCACCAATTCCTTGTCCTGCTAAAATATTTACCAGAACAACCTTTTCCTGTTTCTCGCGCCAAAAATCCATCCATACCTTAGTGCGTACCGCGTCTGCCAAATCTATCTTTGTGGCAGCGATCACATAGGGCTTTCGATGGATTTCTGGAATATCAGGATTTCGACTGCTCTGGGGAACGCGAGCATCAATTAACTCAATTACAATATCAACTAGTTTTAGATCTGCCAAGATTTGACGTCTAGCCTTTGTCATATGTCCCGGATACCATTGAATATCCATTAGTAACCTCCCTCTTCAATCGCTAGTACGAAGTGACCCCGGAATCCTAATTAGTTCAGCATTGCTAAGCGGCCAATACACAACAATCGCTTTGCCTATTAACAATTGACTGTTGACGAAATCAACATCAGGATAACGACTGTCATCACTGTTGCGTCTATTATCTCCTAAAACAAAGAAACTATCGGTAGGCACAGTAACTGGACCATAGTCTCGTGAAAAGGCTCCATACGTTGGTCCATTAATATACGGTTCGTCTAAGCGCTGTCCATTGACATACACAAAACCTTGATTAATAAGAATTTCATCTCCAGGTACACCAATAATTCGCTTAATAAACTTACGCCTTGGATCTGTGGGATAGCGAAATACCACAATTTCACCGAGACGCGGCTCCACAAATCTATAAGAAATCTTATCAACCATCAACCGTTGACTGTGATGCAATGAAGGTTCCATTGAACTACCTTGTACTAAAAACGACTGGGCAATAAATGTAATAATAAATAAAGCCAAAACCACAGCAACAATAAAAGCTTCGATATACTCTTTAATCTCTGCCCGACTCATACTATACCTACCCCTTTTGAAAGATTATTGTTTATTATATTATTCAAAAGGAAAGGGAGTGCATCCACTCCCTTAAAAACATTCTAACGACGACGCTCTTTAATTCGTGCTGATTTACCAGAACGTTCTCGCAAGTAGTATAATCTAGCTCGACGGACTTTACCTAGACGGATCACTTCGATTTTTTCAATGCGCGGTGAGTGAATCGGAAAGGTTCTTTCCACACCAACACCTTGGGAAATCTTACGCACAGTGAACATTTCACTAATACCTGTTCCCATGCGACGCAAAACTACGCCTTCATAAATCTGAATTCTTTCATTGGTCCCTTCGACTACTTTAACATGGACTCTAACAGTATCTCCGCCACGAAACTCAGGGATACCCTGTTTAAATTGTTCGCTTTGAATTGCTTCAATTACATTCATGCTAACTGCCTCCTTTCACAGATATCTCTTTGTTAATCTCTTGCAAGATTTTTTGTTCTTGCAGAGTCAGGGAACGCCCTTCTAGTAAATCTGGGCGTCTAATCACTGTTCGACGTAATGATTCTTTGCGACGCCAGTGCCTAATTTTTTCATGATGCCCACTTAATAAGACCTCAGGTACTACCTCACCCTCAAAGTTAAACGGTCGGGTATAATGTGGATGTTCCAATAAACCAGAATAAAAAGAATCTGTTTCATAAGACTCCGCTTGGCCAAGCACTCCGGGTATTAAACGAGCTACCGTATCAATAACCACCATTGCAGGCAATTCCCCACCCGTTAACACATAATCCCCGATAGAAATCTCTGCATCGATATAGCCTTTGCGAACTCGTTCATCAAGACCCTCATAATGTCCGCATACAAGCGAAAATGAGTTAAGAGCGACTAACTCTTTCGCTTGGTTCTGCTTAAACAATGCTCCTTGTGGAGTAAGATAAATAACTGGTCCAGGATTGACGGATTTTACATGTGAAATTCCAGCCACAACAACATCAGGTTTTAGTACCATGCCAGCGCCACCACCATATGGGGTATCATCGACAATCCGATGCTTATCCTTGGCAAAGTCCCTGATGTTCCAGAGATATATCTCAAGCAAACCTTCATCTTGGGCTCGCCCTAGAATACTAGTCCCTAAAGGACCTTCAAACATAGATGGAAAGAGAGTTAAAACATCTACCCGCATGGCAATTTCCCTATTCTAATAACCCGTCTAAAAGGTTAACTAGTATTTTTCGCTGTTTTTCATCTACCTCAAGCACTACATCCTCAATCACTGGTATTAATATCTGATTATGTGTTGTAATGCTCGACGAAGGCTTAATTACATACACGTCGTTAACGCCGGATTGTTGCAGAACATCGACTATTTTTCCAAGATGGACATGCTCTGTGGTAATTACATCCATACCAATTAAGTCAAAAATATAATGTCGCCCACTTGGTAAAGGAACTAAGTCATTTCGGTGAATTTTAATCAATAACTGCTTTAATTCTAGAGCCTGATTCATCGTATCGATTCCTGCAAGTTTTAAAACGATAAAGTTCTTATGAAAACGACACCCTTCGACTGGCAACCTTCGTTGTGGTTGACGGCTATCCTCTCTAAATAAGCAAACTTCTTCCATCGTTAAAAAGCGCTCAGGAAACTCAGTATGAGGCCATACGCGCACCTCACCTCGTGTTCCTTGAGTGGATGTGACTTCCCCTACTAGTATCCAGTCTATTTCCATGGTTATGCCTCACATTACTCTAGGATATTAACTTGAACTTTAATACCCTTTTTTGTCGCAGCTGCTTTTGTTACAGTTCGGATGGCTTTGGCTATTCGGCCCTGTTTTCCGATAATTCGGCCCATATCCTGCTCAGCAACTGTAATTTGACATATGAGTTCATGGTCGGATTCTATTTCTGTTACAGAAACTTCATCTGGATGATCAACGAGGGACTTGGCAATAAACTCTACTAATGCCTTCATATTACATGCCTCCTAGGAATCTGCTCGAAATGTTACGTTTTCGAGTTTACTTCTAGCCTTCGTTACGAGTTGTAGCAAACTTCTCCATAACACCGCTCTTTTTCAAAAGAGCTCTTGCTGTATCTGATGGTTGTGCACCTTTTTGTAACCATTCCAAGGCTTTCTCTTCATCAACTTTGATCACTGCTGGTTCGGTCAGCGGATCATACGATCCTACTGTGTCAATAAAACGTCCATCTCGTGCTGATCTGGAGTCAGCTACAACTAAACGATAGAAAGGACGTTTTTTTGCACCCATTCTTTTTAAACGAATTCGTACTGCCATATAATGTCACCTCCTAGCTACGAATATTAATCTATAACCACCCCGAAGAACTAGCTTGGAGGATTACTGAAATAAAGAAAATAATTTTTTGCCTTTTTTACTCTTTTTATCTATTGAAGTGAATTGCTTCATCATCTGGCGTGTTTGTTCAAACTGTTTTAGCAAGCGATTTACATCCTGGACTCGTGTCCCCGATCCACGTGCAATGCGCTTACGTCGTGAGCCCGCTATAATTTCGGGATGGCGTCTCTCTTCAACTGTCATAGAACGAATGATGGCTTCTATTCGTTTAAGATGACTCTCATCCACTTCCATTCCCTGCAATTGCTTGAGATTGCCCATACCAGGCATCATCCCAACTAATTGATTAAGAGGGCCCATTTTCTTAACTTGTTCTAGTTGCTCTTGAAAATCCTCTAAAGTAAAACCATCCTTCTGGAGTTTATCACTAAGTTCTTTTGCTTTATTTTGATCAAATGATGCCTCTGCTTTCTCTATAAGGCTAAGCATGTCCCCCATGCCCAAAATCCGCGAAGCCATCCGGTCGGGATGAAAGACTTCAAGCCCATCCATCTTCTCACTAATAGCAACATACTTAATGGGTATTCCTGTGACAGATTTAATAGACAAAGCGGCTCCACCGCGAGCATCACCATCGAGCTTGGTTAAAATTGCACCATCAAGGCCTAATTGCTCGTTAAACGATTGAGCTACATTCACTGCATCCTGTCCTGTCATTGCATCCACAACAAGCAAAATTTCATGAGGTTGGGTTTCTTTCCTAATGTTTTTCAGTTCATCCATTAATTCTGTATCAATGTGTAGGCGGCCTGCCGTATCTAAAATGATAACATCATTTCCGTGAGACATTCCATGTTGGAACGCTGTTTTAGCAATTACAACTGGATCATCCTCACCCATTTCAAACACTGGTATATTGATCTGTTCCCCTAGTACCATTAACTGTTTAATAGCCGCAGGTCGATAAACATCAGCCGCTACTAATAACGGACGATGTCCCTGGGAATGCAGTAAACGTGCAAGTTTACCACTTGTTGTGGTTTTACCCGCACCCTGAAGACCTACCATCATAATGACTGTTGGGGGTTTCGATGCGAGAGCAATTTTACTTTGGGTTCCCCCCATAAGTGCAGCTAATTCTTGATCGACAATTTTAATTACCTGTTGGGCTGGTGATAAACTGTTTAGCACTTCATGACCAATAGCTCGGCTTTTCACCGTATTAACAAAGTCTTTAACGACCTTATAGTGTACATCGGCTTCTAATAGAGCTAAGCGTACTTCTCGCAGTGCTACATCTACATCCTTCTCTGTTAGCTTACCGCGACTTTTCAATTTCTTCATGGTCTCTTGTAAGCGACTGGCAAGATTTCCAAAAGACACGCTGCACGAACCCCCTAACTATCTGACAAAATATGCCTGATTTTGTTTTGTATTTCCTCTAAGAAGCCTGGGTTAACGAAGTCGTTATCGTTTAATAAATCCCGAAGTTGAACGAATTGCTCATAGGCCTCATTTAGTAACGCTTGTTGAATCTGATGTTTAGCCACCAACTGCAGTTTTTTCTCAAAGGCTTCTAAAGATAATCCAGATCGTTTAAGCACATCAAAAACAGCTTGCCGGCTAATTTTTAGCTGATCAGCTATTTCACCCAAGCTGAGGTCATCATCAAAATACAGTTGATAAATAGTTTGTTGACGCTGCGTTAAGAGTGGACCATAGAAATCAAACAATAAGCTCATCTTTAATGTTTTATCCATTGCTAACCTCTGTTAAGCAAATTAACTTTACAGTCGATATTATAACCAACTAAGCGAAGAATGTCAAGCAAATAATGCCTGCGCAAACTCTTTCGCATCAAAATCCTGCAAATCGGTGTATGTCTCCCCCACCCCTATCAATTTCACTGGGAGCTTAAGCTCGTGGGCTAGTGCTAGAATTATCCCACCTTTAGCAGTCCCGTCCAGTTTGGTTAACACAATTCCAGTAAGAGGAACTGATTCGCTGAATAATTTAGCTTGAGACAGTGCATTTTGTCCCGTAGTCGCATCGACCACTAATAAAACTTCATCTAATTCACGGCCAAGCTCTCGAATCACAACTCGATGGACCTTACCAAGTTCTGCCATCAGATTAGTCTTAGTCTGCAGTCGTCCTGCAGTATCTAAAATGAACACGTTACAATCACGAGCTCTAGCTGCAGCTACTGTATCAAATGCAACTGCTGCAGGATCCGATCCAGAGTTATGAGCAATGATATCAACCCCTACACGATCTGCCCATACGCGCAACTGCTCAATAGCAGCTGCACGAAAGGTATCTCCTGCTCCTAATAACACCTTAGCCCCCTCATTGCTTAATCGATGTGCTAGTTTCCCTATCGTTGTCGTCTTACCAGCTCCATTGACACCCACCACCATAATTCCAGCAGGTTTTTGATCGGAGAGCACTAGGGTTTCGTTGTTAGCTTGGAGCAGTTGCACAATTTCTTCCTTCAACCAAACTTGTATTTGGTTTCCTTCTGTACTTTTACTCTCGCTGACTCTTAACCTTAACCGTTCTGTTAACATCATCGTTGTAGGCACACCTACATCTGCTTGTATTAAGATCTCCTCTAATTCCTCAAACAGTTCATCATCGATTTTACGTCCTCGAACTAATTGTTCGACTTTTCCAACAAAACCTTCGCGTGTTTTTGTCAATCCTTGTTTTAACCGCGCAAACAATCCACTCTTTGAGATTGGTTCTGCGATTTCCTCAATCTCTTCTGTTTGTAGTTCTACATCTGTTTCTGTTTTTTCTCTATGAGAAAAAATATTTTTCCATCCCATACTACACTCTCCTTTTATGCAAGTTGGACCGATATGAGTTGCGAAGTGGCTGTATCATTCATAGTTACTCCGTAAAGCCTGTCCGCAAACTCCATCGTACCTTGGCGATGAGTAATCACTAGAAATTGAGTTGAAGCAGAGAATTCAGCCATAAGTTGTGAAAAACGATGAAGATTAGCATCGTCTAAAGCGGCATCGATTTCATCAAGAATACAAAAGGGTGTAGGTTTAACTCGACGAATACTAAACAATAACGCTATGGCTGTTAAGGCCCGTTCTCCTCCTGATAATAATAGCAAATTCTGCGGTTTTTTACCAGGTGGTTGTGCAATAATATCAATTCCCGTCTCTAAAAGATCATCAGGTTCTGTGAGAACGAGATCTGCTTTTCCACCTTGAAAGAGTTGGCGAAAGATCTGTTGAAACTCAATGCGTAATTCCTCAAATGTTCTTTTTAGCTTTTGCTTTGATGTGATATCCATTTCGCAAATAACTGCTTCTAGGGCTTCCTTCGCTTCTCGCAGATCATCCACTTGTGTTTGAAGAAAGAAACTACGCTCGTTAACGGCTTCATACTCCTGCAGTGAACCTAGATTTATTGTTCCCAAACCTCTAATCTGTTGTTTCAGTCGATTTGTTAACTCCAAGAGCTCATCTTTCTCTTTTTTCGGCGTGAGAGCATGCAGGTCCTCTAAGACAACCGCGCGCTCATTAAGATCTGAAAGTAGTCGGTTCCGCTCTATATCTACTTGATTCAAATCTAACTCTATGGCATAGGTCTGTTTGTCTAAGGCACTGATAGCGCTTCGTAATTTCTTAAATCTCTCATTGTCTGCATTTAACCTTGCTTGCTCAGTGGCACGCTCCACTTTGAGCTGGTCTAACGATGCGGTAGCCTGTTCTCTCTGATTAGCGAGGGTTTGACGTTGGTGGTGTTGTTCCACAACTGTTGCTTTCAAAACCTGATCTTGTTCCTCTAGCGAGCGAATCTCTTGTAATAAAGCTGCAATTTCCGCCTTATTTGTGGCTAATTGTTGCTGGTTCGCTGTAAGTTTGGTGTTGGTTAATTCAACTCCTCGCGTTAAATTAGTAAGATTTACTTTTTTTTGCATAAGCTCTTCGTTATCCTTGTTAATCTGAGCTTCTAAGATCTGTATCATCGCTTCTAATTTCGTCATCTCATCTCTTTGACCTATCTCATCTCTTTCAAGTTGAGCAACCTTATGCTGTGCTTTACCAATCGTTTCCTCTAACTCTGATTGCGATATTTGTATCTGCTCAATGGAATGATTATGCTCAGCGATGGAACGTTGGATCCGATCATGCTCATTATGTAATTGTTGTAAATCTTTTTCTAGTCCCAAAACTATAAGTTGACATTGGGTAGACATATGTCTAAGCGAAGCTGCTCTCTCCTCTATTGTCTGGAGTTCTGTAAGCGCTGCATCTTTAGTGGCTGTCGCTTGATCAACAGTCACACGTATGGCTTCTACTTCCTTTGACAACTTGGAAATCTCTGTCTTACGTGTTAACAGCCCAGATTTCTTAGCATTAATGGCTCCACCAGTGAGAGCACCTGTAGGCATTATCAGTTCACCTGATTTTGTGACAATCCGACTAAAACTAGGTAATTGTTTTTGCATCATTAGTGCAGCTGCTAAATCCTCCACAACAACAACACGTCCCACGAGTGCTGCTAGGGCTGGGCGAAATCTCTGATCAAACACCAGAAGATCAATTGCAGGCCCTAAACAACGGGGAGTTTCCCAAAATTGACTATAACTAGCTGGAAATCCACTACCTTTCATCGTATCGAGAGGCAAAAAAGTTGCCCGTCCAGCCCGCTTGTGCTTTAACCACTCTATGGCTTGTTCAGCGCCTTTATGTGTTTCCGTGATTACGTTCTGCAAAGCAGGTCCGAGTGCAATCTCAAAGGCAGTCTCCAATCCATTTGGCACTTTAATCACGTCTGCAACAGTCCCAATAAGTTGCATGTTAGATTCCTTCTCCTGCATTAGCTTGCGGACACTATAACTATACCCATCGTAGTCCTCATCTAACTCTGTGAGGGCAGTGAGGCGTGATTGCTGCTGTTGATAACGACTAAGTGCTACTTGCTCTTCCTTTGTACTTGCTTGCATATAATTTCTTTGGTCTCTTATCAGTATTTCATGGTCGTGAATACTCTCTTTAAACTGCTCCCATTCATTTTGTTTTAGGCGTTGTTCAGTTTTGGTAACAGTTATTTTCTGATCTATCATTTTTAACTGTAATAGTAACTCATCTCTCTCTTCCGTATTCCGGTGCCTCTGCTGGGTCAAAGCCGCGATTTCTTGTTGATAATTACGGCCAGAATTTCTAGCATCCGCAAGTTCGCGCATAAATTCGAGAAAATGTGTTTTTTGCATATCTAGTCGAGTGCGGCTGTCATGATACGTTTGCCGATTATCAACGAGCGTGCATTCAAAGGTTGTAAAATCTACTTTGGAAGTTTGTAACTCTTGCTTTTCTCGTACTAGTATCTGTTCGATCTCTGATATGCTATTGAAAAGCTGGGTAATCATTGTTTGCAGTGTATCGCTTTTGGCTCGAAGCTCTGTTTGACGTTTTTGATTATTTCCACTCCGCTCTTGAATTCGTTCCATGGTATGAATAGCGGTATTGAATTGTTCATTGACTTCCATAAGTTGGTTTTGCCCTTGTTCAATTTGCTGTTCTAGACTAGCAATTGCATGCTGGGTCGCACTAATATTCAATTCTAGTTGTTGAAATTCTGTTGAAACTTCGTCGCTGATGGCCGCTTTTTCCCCTAGCTGGTGCTTAAGATTTGTGCGTTTTACATCCAATTCACGAAAACAAAGCGTAAAGAGATCGAGTTCGTAGTCGCGTAATTCATTGGCAAGTTTTTGATATACTCTTGCCTTTTTAGCCTCGATCTCTAAGGGGCCAAGTTGATGCTGCAATTCCTTTAAAATATCAGTAACGCGAATTAAGTCAAGGTCTGTTTGTTGAATCTTCTTTTGGGCTTGTTCTTTACGATTTCGATATTTCACTATGCCTGCCGTTTCCTCTAATAGCACTCGTCGATCATGGGAATTTGCACTTAAAACCGCATCAATTTGTCCTTGCCCGATAATCGCATAACCCTCACGCCCAAGGCCAGTGTCAGTAACTAGTTCATGAACATCTTTTAATCGGCAGGCGCGCTTATTAATAAAAAATTCACTGTCGCCCGATCGGTATACCCGACGAGTAATGGTTACTTCAATATAATCTACTGGTAAAAATCCGTCGACATTGTCTAAGGTCAGTTGTACTTCGGCCATTCCCAAAGCGCGTTTACCATCAGCCCCTGCAAAAATCACATCCTCTAGTTTAGCCCCTCTGAGGCTTCTCATACTTTGCTCTCCCAGAACCCAACGGACGGCATCGGAGATATTACTCTTTCCACTTCCGTTTGGTCCTACAATTGCAGTAATCCCCTGATTAAAATCAAGTTTTACCCTAGAAGCAAATGATTTAAATCCTACTAACTCTAATCGTTTTAATCGCATAGAAGCCCTCCGCACAAAATATTCACCGATCGAGACTTTCAATGTAACGGTAATATTGTATCATAACTCTTCCAATTTTGCATGAAGAAACCGGAAGGTTTACCCTCCCGGTTCTAGATCAAGATATAAATCCTTGCGCTTTCTCACAGCCGTTGGAACCTTCGGATTTAAAAGGGACCCATATTCCTGCATAATCCTGCGTAATTTGCACTTAACCCTCGTTCTTGCGTTATCAATTACTTTAGAACCAACACCGATCTCCGTTTCGATTTCACCGCTAGAATAGCCCTGAAGCAACCTGATGATCACGGAATACTCAAGTATAGATAGATGGTTGAGCAACACTTCCTCTAATCGGTGATTTATCTGTTTATCTTCAATCAGTTTAACTGGATCCATAGAAACGTAGTCATTGGAAACGAGGTCAAGCACCATGCGATTCTCTTCGCTGTTTATAAAAGCGTACAGTGATGTAGCACCGTTAAGTGCTTTATGCTTATTGCCAGTTGTTTGTTTAATCACATTATATACCTTACGAATGATGCAGATATACGCAAAGGAACTAAATCGTACATTGAACTGCTCAGGCTTGTACTCGTCAATTGCATTTAGGAATCCAATCAAACCTTCTTGCATCAAATCTTCAAAGTCAAGAAAACTAGCATAGTAGTTACGAATTATATGTTTTACCATAGGAATATATTTTTGTACAAGATTCTCTTTTGCGATACTATCACCAGATCGAACTAAGTGAATCAAATGCATATCGCGTTTTTGATTTTCCTCACCAGTTCTTCTAACATCATTCATTGCGTCTCCTCCCTTGTCCCAAGAGTACAAGTTCACTACAGTAGCATCTTTATTCGCAAGAAGAAAAAATATGCCTACCACACAAAAACTTTCTACATTTACCCATAAAACAAGGAAATTTTCGCCTCTTTACCCGTTTGCATACGATTCTTTCTATGTTTGATGCAAAGGTTTTCCTATGTATGGATGCTAAATCCTATAGTACATTCATACAGGGAAGATGGTGGGACTTCATTTGCATTTTGATGAAACGTTAACTTACATGGCTGGTCTAATTCGCGCAAACCCAAATATAACTGTTAGACAACTAGCAAAGGAAATGAAGTTTGCTGATGGAAAGTCAGTGTATTATTGGTTGGGTAAGTCAAACTTTAGTGGAATACGAGAATTTAAGGAATTGATTCTAAAAGAAGATTTTGATAATTTGGAAGGGGTAAGCATTCAGGAAAATGATAAATCCATGTTTCTCTTACGGATACCGTGGAGAGATTGGTGCGGAAAAAGCAAAGAAACTGGGGCTCGCTGGTTTCATTTCTTTCACGACAACCCCAATCCCCGTGGATTATTTACAATGACAATTAGTACAAATGATTACTACCCTTGGTTTTCACAAGATGATCAGATCATTGTTAATACGACCCGGCAAATTAGAACTGGAAGCTGGGTATTGCTAAAACAAGGACGCTACTACTTTCTCGGCCGAGCAGGGGCCGATAAAAACATCTATGCTCCCCATAGCTTACAGCCCTATTCATTGTCTGTAACAAAAGCGTTGGGTGTAATAATAACCCTCCAGCGTAACCTGCTCTAGGTAAAATCCTACGGCATCTCAATATTCTCTAAAGCTTTCCTAGCCGCCGCTTGAGCGGCTTCTTTTTTTCTGCGTCCGACTCCTCTCCCGAGTACTTTGTCGTCAAAGCAAACATCGACGACAAAGAGTTTGTGGTGATCAGGACCGTGCTCTTCCGCTAAATTATAAATTGGAGTCGCTTGACTTTTCTGCTGAAGATGCTCTTGGAGCGTGCTTTTAGCGTCGATAATACTTATTTGACTTTTATCCCAGTCCGGTAGGTGTGCTAAAATAACTGTACGAACCGCTTCTAATCCTGAATCTAGGTAAATGCTGCCAAACACGGCTTCTAGTGTATCACAAAGGAGCGAGTCCCGTTCTCGAGCGTTCGTACGTTCCTCGCCTTTGCCTACACGCATATATTCATTAAGAGAAAGGAGCCTTGCTTGCTTAGCCAACGCGGGTTGACTCACAAGTAACGCACGAGTCTTTGCTAACTGTCCTTCGTTTAAATTAGGAAACTGTTCGTAGAGGTGCTGACTGACAACAATCTGCACCACTGCATCGCCTAAAAACTCAAGCCGTTCATTGTTACAGCCTCCAGCTACTCTCACGTAGGATTTGTGCGTTAATGCTTGTTCAAGTAGTGCTTGATCTCGAAATTGATAGCCAAGTATTGCTTCGAGGGCAGCGAGGTTTTGCCGATGTTTTGCCATTATCCTTCCCACCGTTTAGTGAGCAAGACACCATTATGACCACCAAAACCAAAAGAATTAGACATTGCTATATTAATCTCTACTACACGAGATGTATTGGGTACATAGTCAAGATCACATTCTGAATCTGGATGATCATAATTATAGGTCCCTGGAATGACCTGATTCTTTAATGCTAACAAACAAATCGCTGCCTCGATTGCTCCAGCCGCTCCTAATAAATGTCCAGTAAGAGCCTTTGTGGAACTGACGGGTATTTGGTACGCCCGATCGCCAAATACTTTTTTAATAGCTTGAGTTTCATATTTGTCATTATATTCTGTCGAAGTACCGTGGGCATTAATATAGTCTACATCATCGGCTTTTAACCCAGCGTCTGCCACAGCTTCTTTCATAGCTCGTTGGGCTCCTTCACCTTGTGGTGCTGGGGATGTAATGTGATACGCATCGCCAGTTGCGCCGAAACCGACAAGCTCACCGTAGATTTCCGCCCCGCGTTTGAGTGCATGCTCTAGTTCCTCCACCACTAGGACACAAGAACCTTCACCCATAACAAAACCATCTCGCTCTTTATCAAAAGGTCTACTCGCTCTAGTTGGTTCATCATTACGAGTCGATAAAGCACGAGCTGCTATAAAGCCAGCCATTCCTAAGGGTGTTACTGCTGCCTCAGCACCACCAGCCAACATCACATCGGCATTGCCACGGGCTATGACCCGAAACGCATCGCCAATGGAATGAGTTCCAGTAGCACACGCTGTCACCGTACAGGAATTTGGTCCTTTTGCACCTGTTTGAATGGCAATCTGCCCACTAGCCATATCGGGAATTAACATCGGTACAAAAAATGGACTAACCCGGGAAACTCCTTTTTCATGGAGAATTCTTGCTTGGGTTTCAATGGTATCAATTCCACCAATGCCTGATCCCACTGTGACACCAATACGATGTGCGTTACTCTCATTTATCTCTAATTTACTATCAATCAGACTTAATTTAGCTGCTGCTACAGCATATTGACAAAACGAGTCCATTCGTCGTGCATCTTTTCTATCCATGAACTCTGTTACATCAAAATCTTGCACTTCCGCGCCAATTTTTACAGGAAAATCTGCGGTATCGAAATTGGTGATAGTGCCAATCCCTGACACTCCATTTAGTAAATTATTCCAGAGTTGATCCTTACCGCCGAGTGGCGAGATGACTCCGATTCCAGTTACTACTACACGTCTTTTCATTATACCAACCTCACTTTTATAAAAGAGAGTCCCTGAGGGACTCTCCCTTAAATTTGGGCTTTGATGTATTCTACAGCGCTAGCAACAGTACCAATTTTCTCGGCATCTTCATCAGGAATTTTTAAATCAAATACCTCTTCGAAAGCCATTACTAGTTCAACTACATCAAGAGAGTCAGCCCCGAGATCCTCTACAAAAGAGGCCCCCATTGTGACTTCTTCAGGTTTTATACCTAATTGCTCCACAATTATTTCTCTAACTTTATCAAAGATATCCACGTAAGTCACCTCCTTGCCTCTTTTTATATCACCAGGCCGCCATCGACATGCATGGTCTGACCTGTAATATACTGATTTGCGTCAGAAACTAAGAAATACACAGTTTCTGCTACATCCTCCACGCTTCCAGTTCTTCCAAGTGGGATATGGGTAATAATCTGTTGTCGCTGTTTCTCGTCTAACATTAGTGTCATATCGGTATCAATGTAGCCGGGTGCTACAGCGTTAACTAAGATCCCGCGCGATGCAACTTCCTTTGCCAAGGATTTGGTTACTCCGATAAGACCTGCTTTAGATGCAGCATAGTTGACTTGCCCCGCATTACCCATGACTCCGATGACAGAAGATATATTGACAATTTTACCAGCCTTCTGTTTCATCATGGGTCGAATAACTGAACGGCATACATAGAAGGCACCTGTTAGATTTACATCCAACACCGAACTCCAGTCATCATCGGTCATTCTCATCAATAGATTATCCTTGGTAATACCTGCATTATTTACTACTATATCAATCCGACCAAACTGTTTTAGTACCTCTTTGGTCATGGTATCCACATTATTAGGGTTGCTTACATCAACGGTAAACGGAAAGGCTTGGGGATGGTCAAATTCAGCTAATAGTTTTTGGTTTCGACCACAAACAGCTACAGTCACGCCAGCAGCTAACAATCGCTCTGCAATTGCTTTGCCAATACCTCTAGTTGCTCCAGTCACAATCGCTATTTTGTTTCTATTATCCATGCTACCTCATCCCCTCTTCTCTATGCAAGAGTTAATTTCAAGTTTTTGGTAATTCTTTTTGTCAACCCGACTAAAATCGAATTTGGACTTACTTCCACGAGTTCAGTAATACCAAGAGACTCTAAGAAAACCACGTTAGCGATCCACTGAACAGAATGGGTGAGTTGTGCAACTAATTCTTTGGGAATATCCGCTTTCTTTGTTAACAACTTACTTTCATAATTACTAACGATTGGCACTGCAGGATCTAGAAACTCTATTTCACCTAAAAAGGTCTTAAATGCTAGGGCAGCAGGTTCCATTAATCTCGAATGAAATGGTCCGCTAACATCTAAAGGTATTACTCGCTTAGCCCCTGCATCTTTAGCTAGTAGCCCAAAATAATCCAAGCTAGACTGTTCACCACTCACTACGATTTGACCAGGGGCATTGTAATTAGCAATTTGTATCCAACCATGCTCTCTCGCTCTTTCGCAGAGTTGCTCGACCAAAGAGGTCTCTAGCCCTAGAGTGGCCACCATGCTCCCATTAGGGCCACAGTTAGCCATTAATTGCCCACGCTTTTGAACAATCCGTACACCGTCTGAAAAGCTGATACACTTTGCTGCAACCATTGCCGTTATCAGTCCAAGGCTATGACCTGCGAAAACCTGTACGGGGGTGGATTTTACAACATCTAGCCACCTAGAATAGCAAGTAACCAATAATGCGGGCTGTGCAAACTCCGTCTGTGTCAAAGTATCAGCAGGACCAAGATTACATAATGTATAAAGGTCATATCCAAGCAATTCACTCGCAGTATCAAAGCACACCTGAGCTTGTGGTGATAAAGAGGAGACCATACCAACTTTTTGGGCACCTTGACCAGGAAAGGCTACAGCAATCATCCAATGATCCCTCCCCAGCGAATTATGGCCGCTCCCCATGTTAATCCTGCACCAAATCCAACGACAAGGAGATAGTCCCCATCGTTAAGTGTGCGAGATTCCACTATCTCATCGAGGGCTAGCGGAATACTTGCTGCTGATGTGTTACCATATCGCTCTACATTAATAAACAGCCGGTCGTCACTAATTCCTAAACGAGTTGCAGCAGACTTAATAATTCGGATGTTCGCTTGATGGGGGATAAACCAACGAATATCTTCACTGGTTAACCGGGCTTTTGCTAAAACCCGATGCGTTGAGTCACCCATGATGCGGACAGCAAATTTAAACACTTCATTACCAGCCATGCATAAATAATGTTCTCTGTTTTCGATGGTTCTATCCGTTACAGGTCTTCTGGACCCGCCTGCAGGAAGTTTTAAAAACTCCGCCCCTGCACCATCTGCACCAATATCCGTAGCGATAATTCCATAACCGTCAGCGACTGCTCCAACAATCGCAGCCCCTGCACCATCGCCAAAGAGTACACAGGTAGCGCGATCACTATAGTCTGTAACCCGACTTAATAAATCTACACCAATAACTAAAACTCGCTTTGAGCCTCCAAGAACCATATTCTTTGCTACATCAAGGGCATAAACGAAACCCGAACACCCTGCTGATAGATCAAATGCGGCTGCATTCTTCGCTCCTATTTTATCCTGAATGATACAGGCTGTTGCTGGGAAGGGCATATCACCCGTAATGGTAGCAACAATGATTAAATCGATGTCTTCTGCAGAAAGGTTTGCCGACTCTAAGGCTCGCCGTCCAGCCAAAGCACCTAAATCCGAAGCGGCCATATCGTTAGGGGCAATTCTTCGTTCCCGAATTCCAGTACGAGAAGTTATCCACTCGTCTGTTGTATCTACTCTCTTTTCTAAATCTGCATTTGTCAACACTTGATCGGGTACCGCCCTACCGGTTCCTAAAATACCTACACTAAAACTCAATAGTTGTCACCTGCCATTATTTGTGCAATACTTTCAATAACGCCTGAATCTGCTGCCTCTTTAGCAACTCTTATGGCATTGCGGATTGCTTTAGCGTTCGATCTTCCGTGGGCAATAATAGATATACCATTAATTCCGAGTAACGGAGCACCTCCGTATTCGGTATAATCCGTTTTTTGCTTAATCCGCTTAAGGCCTGGCTTTAATACTGCGGCCGCCAACTTTGAGGGTATTGAACGTGTAAATTCATCCTTTAGCATACTAAAGATTGCACTACCAAGTCCTTCAGCGAATTTTAATACAATATTCCCCACGAATCCGTCACAGACAATTACATCCACTTCACCCTTCGAGATATCACGGCCTTCCACATTACCAACAAAGTTTAGCTTGGATTGCCGCAACGACTCGTGGACTTTAATCGTTACTTCATTTCCTTTAGAAGGTTCCTCGCCAATACTGAGCAAACCTATTCTAGGATGACTTCGTCCTAGCACTTTTTGTGCATAGATGGATCCCATCTGCGCAAACTGTACAAGTTGGTTGGGTCGGCAGTCGACGTTAGCTCCAACATCAAGAATTAAACAAACGCCTTTTAGTGTGGGCATTAATGATGTTATTGCTGGTCTTTCGATGCCCTTGATACGTCCTATCCCAAGTAACGATGCAGCCATCACAGCACCTGTATTGCCAGCACTAACCATACCTACTGCTCGTTTCTCTCGCACAAGCCTAGCTGCAACCATCAGCGACGAGTCTTTTTTTGTTCGCACTGCCTCCACCGGATGTTCATTCATTTGGATTTGTTCTGAGGCGTTCACAATTTCTATATATGTACTACCCGGTTTATCACCTACAAGCGATCGAAGTCGAATTTCGTCTCCTGTCAAAATCAAGGAAATCTTATACATGTTAGCAGCTTGTAGGGCGCCTTCGACAATAGGTTCGGGTGCATAATCACCACCAAAAGCATCAACCGCGATTTTCATAGGTATCACCCTCCTTTTTATGGTCAATGGCAACCACCACAAATTCTCCAGTAAAAACGAGTTCCTGTAAAACACGGCTTTCCACCTTTATGGTGTACCGATGACCCTCTTGTGATACTAAGGTAGCCTTCGCTATTACTCGATCTTCATTTTTAACGGGGCGAAAATAACGCACCTGTGCTTTTGCCGTTAAAGCCATACTTGAATTTATGAGTGCGACGGCCAAGGAATTCCCTTGAGCAAACAAATAATGCCCTCGCATGATCTGATTGCGTGCAAATACCATCTCCTCAGTAACCGAAAGAAGGGAAATCGCATGAGATCCAACCTCGATATCGACAAGCTCACCGATAACCTCTGATCCTTGAATGGATTTCAATTTTGCATATGTTTTATTAGCCATATCCTTCGTTCGTTCACGGACTTCGGGTATATCTAACGCCATGCGATCCAAGCGAATCGTAGCTACGCTTACCGCAAACTCCTTTGCAAGCTGCCGATCTGCGAGAAACGGATCTTGAGATAGAAGTCTGACTAGATTGTCACGACGATTTTTTCGTGATAATACCACTACCTCATACCTCCTAATAAGACCAGGTGCTAAGCTAAACTAAGTATACTCGACGATTGGGTTTATGTAAAGCATTTTTACAAAAAAAGATGATAGAGGTTTCCTATCATCTTTTCACGTCTGCATCAGATTATTCGGCATCGCTAATTCCAATTACCTTGCGTCCGTTATAGGTGCCACAGCTTTGACATACTCGATGGGGTAATTTCGGTGCGTGACACTGGGGGCAACTATGAGTGCCCACAGCCGCAATTTTCCATTGGGCACGACGAGTACGAGTTCGTTTTTTCGAATGTTTCCTCTTTGGTACAGCCATTTTTAAAATCCTCCTCTCGTAGAACTATTCTTTTTTGAACAAGTCAGCTAATGAGGCTAAGCGAGGATCGGTCTTATCAATTTTACACTGACATGCCCCAAGATTTTGGACTTGACCACATTCAGAACAGAGGCCCTTACATTGGTCCAAACAAAGCGCCTTCATCGGTAATTCCAACAAAAGCGACTCATAGATAAGTTCAGTAACATCTAATTGATCCCCTTTATAGCTTGGAGCTTCTTCGCTAAAGAAAATTTCTTCTTCCGATTGATTACTAGCTGCGGAAGTCTGTTGCATAAACAGTTCTGTGAAGTCTGCAGTCACATCATACAAAAACGGAGTTAAGCACCGTGTACACACCAACGATAACTTTGTCTCTAAACGTCCCTCAACATAAAGGCCTGTTCTAGTATTGGTAACCTTAACGTTAACCTGTAAAGGCGTCAATACTTGATCTACTTCGACAATCCTGCCAAGATCGGGAACAGGTAATTCCGTCGAAACCTCTAATGAGCCAGAGGACATTCCCTTAATGCGACGAATATCAATTTGCATTTTGTTCACCTCATAAATTATACAAAGATTGCTTAAAAGTGTCAAGTAAAAAAACTTAACGTGTTCGTAGTGTGCCACCTGTTGTGATCTTTACTCATATTCGTTGAGCTACTCAAATATATATGGTATTGACCTATTAGAGGAGGATTGCTATGGTAAAAAACAAGAAATTCTACTTAAATGCATATCTATCTGCGGCCATTGCACTGGTACTGACTGTTTCTATCATCCGTTATCCAAAAGACGCCTTTGATGCGTCCGTTTATGGACTGAAGCTATGGTTAGAAATTGTATTACCTGCACTACTCCCATTTTTTGCTATGGCTGACATTATGATGGGTCTCGGAGTGGTACACTTCATCGGTGTTTTACTAGAGCCTATCATGAAAACTGTATTCAAAATACCTGGTGTTGGTGCATTTGCAGTGGCGATGGGTTTAGCTTCAGGCTATCCTATCGGGGCAAAAATAACGGGTCGTCTGCGCAGACAAAACCTTTGCACGCAAGTAGAAGCAGAGCGCTTGGTCAGTTTTGCCAACACCGCGGATCCGTTGTATATGATCGGAGCTGTGGCTATCGGTATGTTTGGTATGCCCGAACTTGGTGTCACTATTGCGCTTGCACATTACCTAGCCGTTGCTGTTGTTGGCTTTCTTATGCGTTTTCATAAAGGACCCGAAGGCAAACCCCAACCGCATAAATCAGGGTATTTCAGCCGGGCTTTGCAAGCACTCGTTGATGCTAGAGCCGCAGACGGCCGACCGTTTGGTCACTTGTTTAACGATGCAGTCAGAGAAACATTCGGTTCTATGCTATTTGTTGGTGGATGTATCATGATGTTTTCAGTACTACTTCGAATACTAACTGTATCGGGGATTATTACAGCCTTTAGTAATCTATTAATGGTTATTTTTGCCGCAACGGGTGTCCGCCCAGATATCATCAACACCTTAGTCAGTGGACTGTTTGAGATAACTATAGGATCTCAAGCCGCAAGTATGGCTCAAGCGCCTATTGCCCAAAAAGCCATGACAGCTAGCGCTATCATCGCTTGGAGTGGACTATCTGTGCATACCCAAGTAGCTGCCATGGTTCACGGAACAGACATTCGCTTATGGCCGTATCTTATAGCTCGCTTCCTCCACGCCATCCTAGCAGCGATATTAACGGTGATCTTGTTACAACCGGGTGCTGCACTAACAAGTTTACTCATTCAATCAGTCCCAGTATTCACAAGCCCTGCCTATTTACACCCTACGTTTCTTACTCGACTGTGGGCATCGACTCAAATATCTCTCAGTCTAGTAGGCATTTTACTTGCCGTTGGCGTCACTGCAATCATATTCCAGCGAATCCTCTTCTTTTGGATCCACAGTAAAAATTAACTAGATTTTTCTTGTAAATCCTTACCGAGTTTATCTTTACCTTTTACAATGATACCTAATGTTTTTTGTAAGTCTGTTTCAAGATTCGTTAGTATTCTGTTGGCATAGTCAGTAGCACCAATTTGCATCTGCTCCGCTTTATGCGCTGCATCTTCTAATGTCTTTTTAGCTTCTTGTTGCGCTAACCGTGTAATCTCGCTCTCCCGCACTAGGCGAGTTGCATATTCTTTTGCTTCAACAATCATATGTTCGGCTTTCTTTTGACCTTCAGAAATCATCCGATCTTGCTCAGATGATACGAGTTCAGCTCGTTTAACTTCCTCCGGAATAGCGTTGCGAATTTTGTCGAGAAGTTCAAAGACTTCATCAGAATCTAACAATACCCGACCCGTTAGTGGTATTTCCGGTGCTTTATCGATCATGCTCTCCAATTTATCCAATAAAATAATTAGGTTAATCCGATTCACCTAGAATCCTCCTTCTCTTTGAATTTCGCATACAATTGTTGGGCTACCTTTGGGGATACCCATTGCGAGACATTACCACCTAAGCTTGCTACCTCCTTAACTGCAGAGGAACTAATAAACGAATATTCGCTACTCGTCATCATAAATACAGTCTCTATTTCTGGATCAAGGACGCGATTCATTGCAGCAAGCTTGAACTCAAATTCGAAATCTGTTACAGCTCGTAGTCCACGCACGATTGCAAGGGCACCTTTTTGTTTGGCGTACTCAATTGCTAAGCCATCAAAACAGTCGACGGAGACGTTCGACAACATACTAATAGATTCCTCTAAGAGAGCTATGCGTTCCTCTACAGTGAACAAGGGGTGTTTATCTGGATTATTCAGCACCGCTAGATAGACATGATCAAAAATATCAGCAGCTCGCTGCACTATATCCAGGTGTCCATAGGTTACTGGGTCAAAACTCCCAGGGCAAATGCTAATTTTCACTTAGATCCTCCTCGTGACGATAAAAAGCTAAATTGGTATCTCCATATTTTTCAATACGTACTTGAGTCAAATTCCACATAGCTATCGGAATTTCCTCTTTCTTTCCGTATTCCGCAATTATAATTCCATGCTTGGTTACTAAATTATTCTCCGTTATGCTCTGCAGTGTAGGAATAATTAGATTTCTGCCATAAGGTGGATCTAGGAAAATTAACTCAAACTGCTGTTCTCTCTTCCGCAATATGGGCAATGCCCGTCCAACATCATTCTTATAGACTTCGCCTTCAAGCTTTGCCGTTTGTAAGTTCTGTTTGATCATAGCACTACATCTAGAGCTCTTATCGATAAAAATTGCACGCATAGCTCCGCGACTCAGAGCTTCTATGCCTATTCCTCCGTTACCGGCAAAGAGATCGAGAAACCGAGAACCAGCGATGTGAGGTGATAAGATATTAAACAGTGATTCCTTCACTCGGTCAGTTGTCGGTCTGGTTTGTGTACCCACAACACTCTGCAGTGGCAACCCGCGAGCACTTCCGGCTATTACACGCATTATTTTATCCTCCTTTGGAATCATGGAAAAAAATACCAATCGATCCTCTGAATATTCTCTGGTACCTTTGCCATATACTACTAAATGAAGAGATTGACCCTCCCAAAGGCACAGGAAGTGCCGAACCAAGCTGTATTGGTTCTATTCTTCCTCCGGTTTCTCCTCTCCCCTAGGCAACGCCGTTTACGGCTGTTGCCTTTTCACTTCTGCCAATAAAGTAGGATACTTCGCTAAGGTAGGATCTTCAAGAATTAACATCCTTCCTGCCTTCGCTGCCTTTTCTAATAATTCGGCGTCTGCGATTAAGTCCGCAAGCTTAAACCAAGGTTGCCCCGATTGACGAGTTCCTAACAGATCTCCAGGACCTCGCAGCTTTAAGTCTTCTTCAGCAATTCTTAGTCCGTCATTAGTATGTCGGATTATGTCTAACCTCTGCCTTGCTATTTCTGATTGAGGATTCGCTATTAAGAAGCAATAGGCTTGTTTTTTCGATCGACCCACACGACCTCTTAATTGATGAAGTTGTGCTAAGCCAAACCGATCTGCGTTTTCAACAACAATAACTGTTGCAGTAGGGACGTTCATCCCTACTTCAATGACTGTCGTGGAAACTAATACATCAATTTTTTGTTGATAAAATAGCTCTAAACACTCCGCTTTTTGTTTTCCCATTTGTCCATGGACGAGTCCGACACGAATCGACGAAAGAGGTCCTGCCGACAAAACCTCCATTTCGGTAACGGCCGCTTTTAAATCGAGTTTGTCTGACTCTTCAACGAGTGCAAAAACAACAAATCCTTGCTCCTTTTCTTCTACACGCCCAACGAGGAAACGATATACATCCTGACGTTTACTCGGATGAATCAACCGGGTGTCCACAATGCGACGGCCCGCGGGCAAATCGCGGATAATTGTATTGTTTAAGTCTCCATATAACGTTAATGCAAGTGAACGGGGAATTGGAGTTGCACTCATTACTAGTAGATCTGCATTACCCTTATCGCTTAAAGCGATTCGTTGGCGGACTCCAAAACGATGCTGTTCATCAACAATCGCTAACGTCAAATTTGCAAAAACTACCCGGTCTGCTATTAGCGCATGTGTACCAACAACCACTGCTATGGTACCCTGTGCTAAACCAGAAAGTATTTTTTTTTGGTGTTTAGTGGTATCCTTACCGACCAATAATTCCACTTCAATACCGAAAGAGCTAAATCTCTCACGCAACCTTGTCCACATTTGCCGTGCTAACACTTCTGTAGGAACCAAAAACGCTACTTGTCCTCCACTATCTACTGCTTTGAGTGTGGCATATTCTGCGATCACCGTTTTACCAGAACCCACATCACCTTGGATGAGTCTGCGCATCTGGATAGGTGCTTCCATGTCCGCACGTACATCACAAATCGCTTGAAGTTGTCCTGCGGTTAAGGTAAAGGGCAACGTGTTAAAGTATTGCTCTAAACACTTGCCATCGGGCTTGTGTTGAATGGCATTTTTTTGTTCTTCTTGTTTACCTAGACTCAGATGAAAGAGAAAGAATTCTTCAAATATGAGACGCTTTCGCGCCTCTAATAATTCCCCGTCATCTGTTGGAAAATGAATCGCATGAATTGCTTTAGTCCGCGGGTAGAACTCAGCAAGTAACTGCTTGGGCAAACACTCATAGATTTGATCCAGATATTTTAAGGCGAAATCAATCCACTGCAGTCGCATCGTATTTGTAATGCCAGATACTAAGGGATAGACAGGAACAAGACCTAAATGCTTCGGTTGTTTTGTGTGCCATTCTCCACTCGTCAATTCCCAACTATACGGACCTTCTTTGATCTGACCATAGATCCAAATTTGATCAACTTTACTCAATTGGCGATATAAGTAACTTGTCCCGCGACCGCGCATAACCTGAAACCAGCTAACAGTGAGCGATTGTGTATTTCCCTGGATTTGTGCTTGAATAAGGCGTTTGTTCTGGTTTAAGAGCTGCTCGCGCAGATTTACCACGGTTCCAGTAAAAAGACCCTCCATACCCTGCCTTGCATGGTCTGCGGTGTATATCTTTGAGTAATCTTTATACGAACGAGGATATCCAAATAAAACATCACGGACAGAGTAAAGATCGAGTTTTGCCAAAATTTTTGCTTTTTCCACACCTACGCCGGGTAACGCGGTAACAGGTTGATCGAGCACATTAGCACCTCACCAAAAATCACCCCCAGGATGGCTCCCAGGGGTGGTAAGATTTTAGTCCATTGGGTAGAATAATACAGCGATGGTGCCGGGGCCGACATGGACACCAATGGTGGGGCCTATATAAGATATTATTAGTTCGTGTACATCGATAGTTTTCGCTATTTCATCACTAAATTTTTTCGCATCTGCATAGCTGTTTGCATGCGTGATTCCAATGCGCAAGGCTTGACCTGGATGTTTAGCCGAATACTCAGCAATGATATCTTGAATGCCTTTTAAAGCTTTAGCCTTACCACGCACTTTATCGAATGGAGTTACAACTCCCTCAACTAAGGTCAGAATAGGCTTAATATTAAGCAGAGCACCAACCATGGCCTGAGCTGCACCAATCCGACCATTCTTTTTTAAATACTCCAGGGTATCAACGACAAAGTAAACACCCATTTCGTTAATCACTTTATGAGCAAGGGCTACTGCTTCATCTTTGGTTGCCCCTTTTTGCACGGCTTCAGCGACGGCGATGGCAACTAGCCCAATGCCGATAGAAGCAGACTTAGTATCTAATACGACAATATCTAGATTATCTATCATAGTTGTCGCCAAAAATGCCGATTGATATGTACCACTAAGCTTACTACTTAAGTGGACAGATATAATTGTATCACCAGGTTCTGCGATTTCTTTATAGCATTTAACAAAATCAGCGGGTGATGGTTGGCATGTACTCGGAAGAACACTTCCTTCCGTTAAGCGTTGATAAAAGGTTTCTTCATGCATATCCACACCATCGCGATAAATCTCATCACCAAACTGGATGCTCAAAGGGACAACGTGAATATTGTACGTATCGCGGATTTCCTTGGATAAATCACTACCACTATCTGTTACCACATGAACTCTTGGCATTGGGCCAAACCTCCTTGTCATTCTACGGATAATATATAATAATATAGGGGTTGACCACCTTGATATAGCTCAACGTCTAGATCAGGAAATGCGGTCTGCACCTGAGAATGAAAGCTCTCAGACTCCCTTTGGGTACGATTATCGCCAGCATAAATACTAATAATGGAAGAATCTTCATCAACCATTGTCTTCAGCAAATCGAGTGAAACTTGATCGACACTTTGACCAGCTATGGCAATTTTGCCTTCAACTAAACCAATGATATCTTGTTCTTCAATTTGTAAATCACCGGCAATGGTAGAACGTACAGCATACGTCACTTCTCCAGTTTTTACTTGCTTTACTCCTTTCTCCATGTCCGTTACATTTGTCTCTAGAGGTTCCTCATCTGTAAAATTCATCAATCCACCTATACCTTGTGGAATTGTGCGTGTAGCTACCACTTCAACTTTCTTATCAACGAGGTCATTAACTTGCTGCGCAGAAAAAATAACGTTTTTATTATTAGGTAAGATAATAACCGCCTCTGCATTTACTCCCTCGACAGCTTTAACCAATTCAGCTGTACTAGGATTCATTGTTTGCCCACCAGCAACAATTTTGTCAACACCTAAGCTGACGAAAATATCCGCTAGACCCTGACCGGGAACGACTGCAACAATACCAATCGCTTTCGGAGGTTCCATCTCGACATTTTGGATACCTGATGGGAAATTAATTACATTGTCCGTCTCTAGTGTGATATTCTCATTTTGCATTTTCATGTTATCTATTTTTATATCATCTAAATCACCAAGTTTGCCGCAAAAATCTAAAACCTGTCCTGGATGATCAGTATGAATATGAACCTTGACTAAGTATGACTCGCCCACGACAAGCATGGAATCGCCTTTTGATTCTAAAGAGTTGCGAATGTGGTCAACTTGTAAGTCAGTGCCCTTAATTAAAAACTCTGTACAATACTTGTTGACTAATTTCCCCTCAATACGACTAATCCCTTCATTATGCACCTCAACTACATTGTTCTCTTTTCCTCGTTCCTGTTCGTCTTCAGCACCAGTAATCAGCAGTGGAACTTCTCCTCTAAAGGCTCTTAGTGCACCCTCAAGGGCAACTATAAGTCCTTCTCCGCCAGCATCGACTACACCTGCTTGCTTGAGTATGGGCAAAATATTTGGAGTATCCGCTAAGGATACTTTGCCTGCATCTAGTCCGATTTGCCATACATTCTCCGCACTATGATCCCCATTTGTCACGGCTGCTGTACAAGCGTCAGCAATCGCCTTGCCAACGGTTAGTATTGTGCCCTCTACAGGCTTCATTACTGCTTTATACGTGGTCTCCGACGCTTGCACAAATGCTCTGGCCACATCCGATCCCGTAGCTTGATCAATCTTTGCTAAGCCATCGCTAAAACCTCTAAAGAATTGTGATAGTATAACTCCACTGTTACCACGTGCTCCCATCAACGAACCTCTTGCTACTGCAGCAGCAATTCTGTGTATGGGTGCATCCTCTAATGAGTCAAGCTCCTTTAATGCAGCCTTTAGTGTTAACGCCATATTCGTGCCCGTATCACCGTCTGGAACGGGGAAAACATTAAGAGCATTGATGCGATCTCGTTCATTGTGTAAACTTTCCGCAGCTGCGGAAACCATTATTTTTAGGTCAGATCCTGTTATAACTTGCAATGCCAGTCCTCCCGGTCACTTTCGTTTTACATCGGTAACACGTACACCTTGTACACGCACACCGATACTTTCTACTTGAAGACCTAACTGATCTTCTATTGCATATTTCACTCGCTCTTGTACATTTCGGGCTACCTCAGAAATCTTAACCCCGTATTGCACGACAATATATAGGGTGACACTAATGCTATCTTCATTAAATTGGATATCTACGCCTCGTTCAAAATGATCTTTCCGTAATAGGTCAGAGATACCTTCTTGCACATTACGTGGTGCCATACCCACAAGTCCATAGCACTCCATGGCTGCTACACCACAAACTATGGCGATTACATCCTCGCTAATATTGATACTACCTAACTCTGAATGGATTTTTTGGGTCATGCTTTTCCCTCCTTTTTTTGTAGTTATATATTATAACCGTATTTATCCATTTTGTACTTATCCATTGTACTTATCCTAATTTTATCTGTTTAGCATGAAAATGTAAAGTATTTTTCCCTTGCAAAGATATTTGGGGTATGCTACAATAAATAACGGTAAAGGAATTGATGGTTAAAGGGGGTAAGATTTATGGCTAGAAGGTGCATTGTTTGTGATAAACACACTCAAACAGGTAATCAACGAAGTCACGCTATGAATAAAACTCGTCGTACATGGAAACCAAACTTACAAAAAATTAAGGTTTTGATTAAAGGAAGTTCAAGAAGGGCCTATGTATGTACGAGATGTTTGAAGGGCAATAAGATTGAACGAGCCATTTAGCCCCTTCGATAAATGTAACCCCAAGCACGAAAGCTTGGGGTTTTTTATGTCTAAATTTGTCTCTAAATTGTCATGGCTTCGTTGCAATTACTAATAAAATTCCCTCACCAGAGGAAATACTAACTTCTTCCTCGACTGCTTTATTGCTGATACCAAGTGTATTTCCCTTAACTAAGGTTGCTCTATCTAATGGATAGTATAGCCCTGTAGTGGTCACTTTAGACACCTTAGAGGTCAAAGGAATCAATGAGATAAGAGACCCTACTGTTACTGTAAGTGCTAAACAGCTGCAAACAAGCTTCAATGATGCTTGTTTGGTTTCAATACTCGCTTGGATATTCTGCGTACCGAGTCGATACAAAAGCTCTAAATTTCCAAGAGAATGATCGATTCTTCCTCCCCACACCCCTACCATAATGATATCTCGTATTCCTAGACTCAGACAATAGTCGATAGCCAGCTCAAGATCAGTTTGATCCTTTTCAGGTGGATATGACTGAAAGGAAACCCCTTTAGAGTCCCAATATTGATAATCATTTGTGGATTGTGAATCAAAATCTCCTAGGATTAAGTGTGGAGTAAGTCCCCATTGTTTCGCCCATGTACTCCCTCCATCGGCACAAACAATTAACGTATTGCCACTAATAGGAGGATGATCGACCGGAACATCGTCCCCTAGGCCAATGATGAGTGCCTTATCCCATCTTCGTTGCTTGTCCTTGTAGCTCAAATAAATCCCTCCGATTCATCAAGATACCTATAACAATTAATGTCAAAATAATTTCAGGAATCAGATGAGTAGCATTATAGGTAAGTGTATACCACCATTGGTTCATTCCTTCTGGTGCATAGTGACCAAAAAAAACTTTCCCAGCGACTACGTGGGCAATAAAACGTAACGTTACACCAAGTCCCATACCAATCTTTGGAGATTTGACAAAAAAACCACTTACACCGACCAAAGCAAAGGCAATTGGATAGTCTAATAATCCCTGGAGCGGATAATACACATGCGAACTAAGCATCATACGTAAGATTCCAAAAACGAGTCCAGCGGTGAGACTCGCCTTTCCTCCTCGTCGCAAAGCGAGGACAAAAATCGGTACCATTTGTAATGTAACCGATCCCCCATTTGGCATTTGCCATAACTTAAACTGCGCGAAAACCATAGCTAAAGCCACACATAATGAAACCTCAATCATAATCAAAAGTTTTGTACTCCTCATCTTTACCATATCTCCTTTTTTTGAAATAAAAAACAGCACAAAAATAACTGTGGCACCGGTCGTCCACAGCTTCTATTTTCCGCTGTCCGACCGCTTTCCTACGTTGGAATTATCCAACAGGTTCTAAGGGTCTTGGCATTACACCAATCTCAGCTACTAGCTCCCCTAGCGGTTACACTATTATGTTCTTAACTACTCTATTCGTCATCAAAAGCAAAATCCCTTCTGTAAATTACCAAAAGGGATGTAAGTGGCTTGTATTTTTGCTAAACAGATCTAGTGGATGATGTTACTTGGAGTCTAAGTAGATTTTGGGTAAGCACCACTAGGCTTTGTTTATATGTGGTCCATAACTAACAATGTGCTAGTTCAATCGCATCCATGCCCAAGGGAAATAGTCTTATTTTTGTGGTAATTCTATGAGATCTTGGTCTGTTACGCCAGACAGACCATTTACTGTAAGATACGATACACCTCTCCTTTCATTGCCAGACTATACATCCTTTTGGTAAACTTAATATCATTCAGTATCTTTAACCTAATTTTAGATCAAATTTTCAAATATGTCAAGTATAAATTACTAATTTTTTAACATTAAAATTACGTTAGTAAAAAACCACAAGCAAAACGAGGCACACTAAGTGCCTCTAGCTTGTGGTTTTTCGCATCGTATCTATATAGTTATTCGCATGCTCAGCAGTAAATATTGCCGATCCTGCTACAATCATATCAGCACCTGCTTGTACAATGCGACCAACATTATCTTGCGTAACCCCCCCATCCACTTGGAGGCGAATATTTCTACCTTGAATCATTTGGTGTACATCGGCAATTTTCGTCAACATGCTAGAAATAAATTGTTGACCGCCGTATCCTGGATTGACGCTCATAACCAAAATCAAATCAATATCTGCAAGTAGATATTTTATCCCTTCAATTGGGGTATGAGGGTTAAGAGCTACTCCTGCCTTAGACCCATTTGCGCGAATAGCTGATACTACCCGCTGCAAATGCACACAAGATTCATAGTGAACGGTTATATATTCAGGTTTTAGTGGTGCTAGTTGCATAATAACAGCTTCTGGTTCGGTCACCATTAAATGGATATCTAATGGGGTATTTGTCGTTTTACGTACTGCGTAGGCTAACATTGGTCCAAAGCTGATATTGGGTACAAAATGACCATCCATAATATCAATGTGAATGGCATCAGCATGGGAAATCCTATCTAATTCCTTTCCTAGCTCGCTAAAGTCAGCGGCAAGAATAGATGGGCAAATCGCTGTCGGTTGCTTCATAATCTCCTCCTCTAATAATGCTTTTGCTTACAAGCTTCTGCTACTAAGGTAAGATAATGCTCATAACGGCTTGGAACAATGGTGCCGTGACGTAGTGCTTTTTTTACGGCACAATTCGGTTCTTTGTGATGCATACAGCCTCGATACTGACAATCAGCCGCTGTTTCCCAGATTTCTGGAAAATGCATCTGCACATCACTTCCCGATATCTTTTCTAGTCCAAGCTGGGAAAATCCTGGGGTGTCTGCAACAAGGCCACCTGACTCCAAAGGAATTAATTCCACTTGCCGCGTTGTATGCTTACCCCGTTTAAGCTTCTCACTTATAGTCCCTACGACTAATCCTAAACCTGGCTGAATTACGTTTAACAAGGAAGATTTTCCTACGCCTGAAGGACCTGCAAAGGTGGTAATTTTGCCCGCTAACCGATCGCGCAGTGTATCAATACTGTGCATTTCCTTCGTACTAGTCACAAGCACTGTATAACCGATAGTTTTGTATATATCGACGATTGATTGCTTCTCATCTGTTAAATCCTCTTTGTTAAAACAGATAATTTTATCGAGCTGATGATTACTGGCTAACACCAAAATAGAATCTAGTAAGGTCAGGTTTGGAGTTGGTTGGGCAAGTGCCATTACCACAACAACTTGATCGATATTAGCGATGGCAGGTCTTACAAGCTCATTGTGTCGTGGAAGTAATCTTTCGATCACTCCTTCCGTACTAGAAATAACCACCCTATCGCCTACAACTACTCGTTTTTTATCAAGGCGGAGCTTCCCTCTTAGTGTACAGCGAATAATTTGGTTAGGCGTTGTTTGAACATCATAAAACCCACCGATTCCGCGAATAATTATTCCTTGATCACCCATCAATCAAGATCCTTAAATTGTCTGTCCAGAAACATTCGTCCACCGATGTACACCTGAATCCTTGCTCCATCACCACGACCCTGAACAGTAGTATGAAAAGAAGATCCTCCACTATGAGTTTCACGATAAACTTCTCTTGCTCCGAAATCATCAACTACCAATATAGCAACCTCCTGAGTTGGCCCTTCTGGGACACTAATTCGTACTTCTGCACTTCGCCAAGTTCCATCCGATGTCCACCGTCCTAGCATATTGTCTTCGGGTGCTATTGGCGAAGGAGTGCCTCCTGGGAGGCCTTGCGAATAAACAAAATCAATAGCCCAACCCACTTCCACAGTAGTACCGACTGCTGGGTTCTGCTCAATAATTTGACCCTGAGGTACAGTCGTACTATACTCAGGATAAGCATTACCCAATGTTAACTTTAAACTGGTTAATTGCTCCTTCGCACTCTCCACGTTTTGCCCCCGAAAATCAGGTAAAGCAATCACAAGTTGCACATCGGTTCCTTTACTCACTCCAAGATTAACAGGGATCCCCTTTTTCACACGTTGACCAGGCGCGGGTTCTTGACTTATCACAGTATTAATCGCAACCTCTGGATCAAAGGTTGCTTCTTCCTCTCCAATCGTAAAACCAGCCTGTGTGAGGTTAAGCTTTGCTTCACGGAGAGAAAGTCCTTCAACACTGGGCATATCTATAAATTCTGGCCCTTGGCTAAGGCGCACAAGCACTGTGCGATTCTGCTTAACCATTCGATTGGCTGCTGGTTCTTGACTGATAATGTGATTGCTAGGTATTTCGTTGTCGAACACTTCGCGATCCACCCCAAAAATTAAGTCGTTTTGCCGTAAGAGCTCTTGCGCAGCATCGCGATGTAGACCAACGATATTAGGCACTTCAACCTCCTGCGGAAATAATAATCTAGGGAGAATTTGTTGCGTAGCCCAGAGAAGACCAAATAAGAGAATAAAAATAATTAGTATCGGATACAAACTTCGTTTCTTCTTTTTCTTTTTGGTACTTTTTGCAGGCACGATATCGTCCACCTCTTCTTTAGCGGTAAAAACCGGTAACTTCTGTGTCTGTTCAGATGCAAAATGCGTTGAACTATGCTGTTTCACATTATGTAAGGCGCTAATTACTTGCGTAGCCGATGAGTACCTATCAACGGCCTTTTTGGCTAACAGAGTGAGAACTATACGTTCCACCTCTTCACTAATGGCAGGCTTTAATTGACGTAGTGGTATAGGATCGTCTTGTAACTGCTTTAAGGCAATACTGATGGGTGTATCTCCGCGAAAAGGAACCTTACCCACTAACATTTCATACATCACAATTCCTAATGAATAAAGATCGGATTGATGATCAACCTTTGTCCCGCGCGCTTGCTCAGGAGAAAAATAATGAACAGATCCTAATACCATTCCAGTTTGGGTGATATTTACCGAGGAAACTGCTGCTATCCCAAAGTCGGTCACCTTTACCCGCTTATCCTTGGTTATGAGAATATTATGGGGTTTAATATCTCGATGAACAATGTGGTGTTGATGAGCATGAGATAAAGCATGACCGATCTGAATGCCTACTTCAATAGCAAAGGACTCTTCCACTGGCCCTTCTTCTTTAATTATCTGACTTAAGTTTTTGCCTTGAATATATTCCATCACAATAAAGTGGGTAGTTTGTGTTTGACCCACATCATATATATTTACAACATTTGCGTGCGAGAGACTAGCTGCTGCTTGGGCTTCTTGCCGAAATCGCTCAATAAATTCTCGATCAGATGCAAACTGCTCTCTTAAAACCTTCACTGCGACATGTCTATTAAGCAGGGTGTCTTTCGCCTTAAAAACCAAGGCCATCCCGCCGTCACCAATCTTCTCTAAAATTTCATATCTATTTAAAAGTAATTCCCCGATCATGGTATCAACCTTTCTTCCATGCCATCTAGGGCTTTTTGTAGGACTTGTTTAGCCATCGGCGTCGCTCTAAGACTTCCAAGACCACCGTGCTCCACGAGAACCGCTATAGCAAATTGTGGAGCAGTGGCAGGGGCAAATCCAACAAACCAAGAATGATCGGCTCCATGTGGATTTTGTGCCGTACCTGTTTTCCCTGCGACCTGGACGTTATGTATCTTCGCCGCTTTAGCCGTCCCCTGTTCTACAGCTAATAGCATAGCGTGGCGAACTAAAGCGGCTGTGTATTGCGATACAACCTGGCGATGAGCCTGTGGGCGATGAATTCTCGGTCCTAACCAAGAACCTTGGATTTCTCGAACCAGGTATGGTTCCATCCTAACTCCTCCATTAGCAATTGTAGCAATGGCTACAGCCATTTGTAACGGAGTTACTAAGAGTTCACCCTGACCGATTCCTAATTGTGCAAAACCAAATGGAGATTGCTTAGTAGACGGAATATTTCCAGCGTTACTCTGAATGCCGAGATCCCATGGTGTACCCAAACTAAACTTACGGTAATATTCTTGCACACGCGGCCCCAAGCGAACAGCAAGATCCGCAAAGAAAACATTTGCAGATAGCGCTAATGCTTCCTCTGCCGTAATACGTCCCAGACTCTTATTTCCAAAATTACGAATGGTCTGAGAGTCAAAAGTGATGCTTCCGGAATCGCTAAACACGGTGTTTGCCCGAACGACATCCTCTTGATAGCCAGCTGCCAATAAGAGTGGCTTTATTACCGATCCAGGTGGATACAATCCGTGAGTAGCCCTATTCAAAAAAGGACTCGATTCGTCCTCTAAATACGCAAGCCAATTCGTTGCCAGATTATTCGCATCTAAAAATGGTGTGGAAACCAGGGCTAAAACTTGTCCTGTTTTCGGCTGTAATACCACAATTGCGCCTACGCTATCTCCGAGTTGATCTTGTGCGACCTGTTGAATCTGCCAATCGATAGTTAGTAGAATATCGTGTCCACGGGCAAGTGAGGTATGTAACGATTTCTCTAGCCGTGTCATCCCGAAGCGAGGATGAAAATAGCCGATAACATGCGACAAACTCAATGGATTCCCATATACTCGATGAAAAACATTACCCACTTCCTGACTTGCCGCAAGTGGTCGTCCCTTACGATCCAATATTGAACCACGTTTTGCACTATACATTGTATACGTACGAGGATTGGCTGGATGTTTGGCTAAATCAAATCGCAAAACTTGCCAATACACAAGTCCGATCCAGAGAATGCTAAATAAGAGCGTAAACACCCAAAAAAATCTGTGGAGATTGCGTTTAGGGTCACTCATGTCGTTGTTGACCTCCTAAGCTAATGAGGATCCCTAACAACCACATATTAGCGATTTGTGAACTACCCCCATAACTTAAAAATGGGAGTGTCATACCCGTTAAAGGTAGAATTTTTAAGTTGCCCGCAACAACTAAAAACACTTGAAATCCCCATAGAGCTACAATCCCAACAGCTAACAATTGGTCTTGTCCATCTTGATGTTTTGCTATCGTTAGACCCCAGAATAACAGCATAAAATACAGTAATAAAACCATACTCGCACCTAATAATCCAAATTCTTCACCAATGAGAGCAAAAATGTAATCTGTGTGTACGGCTGGAATCAATGCACCAGCTCCAAACGTAAGGCCAGTTCCAAATAAACCTCCTGCATTAAGGCTAAAAAGACCTTGTAAAACTTGATATCCTGCATGATGTTGGTGAACCCAGGGATCTAACCAGATCCAAATCCTTTGGCGAAAATGACCAAACTCAAACCATGCAAATACTACACCAAACCCGCTAGCGAGTACATACAATCCAACAGAGTACCAACTGAATGCTGTGTATAGACTCAGTGTAATGAAAACACAGTAGAACAACAGTGCAGGACCTAGATCCCGTTGTACGGCTAAAAATACCAGGACTCCTGTCATAAGTACAAAAATCGGACCCCAATAGCGCAGAATTGGCCACCCTTTATTTGCTTGTAGTAGCTGGTGGTTATCGAAAAAGAAACCAGCAAGAAAGAGCAATAAAAACACTCGGGCAATTTCTATTGGTTGAAAACGCAGTGCGCCAACGCTGAGCCAAGCCCTAGCACCACTTACTTCGGTCCCAAAAACACCTGTGATCAGCAATAGTAGTAGGGTTAAGGTTCCATAGAGGTACTTATAAGGGCACCTCGACCAATTTATTGTATACGCAACGGCAAATACTCCACCAGCTATCATGTGACTTTGCCAATATTCCACGACTAACGAGCTACTTAAGCGGGCCATGAATAACCAACCAATCGCTGCGAGTGTTGCAACGAGCAATAGACCGTTTGCAGGAGCCCGATCGCGGGATATGAATCGATACAATCCATAGAACAACAACCACAAACTCATTGGTTGCCACCAGGATACTTCTCTGTCAAAATACATTAACCAAAAAAAACAAGCCGCCCACCATAATCCGAGTTCGATCCATTGACTGATTCGCACATTCATTGACTACCCCCTTATGGGATACCGATGATTATTACTGTAATGTTATCGGGACCTCCCTGCTTGTTGGCTAAATCGATTAAGGTTTCGGCCGCTAATTGTGGGATATTTGACTGCATTACTTTTGCCATTTCGAAATCAGCTACGACATTTGAAAGTCCATCCGTACACAATAAAATATAATCACCGGGTTCCAATTGATACGATTGGGTTTCACTCGTAATCTCCCCTACACCTAAGGCTTGTGTGAGCACATGGCGATGAGGGTGATTCACAGCTTCTCCCTCCGTTATGTTCCCGTTTCGCACCAACTCAGCCACAACAGAATGATCATGCGTAAGTTGCACAAGATGACCTTGACGGAGAACATACGCTCGACTATCTCCAACATGTCCTAAATGAAGCCACGATTCCATTGCTTTTTGCTCGACTATGCCCAAAGTAATCGTTGTGCCCATCCCAACTAATGAATTGTCTTTTGCCTTCTGCGCTATTTTTTCATGTGCCTCGCTAATCGCTTGTTGTATTTGACTTAATGAGACTTGTTGCGAAAAGCAAAAGTTTTCTATGACATTGACAGCAATCGATGATGCGACTTCACCCGCATTATGGCCTCCCATCCCATCACATACAACAAAAATAGGATCACTAACCCAGTACGCATCTTCATTGTGGTCTCTAACAAGCCCTACGCTTGTGGCTACCCCTATTTTCATCAACCTCACCCCTTATAGCTAAAACTCCTTGAGCATAGTTCGGAGTATCCGATAAACAAATCGATATAACCAAACCACAAGCAGAACCCGGATTATAAGCTGTACAAAATCATTCATGATCATGATCCTCAAATTTGATTATTGTGGTCCCAATCTGAATGGTATCACCGCCGCGCAGTGAACACTCTTTGATTCTATCGTTATTAACAAATGTTCCATTTGTACTATCGTTATCTTGGATGACCCAACTGCCATTTTGCAGCCGAAACCAAGCGTGAACACGACTAACATTATTGTCTTTGAGTATAAGATCACATTCCGAACTACGTCCTAGACTAAAGGGATTTTCTAAGCTTGCCCTTTTAGTCTCATTTTCTTCCTGATATAATAGCACACCAGCACTAGAAACGATGAGTGCATCGGAACTAAACATCAGAGTTTGAGTCGGAGCGCTTGATGGTTTCTCTGGCTTCGTAAAAAATCCAGTTACAGCCTCCGATTGCTCCTCATAATCGGCAGTGACTCGTACATTCCCTACGTCTAAATCTCCATCCTCAACAAAGTTAATCGTCAAATTACCAATAAAGCTCAATTCTTCCTTTTCTGCTTTTGCGACCAAAACTCCTTTTAATTCTTGCGAAAGTGTATTTCTCATGGCGCGAAAGTTTACCCACTGGTCCGGATGGAGAAAAATCTCATAACTATTCGGAACATAGGTTTTGGAGATACTAATACGTTTGTGAGCTTCCATAACTTTCATCAATGAGCGACCGATCTCTACAGGCTGAATTTTGGTTCGAGTACCTTTGCGAAAGATACCTTCGTAAACAGTTTCCAATGCTCCTTCAATTCGATCGAATAGCTTCATAGCTTCTCCTCCTGTGTAGCTTGGCGTAATTGGCCACAGGCGGCCTCAATGTCAGATCCGCGTTCCCGACGAATACTTGCTGGTACATTATTAGTAGTTAAACGCCTAACAAAGGCTGCCACTTGAGCATTTGTTGGACGCATATAGTGATCACTAACAGGATTAACTGGGATTACATTGACATGACATAACAGCTGACCCAACAAAATTTTCAGCTCGTTGATATCCTCTAATGTATCGTTAAATTGATGAATTAATGCATATTCGAAGGTGATGCGTCGACGGGTTTTTTCGGTATAGTGACGACAAGCTTCGATCAACGTACGGATCGGATACGTTTTGTTAATGGGCATTATCGCACTGCGCTTACGATCCGTTGGTGCATGTAAGGAGACCGCTAAGCCAATTTGATCATTATCCTGGGCTAATTGATAGATTTTTGGTACAATTCCACAGGTTGAGATAGTAAATTTGCGCATTCCAATATTTAGCCCGTCTGGATGATTTAATATCGTTATTGCTTTTAGCAATTCGTCGTAATTCGCTAACGGTTCACCCATCCCCATAAAGACTACATTTGTAATATGACTAGCGTTTACTGTCTGACAACACCTTTCGATGTACTCAATCTGTGCCGCAATTTCGCCCGCGCTTAGACTGCGGTTATACCCTTGTGCTCCAGTAGCACAGAACGTACAGGCCATCGCACAGCCTACCTGAGAGCTTGCGCAAACAGTATTTCTTGATCCCTCTGGAATGAAAACTGCTTCGATGGTTTGATTATCGATAAGTGCAAACAAAAACTTTTCTGTCTTGTCAAAGCTTAAACGTTTCGTGCCTACTGTAATTGCGGCAATGGTAAATCTATCCTCTAACTCTACCATAACTCTTTTTGGTAGATTGTGCATTTGCGTAAAGTTATGAATGCCTTTTTGGTGAATCCATTGAAATATTTGCTTTGCACGGTAGGTCTCAATGCCCATCTCTCTCAATAAGGGTACTAATTCCGGTAACGTTAACCCATTAATTTGTAGTTTATCCAATTTTTTCATGATTACTAGTACCTCTTGTTATTAAATTTGTGTTTCCTCATTCTTTCGCTATTCTTCTCTTGGATAGCTTATACTAAACAGGATACCCTAAGGGTGAGGTGATTGTTGTGTACAAGAACAGCAAGGTGCACTTCTTGACTGCATATGTGGAGTATCTATTAGATACAGGGGTTCGCTCCGAAGAATATTATTTAGGGGATGCTAGTCGCTTTATTCGGTATCTTTTAGCCAATAGTACGGAAGAGGATGTTAATCAGTTTATTAATCATTGTGCCCAAACATCCTCGTATAAAAACCGATTACGCAAAACACTTCGGAAATTCTTTTGTTTTGCCAACGATATCCTGGCCATGGAAAATCTCAATGCAATATTAAAAAAACCAGATGACAACTCATCTAGTTAAGGTCCATGGTCGGGGCGACACGATTTGAACGTGCGACCTTCGCGTCCCGAACGCGACGCTCTACCAAGCTGAGCCACGCCCCGACAGCTTGCTATTTCAAATACTAGTATACACAAATTGGCAGGACTTTGTCAATGAAAAGCGAATAATATGCGGTATAGTTCATACCTATATATTAGTATTATTGGTAATAGAAAGGGAGTTTAGCGTGGATGTATTAAAAGTAGCAGTGATTGGTTGTGGAGGTATCTCTAATGTACACCTTGATAGTATTAACAGTTCAAAACAAGCAAGATTGATCGCGGTTTGTGATATTGACCAAGAGCGAGCAAAAGAAAAAGCGAAAATGTATCAAGTTCCCTATTACTTTGATTACAGACAAGTATTGGATTTGGAGCTTGATGCTGTACATATCTGTACGTCTCATTATACGCATGTAGAAATTGCTTTAGCAGCAATACGAAAAGGAATCGCTGTATTAACAGAGAAACCAATGGCAACAAAGTTAGTGGATGCAGATGCTATGATTGCTGCAGCCAAAGATAGTCAGGTTCCATTAGGTGTAATCTTTCAGAACCGATATAATCACTCTTCTATAGTTGTAAAAGACATTGTGGAAACAAGTCAATTAGGAAAACTGTTAGGATGTCGGATGGCCGTTCATTGGTTTCGCAATGATGCCTATTACGATACCAGTGATTGGCGAGGTTCTTGGATTACAGAGGGCGGAGGAGCTTTAATCAATCAATCGATTCATACTGTTGACTTAATGCAATGGATAATGGGCGATGTAGAATCTTTGCAAGCTTCAATAGCTAACCGAGGGCACAGGAGCATTGAAGTAGAGGATGTTGTGGAAGCCTCGCTGCGTTTTAAAAACGGAGCAGTGGGTAGTCTCTATGCCACTACATGTTATAGTTATAATGCAGATATACTATTAGAAATCCACGGAGAACTTGGGGTAGCAATAATTGAAGCGGATCAAGCAGTTATTCGCATCAATGGTGAGCCGGCTAAAATTATTCAACCCAGTAAAGATAATCAGTTCCTCGGAAAGTCCTATTGGGGCGCTAGCCATGGCACCCAGATAACTAAGTTTTATACCTCGTTACTAACGAAAAGCCCAGTGGAGATCGATGGTAAAGCAGGGCGTAAAGCGCTAGAAATCGTAAAAGCAATTTATTACTCGGGTGATACAGGGCAAGCGGTTACGTTTCCGTATCAAGAAGACCTAGGATTTTTGCCTAACCCACTAACTCCCAGCAGGAAAGCGTAAGAAAATCAAGAACAGTAGCTGTATTAGAAAAAGGCCATTATTCATGGTCTCTTTTTATTTTGTTTTACAAGGGAGCGAATCATAGTGAATAAAAAATTGTGGCTCGGCTTTGGAGTTGCCTTTTTATTGCTTCTAACCAGCTGGCAAGCGCAAGCAAAAAGCACCACTATTCCTGCCTTTACCAATTGGCAAAACACCCTACAAGTACCCCTTATCCACTCGCAGTCGCAAAGCGAATCTCTAGCGGCGAATGCCCGAGTAGCCTGGGATGCTCAATTTCTCTACCTCACTGTCTTCGTACAGGATAACTCTGTCGGTCCTAAACACAGCGTGCTACGAGATTTTGGGGATCGAGACCATGTGAGCATCTATTTAGATGCACAAGGAAACGGAAAATCACAAGGGCGAACAAAGCCTAGCGTAACAGACTATATTTTTATTGTATCTCCCAAAAATGTGTTTGGAGATCCAATGTTAACATCATTCGCATATGGTGGTCATGAGCATTTACGCTTAAATTTGCGTTCGATTAATTATTCTGTAGCAGTAAATGATCATGGATATGTGGTAGAAATATATCTACCCTGGAGCCTTTTAGGTGTTACACCAAAAGAAGGCGATATGATTGGTTTAGCGTTAGTCGTGCGAGATGTCGATCAAAGAGGTCTACTGGGAGAAGTTTCTTCTGTTCGTGCCAACCCGCATTTTCGTCCAAGCGGTTGGCAACAGTTTCGCTTACAATAAGTAAGGTTTCAATGTGTGACAAACAAACCTTACTACTGCAAATAGCTGGAGTAGTAAGGTTTATTTACTCAAGTAACTGCATTCACTTCCTCAGCAAGTTTAGCTATTATCAGTGAGTTTGTGGGTATACGCTGGCCGCGATGCGATCCGCATAGCGCACGAATATAGTCAGGATTTCCGTTTTCCCAAGCGGTGACAACAGAATTGCGAATGGCAGCTTCAACCCCTCCTACCGTTGTTTTATATTTGCGCGCAAGAGCAGGATACAACTGCTTTGTTAAAGCGCCGCCGACATAGCCTTCATGATTACACATGATTACAGCTTCTCGTAAGTATGTGAAACCCTTAAAGTGAGGAGGGATTCCCATTTCGTGTAAAAACTTGACAACCTCTTGCTCTCGATTATCATTGCGTGTCGCACCTTCTTGGATTTGAAAATCTCGTTCTGCTGTTGGTGAAACTTCTTTAAACGACATCTGATCAGGAACGGGAATGTGCGTAGCTGTAAACTGTCGAACTCGGTCTGCTAGCAAATTTAAGTTAAACGGTTTAATCACGAAGTAATCTACCCCTAATTCACCTAGATGCGTGACTAGATCATCTTTGCCAAAAGCTGTCAACACGATAATATTTGGTCTTTTCTCTAGGTTTAGCTTTTTCAATCGTTCTAAAACCCCTATACCATCTAAGTGAGGCATAGTGATATCTAGAATCACCACGTCAGGGGTCAATTCCTTAATTTTTGTTAATGCTTGTTCGCCGTCATGGGCCGCACCTACAGAGTTCATGTCTGGTTGGCTGTCGAAAAATTCCGTTAAAATACTACATAACTCAACATTATTATCCACAACTAATACTCGCATAATTGAAACTTTTTCCTCCCTTCTAACGATCCATCTCTTAGCGTATTCGTCGTCAATTAGAAAAGTCCTGCTTTTTGCCATTTCTTACCAACCGACAAATAAAAAAACCATCAATTCTCTGCTGATGTGGGAGAATTTGTAACATAGTTTGCGTTCCATTGGGGAACCAATTCGGTAACGCTTGTATCTGGAATTCTGGAAAGTTATCTAAAAACCACAATATATTATCTTCGTTCTCCTCTCTTTCCGTTGAACAGGTGGAATACACAAGAGTTCCTCCAGGTCTTACTAGATCAGCTGCTTGTGTTAGAATACTCCGTTGAATGCTAACTAACGTCAGGATTTCTTGCGGTTTTTTTCGCCAGCGAATATCTGGTTTATGCCGAAGCACGCCCAAACCAGAACACGGCGCGTCAACGACTACGCGATCAGCTGGTGCTAGGTTGGGTAAGCAACTAGCATCAGCAACGAGTGGCCGAATAATTGTGATCCCCAAGCGAGCTGCATTTTCTTTAATTAATCGTATTTTTTCATCACTTTGATCAATTGCTAATACATCACCTTGGTTTTTCATAAGACCAGCTATATGCGTGCTTTTTCCTCCTGGAGCACTACAGAGATCATAAATACACTCACCTGGTTTGGGACTAAGTGCATGTCCAACTAATACCGAGCTTTCATTTTGTACATAGTAAAAACCTGCTTGAAATTTTGGATCCTCTGTTATCCGCAACCCTTGTTCGATCACTAAAACATCAGGCGCGAACTGTCCAAGCTGAACGGTGAGACCTAAAGCTTCATAGTGGGCTTTAAGATCAGCAACGGATACCTTTAACGTATTAACTCGAATACTCATCAGCGGTGGCGCGTTATTCGCTTGGCAGAGTTTTATTGTTTCCTGAACACCCCAGCGAGAAATCCAGCGTCTCACCAACCACTGAGGATGTGAATATCTAGCAGCAATATGATCAACAGGATGATGGTGCAAGTCAGGAAATTCAATACTTTCTTGGCGCCGAGCAAGGTTTCGAAGCACACCATTAATAAATCCAGCCAACGTTTTGCGGTTCTTGGCTGGTGCAAGCTTAACACTCTCATTTACAGCAGCAGAAGCGGGAACACGATCAAGAAACATTAATTGGTACGCCCCTAATCGTAATACATTGCGCATTGTTGAATCAAGTGTATCTAACTTTCGGCTACTTATCTGATTAAGATAGTAATCGAGCGTGCCTTGCATACGAACAGTACCATACAGAAGCTCGGTCATAAGCTTTTGATCTTTAGCCGAAAGATTATACTGCGTTAGAGCTAGATTCAGCGCCTCGGAAATAAATATGTCCTTCTCTACCTTCAATAATCCAAACAGTGCGGCTCCGCGTGGGTTTGTTTTCATCTCTTCACCTCAAAACCCAGCGGATTGACCGCCGGATATTTATCGTCTTCGTGAATTTCTTAAAATTAACAAGCGAATCAGCTGAGATGCTGCCATGGCTGCAGCTGCAACATAAGTAAGAGCAGCAGCGTTAAGCACGGCTTTAGCCATTGGCAATTCCCTTTGAGTCACGAACCCACCATCAGTTAATAGGCGTAGTGCACGGCTCGATGCATTAAACTCCACTGGTAACGTTACTACTTGAAAAAGTAAAGCTGCTATGAAGAACCAAATACCCAACTGCATAAAGAGTTCTGTTCCTAGAAAGAAACCGATAAAGAATAACGGAAACGCCAGTGTTGAACCAAAACTTGCCACGGGAAATAGATTATTACGAATGCCTAGTGGTACATAATTATGAGAATGCTGCAAGGCGTGACCAGCTTCGTGAGCTGCCACACCAACAGCAGCTATACTGCTACTTTGATACACTGTTTGAGAGAGTCGTAATACTCGTTTACGTGGATCGTAATGATCCGTTAATCTACCTGGAGTAACTTCTACAGGCACATCCGTTAGACCATGGGCATCTAATATCTTGCGGGCAACACTGGCTCCAGTTGCATTCGATGTAATACGTTCGTTAAGATATTTGCGAAAGGTAGAATCAACTTTCTGCTGGGCATACATGGCAAATATCAGGGCAGGAATTAATAAAACATACGTAGGATCAAAGAAAAACATTACGCATACACATCCTTTACTTTAGTATAGCAATAATTAGCGAATTACATGCAAGACGGTCTGTTCTAGTTCTTCTAAATCCACGGAAGTGTTAAAACACGGACCAAAAGGACGTTCACTAGTTACCCCTAGTACATGAATTTGCTGCACGTCTTGGATACCACTTGCTAAGTCCCGTTCGCAAGCAACTGCAATTACTATCTTCGGGCGTAACTCTTGGATCTTACGCCTAGCTAAGGTCCCTCCGGTTGCCACCGATATGTGAAATCCATACTGCCTTTGTAACGCAAGCAAATCTGTTAGTGTGCATCGTCCACATTCTTTACAATTCGTGACAGCTGTTGTCACCTTATGTGGACAGTCAGACCATTGGAGACAATGAGGTAGAAGCACAAGGATTTTATCAGGATCTGCTGTAATTTTTCTGATCTTCGCCAAGCGATTATGAATCGAAATGAAAGATGCTCGAATCTCGTCCTTTTCCTTACCTCCAAGCGTACCAATTTTCAAGGCAACTGGATAAAGCATCAGGATCATAAGGGAAATAGGCTTTTCAAAAAAAGGGACAAGCTGATGTTGTTTCAGTGCGAGAAGCAGTCCAAGGAGCAATATCCCACCGAAAGTTACAATTCCTAGAGTTCCAATCAGCACAAACGTGCCAAATTGACTTACAAATGATAAGACTACAGCTAGCAAGAGGAAGGATCCAAGGCTAACAATTAAAAGTACGATAAAAAGTTTGGGATTTTCGTTGGTTTGTGTCATTTAGAGTCCACTTTTCCTAGCCTATCGCCAATTTTCAGCCGTAACCCATTCGCAAAGTCCTTGCCCGATAATTTGCGGGATCCACGACGTTGCAACTGTTTTACAATGATAGTGCCGTTGGATCCTGTGGCAATGCAAATCCCGTGATCATTGATGTTGACAATCTCGCCAGGGTGTCCATTTTTAGAACTCTCAGACCGTAAGATTTCTGTTTCCCAAAGTTTGATTGTCTCCTCGTTATAATAGGTATACGCAGTTGGCCAAGGATTCATTCCTCGCACAAAGTCTTGAAGCTCGTCAGCGGTTTTCGTCCAGTCTATCGCACCTTGTTCTTTTGTTAACTTAAACGCATACGTGGCTGCCTCGTGGTTTTGAGGAATACGCGGAGCGACTCCAGCGCTAAGCTGCTTTAGTGTCTGACTTAGTAAACAAGCACCACGCAGACTTAAGCGGTCATGAAGCGAGCCCGCTGTATCGTCAGGATAAATCACTTCTTTATCCTGCAGGATAATATCACCTGCATCCCATTGTTGGGATAGATACATGGTGCTGACCCCAGTCTCCTTTTCTCCTTTTAGTATCGCATATTGAATCGGGGCTGCGCCTCGATATTTAGGTAATAAAGATGAGTGTACATTAATACAGCCTTTTGCAGGGAGTTCTAATAGTATCTTTGGTATTTTCTGCCCGTAAGCAACAACGATAATCACCTCAGGTTGTAGGTCTTTTATCGTATTTACTGTAATTGCTTCTCTGAGCTTAATCGGTTGGAGAATTGGGACATTATAGCTTAAAGCCTGCAGTTTCACGGGAGAAAAGCAGAGTTTATGTCCCCGTCCCTGCCGGCTATCTGGTTGGGTTACTACTCCTAACAATTCATGCTCCTGTGCCACAGTTTGAAGACAGGGTACTGCAAATTCTGGGGTTCCCATAAAAATAGCGCGCATATAATCACACTCCTTTAACACCATTATCTGGGATTTCTTCCTCGAGTAAATCGATATAGAGCACTCCGTTTAGATGATCGATTTCGTGTTGTAGAGCGCGAGCCAATAGCTCTTGTGCCTCAATCCGCACATTCTTACCTTTTTCATCGAGAGCATCGACCCACACTTTTGCTGCCCGTCTCACGTACCCCTGTTTTCCAGGAACGCTGAGACATCCTTCAACATCGATTTCTTCGCCTTCGGCCTTAATGATTCTTGGGTTAATTAGTGCAAAAGGACCCTCACCCACATCGACGACAATAATCTTTAATAGTATCCCGACTTGCGGAGCCGCTAGACCCACGCCATCCGCTGCATACATTGTTTCAATCATGTCTGCGATGAGACCTACTATCTTTTTCGTCACTTTGGGGACGGTTTCTGTCTGTTGTCGTAATAGCTCACTTCCGACTTTAACAATTTCTAAGACAGCCAAATCCGTCCCTCCTCTCTTTAAGTATTTATCCATATTATAGCATACCTTCAAGAATGTAGTCATTGCTTATTCCAACTTCTTACAGAAAAAATTGCGGTTCTACGTCAATCGAGACACTAACCTTATTCTTTGGTTGAGGAATTGTCCAGAGCACACTATGAATACCATCCACTGTTTTAATTAAAATATGCCATCGGAACCTGCCTTTTATACGCGCAACAGGTGCAGGTACTGCACCATACACCTCTGTTGTAGGCAATTGCTCTCGCAAGTATTTATCCACTTCCCGCGCATACTGTTCACTTTCGTGCTCGCTCCCTTGAATGAGGATACGAATCAAATGGCCAAAAGGTGGATACTCAAGTTGCCGTCGAAAGGTAATTTCCTGGCGATACATCCCTAAGTAGTCATTGTTCTTTACAGCTTGCAAAGCATAATGGGTTGGGTCATAACACTGAATAATCACCCTCCCTTGCTTAATATCACGACCTGCGCGACCGCCCACCTGTGTTAGTAGATGAAACGTT
>SKJB01000047.1 GCA_007116145.1 Limnochordia bacterium | reverse complement strand
CCAGCCAAGAAGGAACCGACTCTGGGGTCTTGTCAGTGTAGGCTCGTTCGATGGCTTCTCGCTTCAGTTTGGAGTCAGTCTTTGCATAGATTTCCGTAACCTGCACCGATGCATGCCCAAGGATATCCCGTATGTATACGAGATTGACTCCCGCTTGCAGAAGGTGGACGGCTAACGAATGTCGGATGGAATGACAGCTCAACTTATCCGGAATTTGCGTCGGGTTCTTAATTCTGACATTGTCGGCGTATTTCTTGAGAATGTAATTCACTCCCGCTCTCGTAAGTTTCTCACGCTTGCTATTGCTAAAAAGAGGATACAGATTAGCATAGGGCTCTAAAAGACCATTTTCCTTCATATAGAGTCGTAGGTGCTTCGTCTGATCTTCTAGTAAGGGAACGATACGGGCTTTGTTTCCTTTACCGATGAGTTTCACTGTACAGGGTGGATCAAGCCTCACCATTGACGGACTTAAATCTATCAGCTCCTGAACTCGACTGCCACTATCATACATCAATGCCAATAGGGCTAAATCACGACGTCCTCTGCGTGTAGCTAGGTCTGGTTCAGCTAGAATAAGACGAACTGCTTCCACCGAAAGATAGTTTATTGTGGGTTTTTCAGTCCGTTTAACGGGAATGGATAGTACTTCCTGCCATTGGTGTATCTCAACGGGATTGCGGTATTGTAGATAACGAAAGAAAGAGTGTATAGCGGCTAAGCGTACATTTCTTGTAGCTGGACTGCATTCTCGCACGTTTTCGATCCAATGCAAAAAATCTGTCACAGCATCTTTATTGATGTGTTGGAGCACTAGCCGTTCGGCTGGGATGTTGCGCTCTACTTTAAAGTATTGCAGAAGAAGAACAAAAGTATCACGATACGAGTTTATGGTATTGATACTTGCTCCTTTTTCACCCGGCAGATAAGATGCAAGAAACTCGGTTAAGCGCTTTGAAAAATCAGTTGCTGTCATGATTATCGACCTCCGGGAAGGCATACGAGCATATAGTGGCCGCATCATGCAGAAGGTTGGGATACAACTCTGAAGTTAGTCTAACATACTTGTCCGTCGCCTCCAGCGACTGGTGTCCAAGGTATTCTGATAATACTGGTAGCGAGTAGTATAGGTCAAGCCCTGCATCTGCCATAGCAGCCATGGAATGAACCGAAAATGTATGCCGAACATCGTGCAAACGAGGTCCTTTGCCTCGGCCGCCGTGCGGTATTCCTGCGTTCTGCAGAATTTTGCGGAACCATTCATATATTGTTTTTGCACGGCATGGACGGCCATTACGTTTGACAAAAAAACAATCACCCGGCTGTTGAATTATGGATAACGACTCTCTGTACTGAGAAAGCGCATCAGCAACACTGGTTGAGAAAGGGACTAGTCGTTCTTTCCCATTTTTGCCGACCGAGACTATGAGAACCTCGTCGGCCACATTAACGTCCTTAACCTTGAGAGCCACGGCCTCACCTACGCGGATTCCAGACCCGTACATCAGGCGTAACATGGCGGGCAGAACATTGACTGTAGAATCCATATAGCTACCCTGTTCGAGTCTGTCGCAAGCCAGGAAAATAGAACTCATCTCCTTGTGGGTGTAGATGTGGGGAGTGAAATTGCTTTTGTAATTCTTAGAATAAGGTGGTATATACGATGCATAACCCATTTCGGTGAGAAAAGCAGAGAAGTGGATCAAATACATAACACGACGATAGCAGGTGCTGTCAGACTCATTCGGTCGCCTTTTTGCCCAATCATCGGCCAATTCTTTTGTGATGCCGATCGCTTTCTCCCCGCTCGCTATAGTCATACGGTCAAATAGCGCGTAGGTGCACTCTGCATCAACATATTTATAACCAAGGTTTCTCTTGAATGCAATGTATTGGTCAAGGAGCTTGGCGTAAACGCCGTTGAACTTACTCATTAATTAGACCTCCTTCCATAGAAAGAGGTGTCAACAGGAGGCACGTTAAGAACACATTGCCTTAACGCGTTAATGTCAATTCGAAGATAGAGCCGTGTGCTTTCTGTACTACAATGTCCCAGAACCTCAGCAATGACAGGTACCGGCGTCTTATTCTCTAGAAGGATGCCTGCTAGACTGTGCCGTAAGGCATGGGGGCCGCGTTTGCGAGAGCCGTCTAGTCCAATCCCAGTGCGCCTCATGTAGAAGCTAATGATGCTGTGTAGGGTAGAGCGATTTAACCTGTCATAGGGTGAATTGACATGCAAAAACACGTAAGGGAGTTCTGAGTCTGGTCTTCCATACTTTAGGTAATCAATGATCGCCTCTCCTATTTCCGCTAAGAGCGGCAGTTCAATTGTTTCGTTTGTCTTTTTCTGCTTAAGTGAAAGTAAATTTTGTTCCCATAGGATATTGCTGAATGCAAGCTCGCATACATCCGAAGCGCGCAGACCGAGTCTTGCGGTAATGAGAATCATCGCATAGTCACGTTTGCCTTTTGGACTGCTTCGATCCACTGAACCAATGAGGCCCTCCACTTCATCTTTAGTGTAAGTGGACGGTAGCTTTGGCTGTCGGACCTTTTTGCATTTTGGAATCGCTCTAGACAGATCAGTAGCGATCAATCTATTGTCGTAAAGATAGCGAAGATACCCTTTTACCACTGACAAATTTCTGTACCGAGTTCCAGGGAGTGCCATACCCATGCTGTTTGCGTAACTGATGACCGTTTGTTGACACAGTTCTTCCATTGAATTTATACAGTGTTCTTTAGCATACACAGCAAATTGACTGAGATGGTACCTGTATTCGTCTTCGGTTGTGGGAGATATGCCGTAGCTCTTTCGATGTGCAATGTACTCGCGCATCTCTAGCGGCCCGTTTAGTTCACGGAAGATTTTGCGGCGTCGAAACTTGACGGACCCTGTTTCCAGATACTCTGTGAGAACATTCACACGGCTGGCGATCTGTTTTTGCCAAGACCGGAGGTCCTCAAACTTGCCCTCACCGATCATGTCGTAGATAAATGCTTCGGCCACCGACGCTGTGAAATAGGGTTGATGCTGGTGAGTCATAAAGGCCTTCAAGTAATTCCACGCCGCACGATACTGTCCAATACTTGGTTCTGGGTAACCCATTTTCTTGAGATAAGACGCCGTCATTTCTGTGATATCATCAAACGTTACCGAACTTTGTTCCATCAAAACTCCTCCTTCGTTGCTTTCGGCATTGCTGCCTAGTCCAACTGTAGAGGATTAATAATGTAAAGTAAATGACAAAAATATTCCATGCTAACGGCATTTGGAAAGCATAACTTTACACTATCGTCTGCTTTCCATTACCTTTTTCCCATCCAGCGGCTACATTGCAAAACACTGCTTCAATTTTGTAATGTTGAATAAATCGCTTAAAACCATCGGTTAAGGTGCGTTCCTTACCACTACCAACATGGGAAACGGCAGCAGAAAGGTTATCAAATACCATCAAATACGGCACTTTACTTGTGTGCTCAATTATGTTTTTGATCCCCTGCAATAGACATTCTTGATTTTCTCCTTCAAAAACCTGACAATATGCTGCATTGCTTTGAGGGAATGATACTGTAAGTTTACGCCCTTCTCTCATTGTGTTTGCATTATCGTAATAGGAGAACTTGCAAAAATCAACTTGCGCCTCACCAGCTGGATGTTCTAGGGGTATATACCCTTTAGATTTCTCGGTGTATAGCTCTTTTTTCTTACTAGCCACATAGTACTGGACAGTCCTGAGTTTAACCTCTAGTTTATCGCCATGCTCTTCTTTGAGCCGGTCATAAATCCTCCTAGCGGTGTGCCGCTGCTTTCGTGGGGCATTCAGATCGCCTTCTAACCATTCGTCAATGATTGGTTTAAGCGGATCGAGTAGCGAATAAGACTCCTTGGGTGGGGCGGGGGCATCATTAAAGTCTTCCTTGTCAACATACTTTCTAACTGTCTCATAATGATAACCAGAACGCCGCATAATTTCACGTATCGAACACCCTTCCACATCATGCAGTCTTCTGATATACTTGATATCGTCCATTGTTAACATCCCTTCTCCTCCTTCAGTTCATAAGACAAACTAAAGGATATATTATTTATAGGGGTGTTACAATGGATATTTGCATTTTAGCCCGTTACACTTTTGGGCTGCACTTTGTTACACTTTTATTATACACTAAACAGCGAGGTGTACAAATTTGGATAGATTACTTTTTGATGAGCAACAATTTATTAGTCTAGATAACACTGAATTAGAAGCAATTGACGGTGGTTGGAAATGGTGGTTGCTCGATGTTATTGTGTATATCTGTACTGGAAAGTCAACGATAGAACACGCTGGTGATGCAATTCGTAATGTAGATTGGCTACCAGAGCATAATAACTGGTGTGATCATCAATGGATGCCAAATGAGCCAAGTGTTTGTGGTTCATGCTAATTGGTTAGTTGGTTGGTTAATTGAAGGGTTATGTCTGAAAGTGTGAAGAGATCTATAGGTTAACTTAATTAGGTCTCTTCATACTTACCCAACACTAACATTGTAACAACTTAAATATTATACTACTACTGTTTGTTCAACAGTAATTAAGCTCACCAAGTTTCACAATAGTTCTAAAACACAGTGTACAAGACCTGATCAAAACAAAACATACTAGACCAATTTATTTTAAGTACAAATGAAACAACTGAACAGGCTTCATTACTATACCTAGTATTATGTATAACTCAGTAGCATAATTATAAAGTACAGTTATCTTGATTTTCCTATGTTTTCAAACAAATGTAAAGAGAGGTAATTCAATGGATATAAATAGATTTCGTTTAATCAAGATTCGGCACTTATTTCTACAGTTGACGTTTGCTTTACTAATTTCTATGATAGTTGGAGATATTATTGTAGCTATTTTAAGGGTTGACCATAGTCATATAAGGCTTGTAATTATTAAGATTATATATTGTCTACTAATCTTTCGAGTTATATTCCGCATACTATACGATTTAGAGATTAAATTATTTGAGTTTATTAGCCATAACCCTATAGATCGCAAAGAACTGCCTTACTTTCTAGGTGTTCTGCCAGCAATTACTTTTTCATATTTCTATTTTCCTTCTTTTGTGTATTTTACATCATTTATATCTCCTCAGGTAAGTATGTCGATATTAGGATTGGATCAGAGTACTACAGTTTTGTACAGTCATGAGTTAACACTGCAGATGATTCTAATTAATTTAGTGCTTTTCTTACTGGGTGTAGTGGTTGTTCCGATCTATGAAGAATTTATCTTTAGAGGCGTTATTCTTAATGTATTACGAGCAAAGATGACAACAACAAGTGCCATTGTAATATCTTCTATTATGTTTGGAATGCTCCATGGTTATCGGTTTCTCGATGCCATTATAGCTTCTCTTCTTTTGTCTATTATTTACTTAAAACTAAAGTCATTATATGCAGTAATAATAGTCCACGCTATATATAACGGCTTAGCTTTCTTTTATGAATTTAAGTGGATTATCAATGAGAAAACCCCCCTTGCCTTAACTATGGACTCAATTGAGACGTTTCTCCCTACTTCGTTGACTATGTCTAGTATATCTTTGATTTTGTTCATTATTTATCTATTCTTTTGTTGGCCTAGAGCAAATACACGTATGAGAAGTATTCAATCAACATAGGTTACAAAGTCGATTATAGAATGAGGGAAGACAAATGCTTGAGGGTTAATTAGAAGACCATAGATATCCTGATAGGGCTGTCAGTACTAATATAGTTGAAGACATCGTTACTTATTTCTTTCTATATAGTATGGTAATTCCTGTCTAATAGCGGTCTACTTCGTCTACAGGACTATTCTAAATAAGTAAGGTTGTGGCTAGTAAAGAAACTCGTGGTTTCTTACGTTAGGCGAATATAATTCGCGGTGTTCTTGTCTTTTATTCCTACATCGCATCAGGCAGTTAATCTAGTTTATCAGAACAGGAGTGACCACTATCAAGAATCCACTCAAAAAATACTACTGCATAAAACAACACGATATAACCGATTGTGGAGCTGCTTGTCTAGCTACGATCAGTAAGCAATATGGGTTAAAGCTATCCATTACCAATATCCGGCAAGTTGTGTTTTGCAAGCAAAAAGTAGATAAAAGTGCAAAGAATTTTTGAATAGTCTTGTCAGCCAAGAATTAGATAAATTTCTTCTATATTTGGGCAATAAAGAGCTCATCGAAACGTTTAGTGGTAGTGGCTTAAACTGTGTTTGGCAATTAATGAGCAGTTGCATTATCGGGCAATCTTACGCTAGTTTTGAGAGGCAGATTGTTTTGCAGGTCTTTTTTTCCTACGGCGATCCGTAGGGAAGCCATGCAAACACATGTTACCAGTTATCCGTCAAAAGGGGGCCACTCGTCTTGTTGCCATCTTAGGGGACTCAAGACCATGTTCCTGTAGCATGTGTTCAAGCTGGCTCACATAGTCCGCAAGCTCACGTGCTTCGAAGGCTTTTTCGATGAATAGCTTCTGCAAATACTCACGTTCTTCTTGCCATCGTTCTGACTCGCTCTTCACAGTGACATCGAGATCGCCAGCTTCATAGGCCAAGATATCATTGCGAATGTTTGTGCAAAGGTCCTGTTCGGTGAATTCGTATGGAAATGGTTCCTCTGAGTACTGGGCAAGCAGATAGTTTCGGAATTCTTCAGTGAATCCCTTCCTGTATGCAGTCTCAAACTCGTCAATGGTTTTTGTGCTAATGATCATACTAGTTGTCCTCCCAAACAGTTAGCTGCGGCGGTAGAGCGCATGATTACCTGATTCCTTTAGATAATGGTGTACTTCTTGAAATTAGTGGTTATCCCAGGGAAGATAGTAAAGTCCGGTTCATCTGCGATTTATACGGCGGCATTTACTGCATACCGCTCACTTCAATGCAGCACAAAACGACTTTCTGGAGTGATGATGTACCAATCATGGCTTAATTCTAATCGACATGGGACCATCCGACCTCCCATACAGAACTCTAGGCTCTGCCCGCAATGTAGTGCGTAACGCTTTGCATTCCACACCGCATACCAGCGGTCTTCTTCCCAATCATAAGATAGACATGCCTCGCATGGCCATAGCTCCTCCAGAGAGCGTCGCCGAATGTCTCGTTCCATCGATCAAATTCCAGGTTGTAGCCTATGGGGCTATTTAGTTCTTCTAGACATAGCGTGAGTCACACGGTAGCTGTCTCCGGAGAATGTAACGATATGGGCGTGGTGTATCACGCGGTCTATTTACTCAACCAATAATCTGAGAACAGGCTCTGAAATATAATGAAAACAAGTATAATAGGGGGGATTTTCGGAGTTGGCACAGAATTCTGTTGCGGATATCGTAACTGTCCTCATCAAAAGGTATTTTTAGTAATTTTGACGAAAAATTACCAACAACTGGCATGTGTTAAGTGCCAAAAGTGGTTCTTGCACGCTACGAACCAGTATAAACTTTGCTTGTATAAAATGAAGGCATTAATTGCTGATAATCCTATTTTCGTCAGAGCCGTTTAGCCCTTAATCTCGCAGACCGTCATGCGGTGCTGCGGGTCTGCTGTGGCGGCAGTTGGTTGTAATCCAATGATTACCATATTTTTCTTGAAATGGCAGGATTAGCGTCGAACCTCATAGAATACTCACATAAAGAGCAGCGATCCTATCCTAGGGTCGCTTGCGTTGTTTTTTGGGTAATGTGCGATTTATTACTTTGGAGCATTCCTGTAACGCTCAATTGAGCAAGACCCATTTTTGAGATTGTTGTGTCAGGAGGGGATCCCTGTGCAGGATGTACGTAGAAAAAACGCTTCTAGTGTGGTGCAATACCCATTGTTACAGATGATAGACATATGGCTTATGGCTGAGGATCTGTAGTCGCTATCGCAACACTCGTTGCGAGACTGTGCCCTTTCCCCAAAGCAGGATCATGGGTCCACTGTAGCGAATTAGTGAGCAAAGGTCTATGGCGATCCGGCGTAGTGTCGGTTTATATAGAGCAAGGGTTATCAGAGAATCAGTACCCCATTCGATCCCAATTTTAGCACAAATTAGCTCACGAAAAACAGGATCTCCACTCTACAATTAACCTCGGATATGGAAACGACAACGCAGATAACAATTATGGTAGAGCCATGGAGGAAAGAAATGAATCTATTCAGTAAGTGGGATATGTATCTAATTTTGTGTGTTCTATTAATTGGCGGGCTGGCAATGCTATTTACTCCATTGTTATCAAGACCAATGGAAAATAAGAAAGTTGTAGTTACCATTGACGGCGAGCTTGTTTTCAAAACGCCTTTATCTGATAATCCTGAATCGAATACATTGAGTTCCTTTTCAAAGTCGATGGTAGCGAGTATACTGGTCGCTTAGAAGTGAAGGATGGAAGAGTAATGTTACACCGATTGCCCGAAGCAATAGTTCCCCTTTCAATTCACAGAGATATGGGATGGATTAGCCAATGGTACCAACCTATTGTGGCTTTACCGGTAAAAATGGTCGTAAAGGTGGAAGAAGAGTATATCAAAGATGATTTCCAGCTAGATGCAGTATCTTACTAATGATAAAGTACCTGTCGACCTCAAAAAGGATGCAATTGCAGAATTTCCACGCAAAACGTCGAGTAAAGAGGCTATTAGTTGGGCGAAGCTAAGGAGTTTTGGCGTGGATATTCATGTATTGGATAAGATGCGCCAAATAACCTCCTCACAATTGACGAGAGTTCCGAATTGATTGTACACTTGCACACCCTAGCTCACTTTACGGAGCTTATGGTACTTACCACTAAGGATGGGAATGTACTCAAACTTG
>SKJB01000009.1 GCA_007116145.1 Limnochordia bacterium | reverse complement strand
TGATACAGATCTACAATGTTCTTCATAGTCAAATCCTTTCAGCACAGATGATCCCGCCATTTTCCGTCCTTCGTAGCGGCTGCTTCTTGATATTGCCATATTTTCTCTCTGAATCTGTTCCGATTTCTAAACTGATTCCATTCGGTAATGATAATCAACGCATCACTACCTTTTTGGGCTAGGTCGTTTAGGATCGTAATGGCTGGTGGGCTGGTATATCGCGCATATCATCTGTGTTGGGTTGAACGAAAGGCCGACAATAGCTAATTGCTTACCAGTTAAGTCACCTAAGGCGTCTTCTACTTTTTTCGCTGCCAGTTTCTTTTGATAGTCATTCGCTTTTACTGTTTGTTCAATGAGTGTAATAGGAGATCCATATTGCTTTCCTATCTCAGCCAAGGCTAGTGTATCTTTAGGGACGCAGCTTCCACCATATCCTGGCACTACCATCATCTGCTGGAGGTGTGCCGCCTGCTATGAATATTACTTCACACTATTCGACAGTACTTTTTATATCGGTGGTAAAAGCTAGTCTTTTGTAGTATACATTTCTTTCCACAATGAGATCTAAACCCTGTTCCTATTACGGCTACTTTGTTCATACTCTACCTCCAATTTATTGTATGGGAAACCAGGTACTCACGCGTATTGTGTATAGGCAAAACTCGTTAGACAGCAAATCAGTTTTACTGTGTCTAGTTTGGTGGTTGAGATGGATACAACTCGCAATGCTCCAAAATACTTACTTATTTTTAAACGCAAGTAAAGCACGGTTTAGACCCAAAATCGTGCCTTACTCTTCATGCATGTTCCCTTATGGACTAAAACAAAACAATATACTGATTCGACAACAAACTGTTAATTCCTGCTAATTCTTAAAAATTAGAATCTCGTACCGGGGTAAGAGACCTTATCGCACCGACACACCACATAGCTACTAAGCTTTCAACAAGTCCAGTACAAAAGCAAGCATAGAAAAAAACACACGGTGTCTGATCCCTACCGAACCAGCTACCAAATCAAGTATAATTCGTCAACAAGAGAATTTGACAGGTTTAGAATTACGCTAAAATTACGAAATTCGGTATGATCTAACGCTTATATTGTGTTACAACAGCCATTATGCACTTTAATGTGACCACCCGTTCACCAGGCCTAGCACCATAGGTGAGATTCGTAAGAAGCGATCCCGATCATTAGTTCTGGGCTGTATAATTGACGACCAGGAATACTGGTGCGATATCCGTAACGAAATTCTGCGTCAACTTCGAAAAATGGACCTATTATACTCATTTTTATTGTATTTCAAAGTCTGATCTTTGATTAGTGGTTGAGTAGATAAAGGTATTTAGCCTGTTAAGTCGATTTCATCTGCAGAAAATCAATTATATACTATTGCAGAAATTTGCCGATTATTGGGGCCAGGCCCTATATGCTTTCTAAGCGACGCTGACAGTCTGCTTATATTGAAGCTCATACAATTGTTTATATCGGCTTTGTGGAAGTGCTAACAGGTGCTGATGAGTCCCTTGTTCCATAATCTGTCCATGATCTATAACCACAATGTTGTCAGCCTGTTTAATCGTTGCAAGCCGATGGGCGACGACTATTGTAGTGCGTCCATGCATTAGTTTTTGTAAAGCTTGTTGTACTATTTTTTCAGACTCGGTATCCAAGGCAGATGTGGCTTCATCTAGTAATAGGATCGGTGCATTTTTGAGAAGGGCACGGGCAATCGAAATGCGTTGGCGTTGACCACCGGATAAATGGGCTCCACGCTCGCCCACAAGAGTTTGGTATCCGTTGGGTAATTGCATAATAAACTCATGCGCATAGGCGTCTTTTGCCGCCTGCTCTATTAACTCTTGACCAGCTCCTGGATTACCTAACTGAATGTTTTCTGCAATTGTGCCAGAGAACAAATAGGAGTCTTGAGGTACATACGCTATTTTGTTTCGTAAATCTGCTAATTGGCATTGCGATAATTTTAGTTCTTCCACTTGAATATCTCCTTGGGTGGGTGGATATAACCCAAGTAAAAGTTTGAGAACTGTGCTTTTACCCCCTCCGCTATTGCCAACTAGTGCTAGAATACTACCGGTTGGTACGGTTATATTTACATTTTGTAATACATTTTCGCGATTGTCATAACTAAAGCTAACATTTTCTAGCACGACTGCACCTTCGATCATAGAAGTAGTGTTTAGCATGTCGTACTTTATCGGTTCTGCTTGTGTTTCCAGAATCTCATAGATGCGATCAGCACCAGCGAAAGCGGTTTGTAGCTGGGTTAATTGGTTACCAATATTTTGAAACAAACCGTTAACCATATTCTGCATTTGCACCATAAATACCGTCTCACCGAAACTTGCGGAACCTTGAAGCACAAAGTAACCTCCAACAATCATAATTCCACTAAAGCCTAGGAAGCTTGTGATGTAATTAATACTATTGAGTAAAGCATTGTCTTGCACACGTTTTGTCCCACTCTTTAGAACCTGGTTATTTTGGTCTCGGAAATTTTGGCTAACGACATGCTGTAAGCCAAACATACGTGTTACTGATGCACTTGCTAGTACATCAGACAATGCTTCTGTAAGTTTGCCCATATTTGCTTGCACTTGGGTGCTGCTAGCATGCAGGGGCTTTAGGAAACGGGTGTTTATCAGTACACAGACCAAACCAAATCCGCTTACCATGGCGGCTAGTTGCCAGTTTGTGGTAAACATAATGATCAATGAAGCAACCCCACCGATTAGACTCCCTAATAATCCGCGCAGTGTCTCTCCGTAGGCGCCTTCCATAGTTTTAATATCATTCGTTAAGCGCGATATGAGGTCTCCACTATGGTGTTCTTGCGTGTAGTCAAAGGGTAGTCTCTGAATGTGAGCAAATACTTTTCGCCGGAAGTTGGCGGTGGTATGCAAAACACTTACGTCAAAGTAATAATTAGCGAGAGCCCAGACAACGATTAGAACTCCTAGGAGTAGTGATGTTTGCCATAGTCCACGATATAATAAATCAAGATTTCCGATCGCGGCTGCATCGAATAGTACTAGGAAGAAAGTGGCAATGAGTAAGTTCATTGTAAAAGGCGAAATACAACGGATTAACATAGTTGGTAGATAGACAAATCTATGTTGGATTTCCGGGAACAGTCTAGTGAGTTGCGTGGTCTTCATTGGAGCCCCTCCTTATACAGCTGGTTGCTGGTGTGTGAATTGGTTTTCATATAATCGATAGTAGGCACCTTGTCTCTCTAATAACTCCTGGTGGGTACCTTGTTCTACAATCTCTCCCTGATCCACCACTAAAACCCGATCGGCATTTTTAATCGTTGATAATCGATGGGCGATAACAAGAGTGGTCTTATCTTGCATGAAGCCCTCTAAAGCTTGTTGTACTAAGGATTCGGACTCAGTATCAAGAGCGGAGGTGGGTTCGTCAAGTAGTAGTATTTCAGGGTTTTTAATGATCGCTCGAGCAATAGCGATACGCTGCTTTTGCCCTCCAGATAAGCGGCTTCCTCTTTCGCCTACCTGGGTTTGATAGCCATTGGGTAAGCTCGTAATAAAGCCTTGAGCGTTGGCCTTACTGGCTGCTTCAGCAATCGCTAGTTCAGTAGCTTCTAGCTTGCCATATCGGATATTGGTTTGGATAGAACCAGGGTAGAGATAGGTTTCTTGAGTTACCAGGGCCATTTTCTCTCTTAGTAAAGTTAAATTCCACTCGCTGATGTTGTGGTTGCCAAGATAGATTTCTCCTTTTTGGGGTGGATAGAAACCACAGATAAGCTTAAGGATTGTTGATTTTCCACCACCACTTGGACCAACTACTGCCACTGTTTCACCTTTGTGGATAGTAAAGGAAAGATTCCTTAAAATAGGCTCATCATTATACTGAAAACTTACATCGTTAAATGAAAGGATAGGATCCGGGTCTAACGAGAAGTCCCTACCCGTTTCACGTTCAGAGGATAAAGCTAATGTTTCCTGAATGCGTTGGCAGGCGGCTACGGCAGTATGGGCTTCGCCTATTAAACGAGGTAACGATTCGAGCGGGCCACTAACATGGTTAAGCAAGTTAATGAAAGCGATTAACGCTCCGACGGTGATCACTTCGTTAGCGGCCAAATAACCTCCGTAACCAAAACAGACTAAAAAGGGAATAACGCCAGCTAAGTTGGAAACACTCTGCATTATGCTGCGTTGTTTGGCTAGTTTCACCCCATGTACGAGTGTTAATCGTACCTTTTCTCCATACTTCATTTGTTGAGTTTCCTCTAGTCCGAAGGCCTTTACAACCGGCATACCAGCTAGTGTATCTTGAGCTTGAGAATTTACCTCGCTGAGACTCGTTTGTAACTGAGCGCTCGCTCCTTGCATGGGTTTAGCCACCTGGGAGACTAGTACTCCTAAGAGGGGAGCTAGGCCGATAGAAATCAGTGTTAGTTGCCAATGCATCGTTAGCATGTAGCTAAGCGCCGCTAAAGCCATTGCTGGCATAAACACCAGAGGTAACAGATGATGTAGTACAAATTCCCGAACTACATGCACATCATTTGTTACCCGACTCGTTAGATCCCCGCTGTGTTGGTTATCTAGGTAGGCAATTGGCAAGTTATTAATTTTATTAATAAGTCGTTCGCGTAGAGTAGCAAGACTTAGCTCAGTGTAACGTCCGATCAGGAAGCGTTCCAAAAATGTAATGATGGCAATGAATACCACTAAAGCTAACAAGCTCCAAGCAAAGGTAGCAAAAAATTGTGTTTGTTGTTCCATTATGGCATCTACCCCGTAGCGCATGATATGAGAGATGGAGAGATTACCAACAACTAGTAAGGCAGTGCAACTAAGAGCTAACAAAAATAGGGGGAAATGCTTTTTTGATTGACCCAATAGAAATGATAGACTTTGGATTGTTTGGTTTTTCATGCGATCACCTTCCAACAGTATTTCGCTTTAGTTATACTTTATCGCACAGAGCGTAATACAGGTAGAGTCTGAAGGTGGTTAACATCTCGGTCTTAAGTCGTAATTCGCCAATATTAATGCAGGAATTCTACTCTTTGAGGCTGAACGTTATGCATAAGTTTGATGAAATTCAACCATAATCATTAAGCGTGGACAGTGTATTTATAGCGAAACCCCGTTTGGTGGAAAGGGGCTAGCGCTGAAAGTTGATTGTGTGGTATGCTCATAGACGACATATGGAGGGTAATCACACATAAAACGAAGCAAATTCACCAACAGAGAACAGCAGATTTTCTTTACAAAGGAATTTAAAGAAGAATTCTGGATGGAATCCGAGTTAGATTCAGTGGATGAAAATCCGCCGCCTAATGAAGAAGTATAATTTGTTCTGTCCAACAAAAAAAGCAAACCCATACAGACGTATGCAGAAGGCAATTAGAACCAGTAATTATGCGGATAACCTGCTTCAGAGAGAGTTTGAATGCTACGGTCCGAGAATGGTTTTGTTAACGGATATCACGTACATTCCTTACGGCGGTACGTTTGCGTATTTATCCACGATATTGGATGCATTCACAAAACAGTTATTGTCATACGTACTTAGCGAATCGCTGGAAGTGGAGTTTGTGAAGGCGACAGTGGAGGCTTTGATCAGGGATCACGGAGTTTCATTACAAGATGAGACACTAATTCATAGCGATCAAGGATCCCATTATACGAGTCACGAATTCATTGACATCGTGAAGGATAACGAACTTCGAAGATCCATATCGAGAAGGGGGAACTGCTGGGATAATGCACCACAGGAGAGCTTCTACGGTCATATGAAGGATGATATCCTTCCGAAGCTAGAAGGATGTACTGGAGAATATCCGATTGCTATTGGAAATCCACCACAAGTACCAGTTATAGAAAAGAAGCCTGAAGAACTTGGAAAGAAGAGATATGAGGTCAAAACAGAGTAATCCGATGACGCTAAATGATACTTATTATTCAGAGAGCGTGAGAACAATCACAAGAGGTATAAAATCTCTAGCTCAACTTTCACTTTGTCCTTGACAAGGGGTACAATTTAATTTACATCGTATTCCCATCAAACGACTCCTCATGCCAAGGCAAACTCCGTTTAAGCTCTGATACCGAAAAAATAAGCCCGCTGTCGTAGGCTTTGCCGTATACAACAGGCCCTGCCTGTTCCAGGTAAGATTCGATAACCTCTTCTTTAATACATTCGTAACGAAAGGCCTGGCGAATACCATCAAAAATCGTACTACTCTTCTTTCCCCAAGCAGCACTTCTTGTACTTTTTGCCGCTGCCACAAGGACAAGGGTCGTTTCTACCGATTTTCTCGCTAGTGCCACCTTGAATAACACTAAGTTTAGGTCTATCGCCCATACCCAGAAACCTGCCAGCTGGAAGTGGTCTGAGATTCGGTTTCTCAAACTTCTCAAATATCTCGCTTGGAGTATGACCGTTATTCTCCCACAATCTTACATTGTTGGCCAGATCCATAACCAATGGCAGTACTTCATTGACTTGATTCTCATTCTTAAAGTTGACACCCGCTGTATTGAAGTGATCAATGATCCCTTGGATGTTTGAGCCATCAACAACACATGCCCACCGAATGTTCCAGCAAAGCATCTCCGCTTTTTCTTTATTATTGGGGAATAAGTTTTTCTTAACATACCAGTCTAAATCATAATACTGCTTCGGCTTTTCGTAGTAGTTAACATCTGCATATTTGAGGAGCTCCTCCTTCCCCGGGACATAGTATGGCTTCTCACCCTTTTTGGTCAGCACCAAATCAAACTCATCAAAAACTGCAATAGTCTCGTGAACAAAATGGTCATCATGGGCATAGACGTAGTTTTTTCTTAGATTTTTATCTAAGTAAGGCTCTACATCCTCAGTTCCAATCTGATCATCATTCTGCTGGTTGTAAATCTCCACAACCTTCTCTAGCGGCACGATGCCGTACAGGTTTGTGGTTGCTCGTATGTAATCTAAGATTAGGTTAGTGTCCATAAGTGGCTCCTTTCTATATCGTCCTTTAAGCTCAATAAGTGCTACTAACAATACAAACCCACTATATTAGGTCGACTTTGCCTTGATAAACATCCTCAACATATTCATATTGCTCCCTGATCCTAGCTTTGAACTCATCATCAGACATTTCATGGTAAAGAACCGCCCCGTCTTCTACTAAGCAATCATAAATGAGCTCTGCCATCATCCTGTTTTCCCTAACCATCTTCTTATATCTGGTCTCCACTTCATGGGGAAAATCCAATCCATAGGCTATAGAATCAATCGTTCCGTCCAGATAGTCCTTGGTCATCTTGAGTAAAAAATCAATATTGTATTGTTTCATCTTAATAAACCTCATAATCCTCTGAATCATCACTTTCTCCGGTTATACAGGTAAAACAACCATCAAAACCTGAGAATGCTGAACCTAGTGCCCATATGGGTTGTCCACAGACACCACAAGTTGACCCATGCTCTTTTCGTTCCACTACAGCTTTCAGGATTTCCTTCACCTCGTGGATTTTATCTTTTGGATTGTTTTTTATATGCTTTTTAGCGTATTCGTTAATGGTTATTGGTTTCATTATTATCACACTTTCTTGCGATTAATCGGGTGATCAAACTCTTAGTCCACTGGAATAAAGTTCTTGTGCCCAATCTCTAATCTCTTTGTTTTCAAGGTGGCCTTCATCGTAATAAACCTTCAAGAATTCATAAAAACCAAGAAGACCACCGACATCTTCCGGAGGAGCTACCTCAGCGCCATCAATAAATGTCGGATAGCCATAATGATAGTCTTCAACAACTTCCTCAAGGATAACTAAAATACGCCAATCATCACCGTAATCATAGACATAGTGAATCTCGCCATGCTCTCGTAAGCTTCCTCATCGTTTGTCACTCTGATATTTTCCTAAGCTTTCATGGTTTTATGCCTCACACCCATATCTGATTGAGTAGTTAGCAGGGCTCTTTCCTTGCAAGATCTACTTTAAAGCTGATAGCTTGTTAGTATATCGTTTTTCGTCAAACTCTTTCTCCTTTTTCAGTACATCGTACATTTCTTCCAGGAGGATAGCAGCGATCTTCTTTTTAGCGTCACGCTCAATATACCCTGCTTTCCTCAATCTTTCTAGTGTAATTCTAGTAATGGGTGGATCATTTGCGTTAACTTGATTATCCACTACTTCAAGAATAGTTCTCTGCAGATGTTTATTAACCAATTTTGCCAACTCCTAACTACTGTTACAATTCTCTCTTCCAAGGTCTAGCTCTAATAGGGTTATTTTACTCCAGCCCCCACGCAGCAATTCTTCAACTAATAAAGGGTGGTTTCCAGTCCACTAATCAAACCTATCTACCAAACAGATAGTGTTTAACCTGATAGGTTTGATTGCTGAACTAGGTATTGACTAGACATATCCGCCTATAACCTCAATCGTCCCTTTATTATACCCTGTTAACTACTCTTCCTCTAGCTCCCAATGCCTGTGATCCACTGTCTGCTCATCCAATCCTCTTCTACAAAAACCATCCGATTCCTGCCATCAACCTTCTGGTTTTGACCAGCTTATAGATTCATTCAGCAGTGGAGAGGACTATAGCAGAAAGTCTCAACTCGGTACTTCGTCTTGCCTTTCAGATTCCATTATCGATGATGATTTCTGCAGCCATCCAGCAATCCTACATGCAGGTGGTGCATTTACTGACTAAGTCCTAATAGCTAGTCTGCGGTTCTACGCCATCTATAAGTCTCTTATTCCAGACAGATGTCATGCCATGGTGGTGGCAGGATTATTGCGCCTGATTCTTGGAGTTTCTTTAGCTTAGACACCTT
>SKJB01000103.1 GCA_007116145.1 Limnochordia bacterium | reverse complement strand
TCTTGACCAAGTATGCCCAAATGCTTCGTCGCTAGTAATTCTCCATTATCGACTGTGACTAAAGCTTGCGTCTCGTAATGATCTATGCGCTCTTCGTCATTTCTAATAGTTTCTTGCTTCTCTTCAAAATGATACTCAATCCAACTATCCTGCGGTGGGGTAGGTGGTAAAGCTTTAGCTACGACAACGTCAAAGGAGCGCTCTTTCAATAACTCTTCTGTTATAACACTAGTGTCAAGACCATATTTAATACCTGAAACGTCTAGCTTATGTTGAATATCTGATTCTGTGACCCTTGGTGCATCAATGCGCATTGACTCTAAACGTAATTGCATAATCTTAGTGCTGGGAGAATCGCATAAACTGTAGTGAATCCCCTCTTCATGGTAAACTTTAACAGATGCACTTAAGCTATCACTGCTAATCTCAACGTCTATATGCTTATAGGGTTCTTGATTCTCAGGTAGTAGAATTTCTAACTGGTCTGTTCCCTCGTCGAGTACAACTCTTTGTGTGCCTTCTTCTCCTTTGTACTTGACACGAATCGGATCGGAAAATAGTAACGTTGGCGCACTATCTCCTTCCTTAGGAGGAAGATAGTGTAGTTCTCCCTCCTCAACCCAAACGCAACCACTAGGAGGTAATGAAGACGTATTCTCAGACGCAACGGAATTAACAGTTACCTGGACCTCTGCAGACACTGCCAGCAGACCTAGTACATAGCGACTAGGCTCACGAAGTATCGTAATGGTGACTTCTGAGCGATCAACCTGTAAGCTATTGAGGGCCTGCGAAATAGCTTCTTCTGTCGTCTTTGCTTTTACCACAATGGACTGAGGCACAACATTACCTCCCCTAGAATCTAGTCTTTTTGATAAATGCAGTAACTTACTCGGGATAAACCAAACAAGGACGGATTCATGACTTGCTCAGCGGAACCCACCACAAAATAACCTTTAGGTTTGAGAGCATGGGTAAAGTTTCTGATGAGCTCTTCCTGTACTTCATTAGTAAAATAGATAAATACATTGCGACATAAAATGAGATCGAAATTACGCTCGTAACTATCTTTTAATAAGTTATGTTTGCTAAAAACAACATGCTGTTTCACTTTATCACTAAGCACATACTGATTTTGGTTAAGTACAAAATACCGATCCAGCAAATGCTTGGCTAACGAATTTAATTGATTCGCTGCATAGATACCTTGCTTAGCTTTCTGTAAAACTGCGTCATCAATATCAGTAGCTAGAATTTGGCTGAAACTGAGTTTTTTTTCAAGCATAATCATCACTAGAGAATAGACTTCTGCTCCGATAGAACACCCAGCGCTCCACAGCTTTGGTCGATTACCTTTGGCGATCGCAGGGAGGATGTTATCCTCTAGGTAACGAAATACATTAACATCCCGGTAGAAATGGGATGTATTAATAGTAAGGTATTCGTAGAATTTCGTTTTTTGTTGAGGGCGTGTACTAATCTCGCGAATAAGTCCGCTATAATCCTGCAGATTGTACCGAGCTATCCATTGCAAAATACGACGCTGCATTTGTTGTTCTTTATAGGAATTTAAGTCGATATCCAATAATCTTCTGGCTTCCACCTTGAAATCGGCATAATCCATATCACACCTCCACCCACACTATTACAGACTATTACAGACTATTTACCAGATTGACAATGCGATCGGCTACTTGATCAATAGAAACGACATGGTCAGCATTTCCTTCTTCATAAACAACTCGAGGCATACTATAAATCGTCGAGGAGGCTTTATCCTGAGCTATGGTCATTCCTCCATTCTCTTTAATGCATGCCATTCCTGCAGCTCCATCTCGTCCCATTCCAGTTAGAATCACGCCAATTATGTTCTTCCCAGCAAAAACCTTAGGCACAGACAACATTGTCACGTCCACAGCAGGTCTAAGATACTGAACAGGAGGATCTTGGTTGAGTGCTACTTGTTTATTCATGGTGATTTCCATATGGTAATCACCTGGTGCAACTAGTGCACGCCCATCGATTATAGTATCGTCATTCGTCGCTTCTTTTACCATCAGGGGCGAGATGCCGTTAAGACGATCAGCAAAACTGCGAGTAAAACCCTTTGGCATATGCTGAATAACAAGAATACCCGCTTTGAGATTGGCGGGTAAATGAATAAAAACTTCCTCAAGAGCACGAGGACCCCCTGTAGATGAACCGATCACAACGAGGTTCGTACTCAATGAACTATCACTTTGTACTCTTGATCGTATTGGTGGTTTCATCCGTATAGAGGGTGCTATCTGCCGCGGTCTATGAATTTTTGCTCCGTACGCAGAACGAATTTTTGTTACTAGCTCGTCCGCTATCTTGTGCAGATCAAGGGAAATCGCTCCAGAAGGCTTCGGCAGAAAATCGATAGCACCATGGGAAAGAGCTTTCATTGTGATATCAGAGCCTTGCTTTGTTAGACTGCTTAGCATAATTACAGGCAGCGGACGAAGTGTCATAATTTGTTGTAAAGCAGTTAATCCATCCATAACAGGCATTTCTACATCTAGTGTAATCACATCTACGGATAGTTTTGGCAATTTATTGAGAGCATCTTGACCGTTGCGCGCAGTGGCAATTACTTCCATATCTGGTTGTTCACTAATGATGTCAGTAATAAGCTTCCGCATAAAAGCACTATCATCTACAACGAACACACGTATGGTCAACATATATCACCTCAGATTTCCTTGGATTCTTTGCCAATGGCTGTGATCACTACAATTCCCGTTTCAATATAAAATCGCATTTTACGACCATGATTTCCAGCAACATCAATTCCAGTAATTGGAATCTTAACAAGTGCAAGGTGCTCCTTTACGGCTGTAATATTTTGTTGGCCGACACTTAGAGTGGTGGTTGGCAAATTTGGAAAAAGATGAGCTCCACCAGCAATTTTAGCAACTAATCTCTCAGTACGTGCGCCTCTTTTTTTACATAGTTCAATAAGTGCAGGAATTGCTGTATCTGCATACTTACCAGGTAAAGCATTGAGATCTCTATTTTTGCGGCTAGCAGCTAAAAATACATGTGCCATTGCACCGACTTTCGTACGCGAATCATACAAAGTAACGCCAACACAAGAACCTAGTCCAATAGTTGTCAAAATGCCTGTGTCTTTTAAGATACTAATCTGGCCCATATTTACAAACAATTCTTTCATCAAAAATCCTCCAGACCAAGAATGCGAGCGATCTTTTGGAAATCGTCTTCATTTGGCAAAAAGATTATATTTCCTTCAATGGCAATTGAATTAGTGCTGAATTGAGCTTTAATGAGCGTAATTGTATCAGCTACTTGAGCACCAGCTAGAATACTTTGCCAGACTGCACCTGCCATATCTATTGCAACTCCAGGAACAGAAGGCATTAACAGTAACCCCGTTAAGTCACTCAATGCATTAAGATAAGAGGCAATCATAATATTGCCCACTTCCTGTAGTGCAGATAATCCCATTTCATCTAATTCTGATCTTTCTTCTCCTGTTAAGAGATTAACTAGATTTACCGCACTTTCTAGCGGTAATAAGAAAGCCATATGTCCAACTGCGTCACCGCTCATTTCAATGTAAATTCCTGCTACTACCTGCTCATGACCACCAATAAACGTTCCAACTTCTTGAAACGGTAGCATTAGGGCTTCCGGAATAATCAAGTCAAAACGTTGCCCGTTTAATAAATGGGATAGGGCTGTTGTGGCATGCCCTGCTCCTATGTTTCCTAATTCCTGTAAAAAATCAAGTTTTGCGTCCAATGATTGTCCTCCTTAGTTAGCAGCCTTCTGTAAAGCTTCAATAACTCGCTCAGCATCAAAGGGTTTCACAAGAAAATCCTTAGCACCGGCATTAAGAGCATCGATAACCATTGGCTTTTGGCCCATCGCACTACAAACAATAATTCGGGCGTTTGAATCAATCTTCATAATCTCTCTAATCGCTGTAATGCCGTCCATCTTCGGCATGGTGATATCCATGGTTACCAAGTCTGGTCTAAATTCCTGGTACTTAGCGATAGCGTCCTCGCCATCAGCAGCCTCACCCACTACCTCAAAACCATTTTTTTGAATGACATTTTTTAACGTCATCCGCATGAACGCCGTATCATCAGTAATTAGTACTGTTTTTGCCATAGGTATCACTCCTCTTTCTGGATTAATGTACTGTTATCTAATATTAGGGCCACTTGACCATTTCCTAAGACCGTTGCTCCGGCAATACCAGGTATGTCACCGAGCAAATCACTTAAGGATTTTATTACTATTTCTTGCTGACCCAGTAAATCCTCAACAATAAGACCAACTTTTTCTCCATGGCTCTCAACAATAATGACTGAAAGCGTTTCACTCACCTGTGAACGAGAAAATCCGAGAATTTCAGCTAAATCAAGAAGTGGTAGCACCTCATTGCGAAGAACAATAACCTTTTTCTGATTTACAGACTTAATTTGCTCTGGACTGACCAATAGATTTTCACGAACAGATGAAATAGGAATAGCATAAGTCTGCTGATGAGTTACAACGAGTAAGGCTTTGATAATTGCTAGAGTAAGAGGTAACTTAATAATTACCATAGAGCCGCGATCAGCACTCGATTCCATTTCGACACTGCCGCTTAGCATCTCTACACTAGCTTTTACAGCATCCATTCCCACACCTCGACCAGAGACGTCGGTAACTTGATCACTAGTACTGAAGCCGGGCTCGAATATGAGACTAATAGCATCTTTCATTGTTAGTTCAGCCGTCGAATTAGCAGAAATCAGACCACGTTTCACTGCCTTAGCTCTTACTTTCTCAACGTTAACTCCTTGACCATCGTCGCTAACTTCGACAAGTACATGGCTACCTTCGTGTCTGGCCTCAATGCGAATGTGCCCTTGGGCCGTTTTACCTTTTGCTAAACGCACATCCTTTTGTTCTATTCCATGATCTATGCTATTACGCAAGAGATGAACAAGAGGATCTCCAATCTGATTGACAAGGGACCGATCAAGTTCTGTATTCTCTCCTTTCATCTCTAATTGAATTTCCTTATTTGTTGCTTGCGCTAAATCTCTTACCATCCGTGAAAAACGATCAAAAACTTGCTTTATCGGGACCATTCGTAGCTTCATGGCTGCATATTGTAGGTCAGTTGTAATGCGATCTAGTTGCACTATTGTACTCTTCGATTCGGCTTGCTCTATAGACTTTCCCATTTCTAAGACTTGAGTTCGACTAATAACTAGTTCACCAACCAAGTTAATCAGTTTATCTAAACGGTCAGTCTCTACGCGTACGAACTTATCGGCAAACACTCCCCGGTTCTGAACTGGGGTTGCTATCGGTAGTTCTTTTGGTGGTTCTTCTGATTGCAACTCGGAGTTTGCATTTGCGTTTGCCTTAGAGATAGGTTGCAATGTAGCTGTTTTAGCATCTACATTTCCTGCAGTACCTTCAGTATCCATCGTGGGGGATAATCGATCAATTGCAAGGGCTTGTACATTATCCACTTCCGAAACGTTCTCAATGATACTTACTATGGTATCGCATTTTTCTTGCGTTAATACCACTAAACTAAATTCAAGATCAAACCGTTCTTCTTCTAAGTCTTGGGCAGATGGCTTACACTTAATAATAGTACTCATACTTTCTAATGCTTGGAAGATGGTATAGACTCGCACTGATTTTAGTAGTGTTTTTGGTCTTAAGCGAATGCGAATCTCAAAGGCGTCATACCCTTGGGCATAGCCCTGTTCAACTGTTTCCCTGTCAAAAGGGTCAAGAATAACTAAGCCAGAAATCTTATCGTCCGTTTGCTCACTGGTTAGGTCACTGCTCTGCTCACTCGTACTCATAAACCGTTCTTTATTCACAATAATTTCTTCTAGTGTACTAGCAATTTCATTTACTGCAGTTACGTCCTCACCTAACAATGTCTTTTCTAAAAGAAGCTCCAAGTAATCAATAGCAGTGAATAAGACATTAATAATTTCTTTATTTGCCACTATTTCTCCTGTGCGTAATAGATCAAGTACACTTTCCATCTGGTGAGTAAAGTCTGCTAGTGCTTCAAACCCCATGGTTCCAGACATACCCTTTAAACTATGCGCTGCACGGAACATTTCATCTAGAATCTTAGGATTATCCGGGGTGGTTTCTAAAGCTAGCAAGTCATCATTTAAAGACTGCAGATAATCTCTGGCTTCAGCTGCGAATACGTCGCGAAATTCTGATGTGTCCAAATAAACCCTCCTCCTTCTTGTATGTAAATATTAACGTATGCTATTTATTCGATTCCTCGGTGTCGTTATCTCAGTGATGCGGATGCCAAATTGTTCGTCGACTACAACAACTTCACCCCGAGCAATTAATGTATCATTTGCATAAACATCAATCGGATCCCCTTCTATTGTTTCAAGCTCCATAATATGACCCGGACCAAGTTTTAGAATATTCTCGATCGACATTTTTGTCTTGCCAAGTATTGCACGTACACGAACTGGGATATCACGAATTAAATCGACATTAAGATTACCGAGAGCATCGCGGATGTCTAGTTCATCAACGTCCGTATTTGGATGCATGTGTTGCTGTAGATCGGCCCAATCAGACGGCGTCACTTCATCCGAGGGAGTTTTATTAATAATAGCTGTATCGTCTACTTTAGGCTCCTCGCTTGTTTCTTCACCACGAGGATTAAGTAATTGATCCACCATATCTTTCGCAAAGTCTAGATCAATGATCTGTAGCATAACGCTATCTATCAGCTCTTCAATTTCGATCCGAAATGCAATGACAGCTATTGGTTTATCGGTTTCAATAAAGTTAAACTTGTCAGATGAAAGATCCTTACGGTATGTAACAGGTGGAGAAATATCGATCATGTAATGAAAAAGGTCTGACATCGAAGTTGCAGCCGATCCCATCATCATGTTCATGCATTCGGTTACAGCACTCAAATATAATTCATCTATTTCCTCAGGAGGGTTTTTGCCATCCTCACCCATCATCAAATTGCCAATCACCGCTGCATCTCGCTCTTTAATTACTAATAAGTTAGCACCTTGTAAGCCCGCCTTGTATTCAACGTTGACCACAAGGCATGGTATCGGATAGTTTTCTCTAATAGTATTTACAGTGCTCACATAGACTTCTGGGACAGTGATAGTGACCTTGCGATTAATTAACATGGACAAGGCGGTTGAGGCAGACCCCATCGAAATGGTACCGATTTCAGACAGTGTATCGCTTTCCATATCCGATAGAGTTGGCATGGTAGTTTCTGACTGGTTTGATTGGCTATCGAGAGGTTCGTCACCGCGTAACAGCGCATCAATTTCGTCTTGATTGAGAAAATCATTACTCATCGTCTGCCACTCCTTGTGGTTCACAGATAGAGGTGATGACCACACCTAGCTTTTTACCTAGTTTACCAGGTGTTCCTTTAAACTTCGTCAATTTGCCGATTTTAATCGCCAAATTTTCTTGCCGATTACACTCTAAGGGTATGACATCACCAATCTCTAAATTTAATAAATCCTCTACTGTTACAGTTGCTTCTCCCAATTCGACTTCGATGGGTAGAACTGCTTGGCGCACCTTATCTCTTAGCAGAACCAGTTTCTCTGGTTCTGGTTGGCGTAGCGAATCAAAGAGCCGGTGCTGTGTGAGTTTTTTCATTATTGGTTCTAATGTATGATACGGTATGCAAATATTAAACATATCTTGTACTTTATTGATTTCGAAAGATAAAGTTACTAAGACCACTACATCGCGATCAACAGCAATTTGCAAAAATTGAGGATTGTTTTCCATACGGGCTAAAGTAAAATCAATATCCCCAACTTCCTTCCATGCATCTTGTAGCAATTTACTAAGCACCTCAAAAATTTGTCGCTTAAGCACCGCAAGCTCGATTTCACTAAGACTACGTGCTCGAGTCATTGGACGACCCGGACCTCCACATAGTCGATCATGGAGTATGAAAGCAATATCAGGAGTTAGCTGTACGACTAAATCACCGTCTAGAGTTGGAGAATGAAGAACAGCAATGACAGATGGGTTTGGGAGTGAGCGAACAAATTCTCCAAAGGTTAACTGATCAATACTTTGAACCCGCAACTCTAACCGTGATCGTAACTTAGCGGATATAAAGCCAGAATATGTACGGCAAAACTGCTCGTGGACTCGCTGAAGTGCTCGTGTATGATCTTTAGAGAACTTATTCGGTTTGCGAAAATCATAGAGAGAATTTTGGTCCTTTGCTTCCTCTTCCTCTGTGTCCTCATCAAAAGAATTGAGACTAGACTTAATTAGTTGATCTATCTCTTGTTGTGATAAAACATCCTCCATAATGCTCACCTCCTAAACAAAGCTACGATGTATTAACTGTATCGGCACTATTCGCTCTGATCTTCACTTGCAGCTATCTTGTTTTCTACCGATTGGAGTTCAATCTGTTCCGATGATGTAAGGATCTTATTAACTTCTAACAAAATTAACAGACGATCATCAACTTTACCTACTCCCTTTAAGTAGTCAGAACGTAATCCTGCTACACTACGTGGAGGGGGTTCGATGGATGATTCAGGTATGCGTAGCACCTCGTTAACTGCATCGACAATAAATCCAACACGACTCTCATTAATCTCAACAATTATAATACGTGTATGCGTAGTGGTCTCCTCTTCTTCCACGCCAAAACGCTTCCGCAATGAAATAACTGGAATGACTTCGCCACGTAAGTTTGTTACACCTTCAATGTAATCACTTACATGTGGTAAACGCGTAATATTCGGTGGTTTTATAATTTCGCGAACTTGAGTAATTTCGACTCCAAATTCTTCTTTGTACAAGCTGAAAACGACTAACTGACGTTCTTTTTCCATAGATTTCGTAGCGGCCATTATAAACTCCCCTTTCAAATATAAAGATACTTGGGTTCTTCTGTTTATCCTTTATATATTCTCTCTAGCTACTTAATTTCCCTGCAAAGAAAAAAACTAACAGTCATAATCGTTACCAAAAACTCCATAGATGCTAAGCGGCTATTATCACTAGCGGCGTATCGTAATTATTCGTTATTCGGACTGGACAAAAAAACGAAATCAGGTAGAAAACTACGCAAAAAAAACAGCTCACATTTTTCACTAGATTACCCTTTAATATCAAGTTCGATATTAAAATTACAGGTTCCTAGTGAATGTGAGCTGTCTTTTCATTCCAACTAGCGAATAAATCCAACGAGTATGGCAAGACCAGCTGCAACCATAGCAATAGTTGCTGTGCCTTTTAGTGATTTATTCTCTTCTTCCATTGAAGTTTTAAATCCAGCAAAATCCTCTTGGAGCTCTTTAAGCTGTCGTTCTAATCTCTGTTCACGAAGGAATGTTGCATTCATCTGTGAAGAGACTTCGTCTGTGATTCTCTTCATCAATATCGCTAATTCTTCATCTGAGAAACCTACCTGCGCTTCGAGATTTTGGATCTGAGTCTGCATATAGTTTAATTCTGCTGCTAGTTCTCGGACTAATTTGTTAGATTCCTCTGTACGAGTCTGCGTTTCACGCGCTAAACGAACAGCTAAGTTCTGAAGGTCCTGTTCTATTTCTTGATTTCTAGTAGACAAATTACTGATCTGAACTTTTAGTTGTTCAAACGAGCGTACACTTTCACCATCTGTACGAGCTTGTGCACCCAATAGGTTTGTGATTTGACCTTGCAAATTCGCAATGTCATCATCCTTATCACTAGCCAATTGTATTCCTTGCTCATCTATCTGCTCTGCTAACACGTCTAATCGGCCATCTATATCATTTGAAACATCATCCATCTTCTCTGTAATGCTAGCAATTTCCTCGAAAAGTTGGTTTACTAATCTATTCACTCGTGTGTCTTCAAGAGTAAGAGCTGCCAAAACAGCTCCTTTTTCACCTGTCCAATTCTCTAAGGTTGCAATAGTTTTCGCTTGTGTTCGGAGTTGTGTATCCACATCGTCTAATGCTAATTGTAGTTTGGAGATCTGAGCTTCATGCTCTGCGAAACCAGCCTCTTGTGATGCTAAAGCAGCCTCTTGTGATGCTAAAGCAGCATCATGTGACGTTAACAGGCTGCCATGTGTCTCGAGTTGCGCTTGCATGGTTCTTGCATCATTGACGATGTCTGCTTTAAGTTTGGTGACTTCTTCTTGCAACTCAACTTGAGCAGTGACAATTCGATTTAACCGATCTTCTGTGGCGACACCCACTCGTTGCGTGTGTGATAACTTATCTTCGATTATCTCTTGTTGTGCATACCATTGCACGAGTTCTTCACGGAATTCCGTCGTTAACTCACGCAGTAAAGTAGCATCATCTCTCACACCGCTGACCCGACCTGCTTCGATTTCGTCGAGTATGCGAGCAAGTGTAACCGCTAATGTATAGCGATCAACCGATCTGGTACCCTGAAAGGTCCCGTCTTCAAAAACGGCTAAATACCCTTTATTTACTAACGACACAACGGCTTGATAAGCCCAATGATCATTAGGAACATCGTTTAACCGAGCTGAAACAGGCTGTACCCCCATACAGATTACAAGTACAAAGGCTAAAAAACCACTAACAACTTTATTTAACGTCATATCATGTCCTCCTTATCGTGGATAAACCACTATTTCTCTATCTGATGTCTGTGCATTAATAATCTGACCCCAGCTGTCATAAAGTTTGAGGTTGTTAATAGTGAGTTCGGCGTTACCAACATCCTTAGCCCGAAAGTGGATTGTTATCAATGAACCATAGGCTAGTGCCAACACTTTATCTTCGCCCCGATCCCCGATTATTCCACTCACCGTTCCTTGACGATTATCAACAATAGGTCTCTGCCAAGCCAGGGGCCGGGCAGGTTGGATACTATCATCAATAAATAATGTACCTGGGCTTATATCTAACGAGTGCCCAACGATGTCTACCACGTCTGGGTTAAATCCTAGTTCCAATGTGGCCTTTTGAAAGTTGCGGATATTTGTTGCCCATAGGGTAACCGAGAAATACTCACCTGGATGAATCGTATTCTCTCTGTAAGTAATGGGCGCATCAAACCAGACTTTACCACTTAAGTTAGGGAGCAATACAAAGTTATTGACGACCTGCTCTCCCGTACTTGAGCGTACTCTTAACGAATAAGGAAGGTTGCCAGCAACTCCAGTAGGTTCTAAGTACCAATTGATACTTATTTCTTCATCAGCGTTGAGAGAACCGGTATACTTTTGAGAACGCTCTCCGGCTGCTAATGTTAAGCCAATAGGATGATCTAAGGTAAGTTTTAATCTGTGAGCGGGCGATCCTCCGATATTTCGAATTATAGCAGTAATCTCTATCGGTACAGGCGTTAACCGTTCATTGACTATGGACAACGCAAACGGACCCCTGAGATCGATCTGCAACTTAGCTGGTGTTACAATTTCAATGTCGCGTTTAACTCGATTGGACTCGCTGTTGATGGCTTCAACTTCAACTTCGTAGGTTAGAGTGCCACTAAAATCACCTGTTGGGATTACTTGCCAACTCGTTTGTAGCGTCTCCCCTACGTCGAGGTTTCCAAGGTTTCTAGTTGGATTTCCTTCAAGCAGTATCAGTCCAACGGGTAGCTTTATACTCGCTATAACATCCCTTGCTTCACCTTTACCAGTATTCTGGATATACGCGATAATGGGGAAACTCTGTCGATGTGTAGCATCTGCTGTAATCTGAGCGGGTGATGTAACACCGAGTGATAGATCACCGGGGGCAACTGTCACGCCTCCTAATCCATAGTAAGCTACATAATTTCGCGATTCACCTGGTTGTAATGGTGTTGGATCCCAAAACAGGGCAATAGCACTGTCAAGTTCAAATTCGCCTTTACGAGTATAGTCACGTCCAGGTTGGAAATCGAAGTTCCATAAATAATCGGCTAAACTTCCCCAGTTAGTAAAATAGACTCGATCCGGTGTGGAGACCTCTCCTCCTCGCAGTGTACCCTGGGCCATTACTTGAGGATTGGAGATTGAATCAAAGGCCTGCCAAAATTCCGGCATTTCGTGTGAATAGAAAACACTATCGGTAACTAATCCTTGATCATTAACACGAAATGGTGCACCGTCATTTTGGCCTAACATGGTATCTAGCATTATCCGTAATCCGACAAAATGAGTAACCGTATCGGTGTTATGAAGTTCATATTCGATTCTAGCTGAATCCTGCAACCCAGTTGTTGTACTACGGGCAAAGCCTAACCGCTGGGTAATTTCGATAGGTCCTGTCTGCCATGCACTAACAATGGTATTATCAATAATAGTAGGCGCACTAATCATGCTACCGTATTGCCCGTCGCGGCCTGCACGTCGATTGGTTGGTTGCCCATAAATCCAGTTTTGATTTCCAATTCGAATCGTGGTAAACGATGTCCAGGGCTCATTTCCCCCATAAATTAAGTGCTTATTCTCATCTCCAGTGCGGTCAGGATCTCCTCCAGTGGTACCCACTGAGAAACGACCCATGTTATTCTCACTAGTATTGACAACAATACGAATGTATTCATTCGCTATTTCTAGGTTTGAAGATACAGCTAATACACTACTACTAAGAGATATTAGCGAAAATATTAAAGCAACGATCCAAAGTTCTCTACTTCTAAACATCAATACCCCCCTTTACATGTTTTACTCTGACTCTAACCAACGGACTTCGCCGAAGTGGACATCAACCTCGAAGCTAGTTACTCCATCTTCGACTTTTCGAGCAAACTCTACCTCAAGCTGCAAAACATAGTCTTGGGCTGCCCCTCTGAATTCCCATTGATGGTGTATCGTTTGCTCAGCTTGGCGATCTAATCCGATGTTGCCAGAGGAACCAGTAATGTATACATCAATTTTTGTTCCTGTCGTGGAGACAATAACTTCAAGCTGTACTACCCCTTCTATCCCTTCGTTTTCTGCATTTTTTGGGTAAATTGGGCTCGTTCCGCCACCATGCAACGAACGACCACTTGGTAGTGGTGGTGGCGCTGGTATTGATTCTTCAATTTCACCCATTCCTGAATCTATTTGTGCTCCTTCTGTATCTGCATCACTTCCTGTGACTAATGCTTCGGCTGAACTAGAACCAGATTCTGTTTGAACAGGTAGAGGTTCTGGTTCAGGTATCGGCTCTGGTTCAGGTATCGGTTCAGGTATCGGTTCAGGTATTGGCTCTGGTATTGGCTCTGGTATTGGCTCTGGTATTGGCTCTGGTTTAGGTATCGGTTCCGGTTTTGGCTCAATGACAATCGTTTCTGTTGCCCTCTCGCTAGTTATCACCTCTGCTTGTACCGTTTCCGAGCTTTGAAGCGGCTTTGGTTTCGGTTGAGGTTGTACCACAGGCTGTAGTTCGGGTTTTACAGTCACTTCAGGTTTCGGTTCTGGCGTTAGATCGGGCCGTAGTTGCGGACTTGGAATTACCGGTTCTTCCTGTTGCTCTGGGACAACCTGGGCAGCAGGAAGAGGTTTTGGTTGTTCCGGGATGGGCCGGGATTCTGTTACTTTCGGAGCCGACGTGTGTGATGAGCGATCGGTTATCGGAGATATCTGCCGACTTGTGGACGTTTCAACTTGAATAAACTGTATGACTCCACTCTTTTCCAATCCAGGAGCTTCCTTTAGTAACAGCGAACTCCACTGCGGATATGTCCAAAAAAGAATGGCATGTATAACTAAAGATATAAATATGAATCTATTTATAGAATGATCTTCGCCATCCTGCATATACATCATCAAAAACTCGCCACCTTTGTCTAGGAGTAAACTCGAAAAGTCATCGAAGCGAGGAATTATGCAAATCCCTCTATCGGAAACATAACTTTTCGAGATTGCGAAACGAAGAAGTACACCTCTATCTTTTCACGATAGTGAAAAGCTCAGGTACATTGTAATGTGCGTCTGTAAGTACATTACCGAACAAGTTCCTAGATCTCTGGTTCTACAGCAAAAGCATATCGATAGGCACCGACTGCACGTACGTGATCAAGCGCTTTTGCAATATCCTCCCAATAAAGTCTTCGATCGTTGTTAAATAGGACAAACAGGTCAGGATTTTCTTGTAAGGCAATTGATAGCTGTGCTTGTAATTCGGGTCCAGTAACCATTTTTCCGTCAACATACATCATGCCATCTCGATTTATACTAACTTCAAAATGCTTACTCTGGACAGCAGAACCACTAACAGCTTTAGCCAATTCCAGATCCATACCTAAAGGGGTTGCTTTTAACGTACTAAAAAGCATAAAAAATACAAGCAAAAAAAATACAACGTCAATCATCGGCATCATATCCGGACGTGGTTTTCGTTTCAGTGTTCGCTCAAATTGCATTAATACTCACCTCTTGACCCCAAAACATTAATTAATTCTGTTGAACGTTTCGACATTTCGGCTATATTTCGGTCAATTAAGCTGCTTAAGTAAGAATATAAAGCCATTGTAGGAATAGCTATAATGAGCCCTGTCGCAGTGGTAATCAGCGCTTCTGCTATCCCTATGCTTAATGCTGCTGGTTGATCGATACCCTCTAGAGCACCTAAGACATTAAAACTATTAATAATTCCAGTTACAGTCCCTAATAAACCCAGCAGAGGTGATATGGTAACGATAGTATCCAGTAGAGACATACGCTTTTCCATCTTGTAAATTTCTTCCTTGCCAACTTCTTCTAGTCGTTCTTTGATATCTTCCTTGTCGTGATCGTAATAGGAAATCCCCGCTGATAACAACGCAGCAACAGGACCTTTAGACTTCTTTGCTAATTGCATGGCTTCTAATACTTTACCTTGTCCAAGAGAAAGTTTAATATCCTCCATTAAATCGTCGGTGTCGACTCGTGAACGAACTAAATACCACACTCTTTCCAATGATACTGCCACCGCAATCACCGAACATAGAAATAAAGGAATCATTACCGGACCACCACTTACAAGAATTTCAAGCATAAATACCCCTCCAATGTTATAATGCACACAAGTCTATAGGTATAAATTCGCCACTACTAACCAAATTCCTTGCACGCTTTTAAAAAGCTTATTGTCACTCTAGAAAAAGTTCGTATCTATCTTCTATAATATGAGGGCACATCAGAAACCAAGCAAACTTCGATTGCTTGGTTTCTGATGTGCTTATTAAAAAACTATCCAACGCTTTCCAATATATTTTGACGACGGAGAAATTCACGTTTTAGTACTCGCATTAAAATAATCTCACGAAATGCTACTTCAGGATTATTTCGGCGTAGTCTTCCTTCTTTTCTAAAACCGACCTTTTGATAGCAACGAATCGCCCGCAGATTATCCACGTAGACTTTTAAATAAATCCGATTCAAATTCATGTGCATAAATGCGTGTACTAACAAACATGTGATTGCATCTGTACCAAGACCTCGATCCCATAAAGCTTGCTCACCAATGCGTATTCTTAGTTCTGCATCTCCACTTCGCCAAGTAATTTGATCAAGTTCGATATCGCCGATAATGTTATTCTTGAAAGAAATTGCAAATCTTTCTTGATAGCGATTGCTACGAGATCGCCGATGCCAGTCATCGCACTCTTCTAATGATGTAGGGTAGTCTCCTTCACAATATGACTGAATTTCTGGGTAGTTTGTCCATTCCACAATTTTTTGGAAATCTTCAACTTGAACAGGTCTTAACGTAACGCTCTTTCCCACAAGACTCATTTTTAGTCGCCACTCCTTTTGTCTGGATTGGTAAATTTGGTGTTTGGGATCAGTTTTCGTTATGTTAAAACGTATTCTCTTTCTCCACAATTAACCCTGCAAGCAATAGCAGGGTTAAGATCAAGGATATAACATCCTTGCCTTTAATTGGTAAACCCAACGCTCGGGAATTGTAACCGTTCCAATGTGGAGTATCTCCTTCCCTCCAGGTCCGTGACAGTCAGAACCTCCCGTTGGCGCTAAAGCGAACTTTTTGCACAGGGATAAGTAATGCGCTTCTTGCAAAAATGTGTGATTGGGATGCTTAACCTCTAGCCCTTGAAGGCCAAGAGCTTTTAGTTTTGGAATGGCGGAGTCATTCAGACCTATAACCCCGGGATGCGCTAAGACGGGCACGCCTCCGGCTTCCAATACCAAACCAATAGCCTGTTCTGTTGATAGTTGAGTGCGCGGCTCATAGGCTGACCCTGTAGGTCCAATAAAACGGAGAAATGCTTCTTGAATACTTTTAACATACCCAGCATCTATCAGTGCCTTCGCAATATGAAGGCGTCCGAGAGAACCTTGACCAGCTAGAGCTTTAACATCCTCGTAGTGAATATGAATCTCTTGATCATCTAAATTAGCGATTATGTTTTTTGCTCTATTGTGACGATCTGCTCTGAGTTCTACTAGAGTTTTTGTCAATGTTCGGTTATGAGTGTCGATCCAGTATCCTAATAGATGTACCTCCGCACCCTGATAATTAGTACTTAATTCAATACCAGGTATTATTGTTATTCCGTTAGGGGTGTTAGCTAGCGCTTCTTTTACTCCGTATACAGTGTCATGATCAGTTATCGCAATAATCCGTATACTGAGGTCACGTGCTTTCTTTGGTAATTCTCCAGGTAACCAAGTACCGTCAGATGCTGTAGTATGTAAATGTAAATCAGCAACCACTACGAACTCTTCCTCTCCTATAACTCTTTTCGTATCTGTGCTAAAACACGTTTTTCTATTCTAGAGACTTGGGCTTGAGATATTCCTAGAAGAGTAGCCACCTGAGTTTGGCTATTTTCTGCAAAATAACGGAGTAAAACAATGCGTCTCTCATCGAAATCTAAACTTGATAATATGTCTCTTAGATAAAAGGACATATTATCTGCGCTAGCCGCTAATTGATCCTCAAGCATAATTGGGTGTCCGTCATCCTCGTAAACTACTTGTTGTAGGGAATGGATCGGCGATACTGAGTCTAGCGCACTGACTATGTCTTCTCTTTCGACTCCAAGCTTAGACGCAATCTCATTGATCGTTGGAACCCGTCCTAAACTGTCAGTCAATCGATCCTTTGCTTCAATTGCTTTACTTGCAAGCTCTCGTAAAGAACGTGAAATATGTAAGGTGCTAGACTCACGGATATAGCGTTTGATTTCTCCGATTATCTTAGGAACGGCATACGTAGAAAACCGGACCTGGTAACTTAAATCAAATTGATCAATTGATTTTACGAGCCCAATCGATCCAACTTGAAATAGATCCTCCATTTCAAAGCCACGATTTTGAAACCGGTTAATGATACTTAACACTAACCGTAGATTCGATTCAATCAGACGACTACGAGCCTGGGTATCACCAGCATGGGCTGCTTGCAATAATTCTTTGGTTTCACCGTCTGATAACAACGGGTGGTCTGGTATATCAATATTCCAACCATTCATGTAGCCCACCTAACCTTGTATCGGTTTTACAGTTTTGACCATTACGATTTTTGTACCTTTGCCCACTTCGGAGTGGAGCGAGACCTCATCCATATATTCTTGAATAAAATACAATCCGATTCCCATCCGTTCTTCTGGTATGGTAGTATATCCGGATTCTTGAGCTTGGACTATATCCGAAATTCCGCGACCAAAATCTTCTACACTAACAGTAAATTGTGTTGGAGTGTATTTTACTTTCATGATTACATTTCCATGACTTGCACTATAACCATGAATGACAGAGTTCGAAACAGCTTCTGATACAGCGACCTTTATCTCTTCAATTTCTTCCAAAGTAAAATCAAGTTGCGAAGCAAAGATAGCAACCGTTGTACGGGCAAATTGTACGTTGACACTTTCGCTTGGAAACTCTAATTTCATCCAGTTTGCATCCATACACTATTCCCTCCCTATATTAACTCAAGAGCTTCCCGAGCTGAGTTAGAAAATTTGGATATTTTCTGCATTCCTGACAGTTCAAGAATACGTTTTACCTGTGGACTTGGTGCAGCAAAAATCAGCTGACCGCCTCGTTCCTGAATAATCCGGTAGCGGCCTAGAATTACACCTAAGCCTGAACTATCAATAAACGTTAATTTGGACATAATAAAGATTAAATTGATAATTTCAGGTTTGCCATGTAGTTGGGTATCGATATGTTCTTTAAACGGCGGAGCTGTATGAAGATCGAATTCACCTTCAAGTGTTATAACTAATGCTTGTCCGACTATTTCGCTACAATACACAATTATTCTCCCTTCTTTCACATGATTCCATTGGGAATCCCTTATTTTTGTTCCAACAACCCAATAATAAGCTGGTGGTTTTTTCAGTGAAATGATCACTTATTATTCTTACATTCGCTTTATATATTAAAAATTCCTGCATATTCAAAAAAAAGAGGGTTTTACCCTCTTAGAATTCGAGAAGAGAATCAATCATAGCGTTAGCCATATGCACGATCAGTTTTGGAAAACTTCCACGCTTAACATCAACGGCAATCGTTATCTCTGCTGACCCAATGGAGTCGTCATCAATGACGGCTTGGATCACACCAATAGGAGTTCCTTTGACTAGAGGTAGATTTAGATCGTTACTGTATCGAATTTCTGTGGTAATTTTACTTTCATCGCCACGAAGCACAGTTACAGCCAAATCTGATGTAAGAACAGCTGCAACGATTTCTGGTTCTCCTTGCCGTATCTGTATTTCGCCCACCTTAGTTCCCTGTGATAAAATTACATGACTCGTGTATTTACGAAATCCAAAATCGATTAATTTTCGAACATCGTTTTCGCGATTTGCATCATTTACTGAACCAAGAACAACAGCAATTAATCGTAGATCGTCTCGCTTTGCTGTGGCTGCCAAACAGTAGCCTGCTTCAGTGGTAAAACCAGTTTTCATACCGTCAACACCTTGATAACGGCGGAGTAGTTTATTATAGTTCCATAATTGCGGTCGTTTTGTGCTTTGAGATCGCATTGTATAATCATAGGTAGAAACAAAGTCCAGCATCAAGGGCACTGATAAAGCATGCCTTGTTAGGTTTGCCACATCACGGGCACTCATAACCTGTGCTCCACCATGAAATTGACTAGGGGGTAGACCACTAGCATTTGAGAACTCGGTAGAGGATAACTCAAGTTCTTGCGCACGGGCGTTCATCATTGCTACAAATGCCTGTTCCGAACCTGCGAGATACTCCGCTACTGCTACCGCTGCGTCATTAGCTGATCCGACAGCAATTGCATAGATGATTTCCTTAAGTGGAAGTTGCTCTCCAATATCTAACCAGACCTGAGAACCACCCATAGAGGCAGCATGCTTACTCGTAGTAACCAAGTCGGTTAAGGACACCCTTCCCTGATCCACAGCTTCCAAAACTAATACTAAAGTCATGATTTTGGTTATACTAGCCATGGGTAGAGCCTCATCAATATTGTATTCGAAAAGAATATTACCACTTTTTGCATCCATTAGTAGTCCGGCTTTGCCGTTTAACTCCAGGGATTGCGTGAAGCCAGAAGCAGTAGTCGATAGGAATAGAGCAAGAATGAATAGCAAACGCCAAAAAAATGGTTTTTTCAATTCAATTTCCTCCTCTTACAAATAGAAATAGACTTCTCTAATAAATATGGGGCCTAGGGCCCCTTTATACATCATTAAAGCTGATTTTTTCATAAACTAGTGGTGCTGAATTAGGTTTCGTTGGTGTTAATTGGTAATTCGTTGCTACTTGAGAGCTTTGGTGAGCTGTAAGCTGCTTACTACTGTGGATAACAGCTAAAGTTTCGCCAGTCTGTACATAATCACTAACTTTTTTCTTTAGTTCAAGACCAACAGCAAGATCAATAATACTGTCCTTGTGCTCGCGACCTGCACCGAGCTGCATGGCTACCAACCCAAGCCCATGGCTGTTTATGTGTTGGATATACCCAGACTGAGCCGCGATAACGGCAGTCCTATAAGGGGCTTGAGGAAGTAGGGATGGATCATCGACCACTCGACAATCTCCACCTTGGCTTTGGATCATCTCTTTCAGCTTACCTAACCCAGCTTTATTCTTTAGTTTATGAGATATTTCTCTCTCGGCTTGTGCAAAATTCGGTACATGACCTGCTAGAATAAGCATTTCGGCAGCTAACAATAAACTTAACTGTGTTAAGTCACACTGCGTCTGACCATTTAGGATGGTAATTGCTTCCTGCATTTCCAGCGAATTACCAATCATCGTTCCTAACGGTTGATCCATATTCGTAACGAGAGCGACAGTGGGTTTATCTACTGACTTACCAATAGCTACCATAATTTTTGCTAATTCAATAGCCTTTGGAATCTCTTTCATAAAAGCACCAGAACCAGTTTTTACATCTAGTATAAATCCATCTGCACCGGCAGCGATTTTCTTGCTCATTATTGATGATGCAATCAGTGGAATAGAGTCCACTGTGGCAGTCACATCTCTGAGTGCATAGAGTTTCTTATCTGCAGGAGCAAGCGTTCCTGTCTGCCCCACAAGCGCAATTTGAATAGTTCGTACCTGGTCTAGAAATTCTGTTTGCGTCAACTCTGTTCGAAACCCTGGAATACTCGCTAACTTATCAATTGTTCCTCCAGTATGTCCTAAACCCTTGCCAGACATTTTTGCCACAGGAATACCGCAACTAGCTACTAAGGGTGCTACCACTAATGTTGTTGTGTCTCCCACTCCTCCAGTGGAATGCTTATCAATTTTTTTGCCCTGTATTCCCCCTAAATCGAAAACATCACCCGAATGAGCCATGGCCATTGTAAGAGCTGCGATTTCGTCTATTGTCATACCTTGGAAGTAGACAGCCATACACCATGCGGCCATTTGGTAATCTTGTACAGTACCCGCTGTATATGCATGGACTAAAAACTGAATCTCTGCTTTGGTTAGTTGGTTCCCATCGCGCTTTTTTATGATCAAATCATAGGCTCGCATTTTTCTAGACCTCCTTTGTCTGTTTTGCCAGAAAGCTAGTTCCAAAAAAAATCGTCTCAAGATGAAAGTATGTAGCAATAGACTGTGCAACATCAGAAAAGGTCTCGCGTATACCTAACGAGCAAGGCGTCACTCTATCTCCATACACTAACAATGGCACATACTCCCTGGAGTGATCTGTCCCCTTTGTTGTTGGATCACATCCATGATCTGCTACGATGCAAAGCACATCATCGGGTTTAAGCTGCATTAGCAGTTCAGGTATTCTTGTATCTAATTCCTCTAAACCGCAGGCATACCCTTTCACGTCATTGCGATGACCCCACAGCATATCGAAGTCTACACAATTGGCAAAAATTAAGCCCGGTCCTGAGTGTTTCTGTAGGAGGGAAAGTGTTGCATTAATGGTCTGCATATTGTTTTTCGTGGATATGTGTGATGTAACCCCACGTCCTGCGAAGATATCCTTAATCTTACCGATTGCATGAACAGGAATTTGATGATCCGTTAAGTAGTCTAAAACTGTTATGCCAAGCGGTTCTAGGCTAAAGTCTCTCCGGTTACTAGTGCGTGAAAAACATCCAGGTTCTCCAATAAATGGGCGAGCGATTACTCTCGCCACCCGATGTTCGCCATCTAGTAGTTCACGAGCGGTTAGGCACCATTGATAGAGTAGATGGAGGGGTACAACTTGCTCATGGGCGGCAATTTGAAATACACTATCAGCCGACGTGTAAACAATTGGATTACCTGTTTCCATGTGCTTGCTACCAAGTTGGTCAATAATAACTGTACCAGACGCGACACAATTACCTAAAATTTCTCGTCCAATACGATGGCTAAATTGATCAACTAAACGGCGAGGAAACCCCTTAGGATAGGTTGGAAGGGGTTCCTTAATCCAAAGTCCGGCTAGCTCCCAATGTCCTATGGTGGTATCTTTTCCAGCTGATAGTTGATTCATTTTTCCCCACGCGGCCAAAGGTTTATCTGTCTTAGCAACTCCCAAGATCGGAGCTATGTTCCCTAGCCCTAGCCGTTCGAAATTGGGTAGATGCAATCCTTGTATGTGCTTAGCTATGTTTCCTAAGGTGTTGCTACCCCCATCTCCGTAATGATGAGCATCGGGTAATTCACCGATGCCAACGCTGTCCAACACAATAAGTATAAATCTATGTATCATTTACTCTTCCTCCATTATTGTTGCGCGAGGATGGGATTTATTATAAACAGAGCGCAGATGGTTACGAGTAAGGTGAGTATAAATCTGTGTCGTAGAAATATCCACATGTCCGAGCATTTCTTGCACGGAGCGAAGATCAGCCCCATTAATTAATAAGTGCGTAGCAAAAGAATGGCGAATTACATGGGGTGTTAAGGCTATTTTAAAACCACAGGCTTGTCCATATTGCTTAATAATCTTCCAAAACCCCTGGCGTGTTAAACGAATGCCCCGACGATTTAGGAATAATGCATGGTCAGTAGTAGCTTTTTCTAGGCCTGGCCGACCCTTAAGGAGATAGAGCTTGGTTGCTTCCATCGCCTTTGAACCAATCGGGATAATGCGTTCTTTATTCCCTTTACCCATGCAATGGACAAAACCGATAGGATCAATATCACCAAGATTTAAACCAATAAGTTCTGAGACTCGCAAGCCTGATGCATAGAGAACCTCCAGCATAGCCTGGTCTCTGTAACCAGTTAGCTTTGCTAAATTAGGGGCTGTCAATAAACGGTCGACTTCACTAATGGTCAACACGTTAGGAAGTTTATGGGAAGGTTTGGGCGAATCCAGCTGTGAACAAGGGTTTTCGTCGATCAACTCTTCCATAACCATAAATGCAAACAAACCGCGTATTGCTGCGGTCTTGCGGGCTAGTGAGCTAGATACGAGGTGCTCTTTTTGTTGTATATGGAATAAATAATCAATAATATCGGTTGCAGTAACCTGTGTAATATCGCGGTTAATCTGTTTGATGTAGTGAATGAATTGCCATAGATCTTGCGAGTAAGCTTGCAGAGTGTTATCAGCTAGTCCACGTTCAATCGTAAGATGATTAAGGTACTCTGTAATTGGTTCCATCATAAACTCCTCGCTTCAAGTTATACAAATAATCCTTGTGTTAAATGGATAAATACTGGAGTAATATAGGCTTCTACAAATGCAGCAAGGGCTAATAGACCGCAACTACAAAGAATAATAAATGTACAGGAGAGAAACTGATTGTAGATATTTTGTTCAGCACCAATGAGAGTCTTCGTTGCACTTAAAGAAAAAGATAGGGTAGCTCCTCCCGCTAATAGGATCGCAGGAATAACTAGAATGTTATGGGGTAGTATTGAAGTGATAGCAACAATCACCCCGCGATAAACAAACTCCTCTATAATAAAACCAATAGTAAATCCAAGCACAAAGCCACGTAGAAAAATAATGCCAAGAATTAAAGGGGCTCCAATCACTGTAAGGCCTAATAACCACATTAGTCCGCTCGTCTTAATAATCGTATCAATCATGCCCTGTCTCGCTAACAGTGGTCGATTGGAAACCGCTACTTCCTGAGGAAACGAGGCATAAAAATGCTCTAAGTACGATGATAGATCCGCACGCTGCGGTTCAGATAGAGTTTGTACTGCAAGAGATCCGAAACTAATACCCATAACAAATAAAATTAATACCCCAATAAATAAAGGTATGCGCCGTTTTAAGTAGTCTCCGACTAATTCTCCAACGCTTCCCATAACGAACAAACAACTCCCTCCCTTGCCTGTCTCGATGTATCTTATGAGCCTGCAAGGAAAGATATGCTAATTACTAGCTAAGTGATGGGTAGCATTAATCTTCTCTACCGTATACACCACCTCTCTAGCGTTTAAGGCGTAACTAACAGTCGATATGCCTGTATTGTTTAGGATAATTCGTTTAGATTCTTTCTCGTTTAGCATGGCAAGCAACGCTTGTCTTATTGTACCTCCATGCGATACAAAGACGAGGACGCCATCATAACGCTGACAGTAGGAAGATATACACTTTGTGACTCGCTGTCGAACTTGAAAAGCTGTTTCAGCTCCGGGAATACATACGTCGTCTCCCTGCTGTTTAGCGTAATAGTGATCCTTGTACTTCGTTTGAATTTCGGTCCGTGTCAACCCCTCCCATACACCGAAACAGAATTCTCGCAAACCTTCATCCACAACAACAGGAAGCCCGTGTTTCTCTGCAATAATCTGCGCAGTCTCGTATGCGCGACTAAGATCACTACTAATAACATGGGTAATCGTCTCTTTCTGTAGGTGTGCAGCTAATCGCTGTGCCTGGTGTACACCTAAGGGTGATAGCGGGATATCGGTTTGACCTTGGTATCGACCTTCTTTATTCCAAACTGTTTCACCATGACGAATCAGTAAAAGCCTTCCCAAATAAATCACCTCACGTATTGATTTTTCTTACAATTTTTTTAAGCTATGCAAAGAGAGAGTAATTCAGGGCAGTCACTTCTAGGAACCTGCAGCGAGCATACCAGACGCAAGTGCTGTGCCAAAAAAATGAGGATCGTCAGTAGGTGTACGTCCCATAGATTTAAGGGGAATATCTGGGGTATTTAGTAGATACTCATACAGAGCTGTATCCATGTATTTCACCTCATGCTGTGACAATAAGGCAAGCTGTTCTTGAATGATAGGCTCAGCCTGTAATGCTTTCGGCAGAGGTAAGGAACAAGAACATTCAGTGATATTGGTCAAGGATGTTAAACTGTGATGACTGATTCCTTGATGTCGACTGCGCCCCTCCGCAAAACTCACTCGCAATAAGCCAATCGGTAATCCACCTAAGGTTTGCACTGCATTTAGAAACACTCCTTGCTCAACAGCTGTAGTACCCCATGTGGTATTGGTTCCTACAATTCCAGGTCCCATTAGTACCACCGCAGCATCGGCTTTGCAGACATGCTTTGCAGCAAGCAAAGCGCTAAAGATATTTACCGCTTCCAAATCGCCTCCGAAAGCATGGCCAAAAGTAATTGTATCACTCACTAATCCTCTATCCTGCAAACATTCGACTAATCGACTTAGTCCGATAGGTAGGGCGGCTCCATCACTCATTAAATAGACGAGTTTCTTGGCGGGAGCAATCTGGTTAAAGGCAAGACAAACGGGTCCTAGCATACTATGGAGAGAACCAACGATTACTGGTAATCCAGCAATCGTCTCTGCTTGTTGCATAACTGTGTGATAGGGACTCGCTGGCTCTTCCACGCTGAGTACTCGCCCTTGACTTGGCGTATAACGAACCTTCATAATGTGTCCGGCACCTGCGAATTCCACATCCCGATCAACGATAGCCATAACAAAGTGTTCCCCACCCGTGCCTAGTTGAAGAGCGACTGCAGTGGTATTTAATATCACTTGGTCTTCGACTTTGCATCGGCCTGTGAGTGCAGGGAAATTTATGGCCTTGGTTAATTTTTGACCAACTAACACCGTGAGTTCCTGTCTTTGTTTATAATCCGCAATAGTCTTTACTACTCCAGATTGGACTTGACAATTCATACACTCACCTCTTTGAGAAATCTACAGAAAAAGCAGGTGTAGCGACCTGCTTTGTACTCTATTTTGGAGTTTCTTGGGTTATCGCATCTTTGGCTGATAGATTAATCCGCCCCTGACGATCGATTTCTGTTACCTTTACCAAAATCTCATCGCCGACTGAGACTACATCCTCCACCTTATTCACTCGTTCTTTCGCTAGCTGAGAGATATGAACAAGACCTTCTTTACCAGGTAGAACTTCCACAAAGGCACCAAAGTTCATAATGCGCTTTACCTTGCCTAAGTAAGTAGCGCCGACCTCAACATTTTTTGTAAAACCTTCGATAATTTGTTGCGCTCTCCGACCTGCTTCTTGGTCGGTTGATGCAATAAAGACGCGTCCATCATCCTCGATATCAATAGCGACTCCGGTCTCTTCGATGATTTTGCGTATTGTTTTACCTCCGGGCCCAATCACATCGCGAATTTTATCAACAGGAATTTCCAGTGTAATTATGCGAGGGGCATAGGCTGACAGGTTTTCACGTGGTGCAGAAATGGTCTCGAGCATTTTGCCTAAGATATATAAACGTGCAGCTTTGGCTTGGGCTAGAGCTTGCCGTAAAATCTCTTCACTAACTCCGCTAATTTTAATGTCCATTTGTAAAGCTGTAATTCCGTCTCTTGTACCAGCTACTTTAAAGTCCATGTCACCTAGGGCATCTTCCATACCTTGGATATCTGTTAAAACGGCAAATTTTTCACCAAACTTAACTAATCCCATGGCAATTCCAGCAACAGGTTTTTTGATCGGAACGCCAGCATCCATTAAAGCGAGGGTGCTGCCACATACGCTCGCCTGTGAAGTAGAACCGTTAGACTCTAGAACTTCCGATACGAGGCGCAATGTGTAAGGGAATTCGCTCTCTGATGGAATGACAGGCAACAATGCTCTTTCTGCTAATGCTCCGTGACCGATCTCTCGTCGTCCAGGTCCACGTGTTGGTCGTACTTCGCCCACACTGTATGAGGGAAAGTTGTATTGATGAATGTAGCGTTTACGATCCTCGTCAGTGAGATTGTCGATCATTTGCTCATCGGACTTTAATCCTAACGTACAAACGGTTAATACCTGAGTTTGTCCTCTTGTAAATTCACCAGAACCATGAGTTCTTGGAAGGATACCTACATGAGAACTAATAGCACGAATCTCATCAGTTTTGCGCCCATCAGGACGGATATGCTTATCAGTAATGAGGAGACGCACAATTTTTTTCACCATATCATCTGTAACAGCCTTAATGAATTTCACACTTTCTGTGTAATCATCTTCGCCAAAGGCTTGGATATAGGCTTCCTTAATCTCATTACGTACTTTTTTTACGGCTTGTTCACGTTCTAATTTTTCCACCGTTTGTAGTGCAGTGGTTAGTTTATCAGAGGCAAAGTTTTTAATCCACTCGACTAACTCTGCAGCGGGTTCGAATAATGTTACTTCTGATTTTGGGCGACCGATTTCAGCCTGAATTTCAGCTTGTACAGCACAAATTCTCTTGATCTCGGCATGTCCGAACATAATCGCTTGTAAAGTAATCTCTTCGTCCACTTCTAGTGCTCCAGCTTCAACCATCATAACCGCATCACTAGTTCCAGCCACCACAAGATCTAAATCAGATTGAGCTTCTTGTTCTAGTGTTGGATTAATCACAAATTGATTATTTACACGACCCACTTTAACTCCACCGATAGGACCGTTGAAAGGAATATTGGATACATGTAAAGCGACACTTGCACCAATCATTGCAGCAATTGCCGGAGTGTTATTCTTATCCACGGACAATACTTGTGCTACAATTTGTACATCCTGACGAAATCCATCAGCAAAAAGAGGACGAAGCGTACGATCGATCATCCGAGCAGTTAAGATTGCTTGGTCACTAGGACGTCCCTCTCTACGACCCCAACCTCCTGGAATTTTTCCAATAGAATACATCTTTTCCTCATAATCAACAAGTAAAGGGAAAAAATCAATATCTGGTCTTGCTTCTTTAGACATCGTTGCGGTTACAAGCACAACAGTATCGCCATAGCGAACTAAAACTGAGCCGTTAGCCTGTTTTGCCATTTGGCCTATCTCTAGTATGAGTTGGCGGTTTCCTAGTTCCAAATTAAATGTCGATGACATAACCTAACCTCCTTTTAGTTTAGAATAGTATTCCCTAAAATACCATTCTAATAAAACTGCAAAAAAGAGCGGGGAAACCCCGCCCGTTTTTTATCTGCGTAATCCTAATTGCTCAATAATTGAACGATATCTCTCAATATCTTTCTTCATAAGATAGTTGAGCAAACCTCGTCGTTGTCCAATCATCTTGTATAAACCGCGGCGCGAATGGTGATCCTTTTTATGTGATCGTAAATGATCAGTCAGTTCATTTATCCTTTTGGATAAAATCGCAATCTGTACCTCGGGGGAACCAGTATCACCCTCGTGTCTTTTGTAACTTTCAATCAAAGACTGTTTATTTTCTTTGGAAATCATTATTTCACCTCCTAAATGATAGTTTTACACCACTTTCCAAGAAGATCGCTGGAGAAACGATCTTCCTAGATAAGGGATATTCCGCCATTCATTGTAACACAATTCTATTAGCTTGTAAATGATAAGCCGGTAATAGTGTCATAACAAATTTACGATCTTCTTCAAGCTGCTGTATGAGCTCCTCATAAGAGGCATATTGATGGATGTTGCGTATGCGCTCTAAGAACTGTAATTCTATTGTTTTATCATACAAATCGCCATTAAATCCTAAGATATAGGTTTCTACGGTTTTGTTGCTTCCGGCAAAAGTCGGATTATTACTTACCGAAGTCATTGCTGGATAGCTTTGCCCATCGGCTAAGTAGCACCAAGTAAAATATACACCGTCAGACGGAAGCACTAACTCTGACTTTAGCTGCATATTCGCTGTAGGAAACCCAAGAGTTCGTCCTCTTTGGTGACCTTTAGTTACGGTGCCCATATAGCTATGATAGCGACCTAGAAGCTTTGCCACTCGATCGACCTCGCCGTGCTCAAGGAGACCCCGGATGCGTGTGCTGCTAATCGGTTCCCCATCGACTAGATAGGGCGGAACTACATTTAACCGATAGTCAAATTGGGTAGCATATCTTGCTAAGAATTCTGGATTACCCTCGGCTTTGTAACCAAAGCGAAAATTAAACCCACAAGTTATTTGTGTTGCTTGCAATGTATCAACTAAAATTGTTTTTATAAAGTCTAATGCTGAGAATTTAGCCATCGTCTGACTAAATTTAACGCACACGATCTGCTCGATTCCGGTTGCCAGTATAAACTGTTGCTTTTGGCTCAAATCAGTAATCAGGCGAATATTACGAGAAAAAAACTGTTCAGGTGGATAATCAAACATAAAAACAGCGCTTTGACCGTCTGTTGGTTTGTTTATCACAGTTTGACGAAGTAACTCTTTATGACCAAGATGAACTCCGTCAAATGTTCCCAAAGCCACACTCCGGTCTTGATTGCTTGAGGGATACATCCAATGAAGTTCCAGTTACTCTCCCTCCTTTAAGACGCGAGTCGGTTGACAAATCAATTGCTCCTTCATCACTAACTCTGCTAAAGCTAGTAAGGTCCCCTCAACATTAAACAGCAATACCTGATCGCCTAGAACTAATTGTCTTGGTACATCTAAAAGATCCTGGGGTAAGATAAAATTACCATGAAGAATTCGGTGTTCGCTGAGTGGAGATACAATTACCTTAGGCCACTGCGGAAGTGCACTTTCGATAGGCTGTACAAAGCTTAAATCTCGATTTTGCACCTTCTCTTCTATCTCTTCAAGCGTATAACTGTCTTCAATTTTAAAAATACCGCTTTGAATTCGACATAAAAAAGACATGTGGGCCACTGTGCCCAAGGCGATACCAATATCGTGGCAAAGAGTACGGATATAGGTTCCTTTAGAGCACATAATATCCAACAAGACTCGACTTCCAAATGTTAAATCTGGTTGTTCGTTCCAAATTTTATTGATATGTAGTTCTTTAATCGTTATCTTTCGAGTATCTCGTTGAATCTCTTTTCCTTGACGTGCTAATTCATACAATCGTTGTCCTTTAATACGAATTGCAGATGTCATCGGAGGAAGTTGCTCCACCTCTCCAAGAAACGTATGCAACGTCAAAGCCAATTGCTCTGGGGTTATCTGCAAATCAGTATCAAGATCGATTGTTTCTCCGCTAGCATCTTGGGTTGTGGTTGAAAGACCTAATGTCATCTCAGCAATATAATGCTTATCTTGATCGATGAGAAAAGGTACGATCCTAGTTCCTTTTCCCACACAAATTGGTAAAACTCCAGCAGCTCCCGGATCTAATGTGCCGGTGTGGCCAACGCGCTTCATGCTTACTAATTTGCGTATAACATTGACCACTTGGTGAGAACTTAACCCTGGTGGTTTTAGTACATTTATTATTCCGTCCATTCTAATCCACCTTCTACGAATTTGTTCCCTCTATTGTACCCCTCGAGTTTACTCTAGCACTTGATGAGCTTGGGCTAGCACGGCCTCGATCACAGCAGGTAATGCCATCCCTTCTACCTTTGCTCCAGCAGCTAGTAGGTGTCCGCCTCCACCAAAGTGAGAAGCTAAGGTATGGATACTCACCCGGTGAGACCGAAATCCGATCCGAATTTCTTGCGGTGCAACTTCCCGAAACAAGATGGCTATTTCCGTGCCTGCAACCATTCGGGCATATTGGATCAACTGATCACAATCAGAAGGATCTACGGAAAAATCATGAAAGTCTTGACAGGTAAGGGCCATCCAAGCAATCTTTTTATTAGTAGATAGTTGGATTTTACTCAAGGCAAAACCAAGAATTTTTAAAAACTCAAAAGACTTACATTCAAAAAGCTCTCGGGCCGTGTCTGCTGGAAGAGCTCCATGGGTTACTAATTCAGCAGCAGCTAGAAATACATCATACGTTGTATTACTATATCGGAATCCGCCTGTATCTCCTAGTATACCTCCATAGAGGGACTTGGCGATTTCAGGGGAAAACGGTACGCCTAATAGTTTTACCAATTTGTAGACGATCATAGCCGTAGCTGCTTGTTTTGGATCCACAAATTGATAACTACACTCCGCATTATTTCCTTGATGGTGATCGATATTAATCAAAAAGCTAGCATCGGCTAGAATTGAAACGAACTTACCAGTCCGACTTGGTTCGCAGTCAAGCACTATAGCGGTCTCAAAGGGCTGAATCTCCTCCATCGTGCGAAAACACTCCATGCCAGGCCAGCCATAATCTGGCACAGGATCATCACAGATTAATTGACATTTTTTTCCAAGAAAAGATAGTGTATGGAACAAGCCTAACATTGAACCGATACTATCAGCATCCGGGTGCTCATGGGATACTATCAAAAAATTATCGTGTTCAACTAGTGTTTGGGCTAATTCCACTAAACTACTCACTTTCATTTCCTCCTGTAACATCGATATCCCGCAAGATAGCACTAATTTTTGCTCCGTGCTCAAGCGATGGATCATAAACAAAAGAAATCTCTGGTATATGACGCATTCTAACTCTTTTTCCTAATTCAGAGCGCACAAATCCAGTGGCTTTAGATAAACCAATCATGGACTGTTGCTTTTGTGTATCATCTCCGAGAACACTAACATATATTTTGCAAAAAGAGTAGTCTCTACTAACTTCGACATCAGTTACACTAACAAAACCTAGCCGCGGATCTTTTACATCACGTTGTAGGATATAACTAACTTCCTTTTTGATTTCCTCACGAACTTTTGCAACCCGATCACTCATATCCGTCCACCTCAATGCACCTAGAGGGTGCGAGCAATTTCTTTCATTATGAAGGCTTCAATGACATCGCCTTCTTTTAAATCATTGAATCGATCAATTCCAATACCACATTCATAACCATGGGCTACCTCTTTGGCATCATCTTTAAACCGTTTTAAAGAGCCTAAGATTCCTTCATGAACCACTACATTATCTCGCAGTAAACGTACTTGAGCAGAACGCACGATCTTACCTTCAGTAACATAACAACCAGCAATTACACCAGTGGGCACTTTAAATGTTTGTCTAACTTGTGCTCTTCCTAATGTTTCCTCTACAAAGTCAGGAGCTAATAATCCAGCCATTGCACTTTTAATATCGTCAATTACATTGTAGATAATGCGGTAATTACGAACTTCCACTTTTTCTTTATCGGAGGCACGTTTGGCATTCGGTTCAGGACGTACATTAAACCCAATAATAATAGCATTTGATGCGGCTGCTAGATGGACATCGGTTTCAGAAACTGCTCCAACACCCTGGTGGATTACATGGATCCGCACCTCGTCTGTGGATAGTTTCTCTAAAGATGAGCGTAAAGCCTCTAGAGATCCTTGCACATCAGCTTTGATAACAATATTGAGTTCCTGCACTTCTCCTTGTTGAATCTGTGCAAACAGATCATCGAGACTCGTCGTAGCCGTTTGTCTTAACTCCTGTTCACGATGCTTAATCTGTTTTAAGTGAGCAACTTGCCTAGCTGTATGCTCGTCGGGGGTTACCACTAGAATATCACCAGCTGCAGGCACATCTGAGATACCTAATATCTCTACAGGTTGCGAAGGTCCTGCTTCCTTAATATTTTTTCCTTGATCATTGAGTAATGCTCGTACTTTTCCAGAAACATTGCCGACAGCAAAACTATCACCAATCCGAATTGTTCCGTTGGTGACTAATACCGTAGCGACTGGACCACGACCTTTGTCGAGCTGCGCTTCTACGACGGTACCTCGTGCCTGTCGGTCTGGGTTAGCTGTTAAGCTCTCCATTTCGCTGACTAACAAAATCATATCCAGTAAATCGTCAATACCTGATAAATTTAACGCCGACATTTCTACAAAAATAGTATCTCCGCCCCACTCTTCAGCAACCAACCCATATTCTGTCAATTCCTGTTTAATGCGATCGGGATTAGCGCTTGGTCGGTCCATCTTGTTGACAGCAACAATAATTGGAACCTTAGCAGCCTTAGCATGATTAATGGCTTCAACTGTTTGTGGCATCACACCATCATCTGCTGCTACCACTAGAATCGCAATATCTGTAATCCTAGCACCCCGCGAGCGCATAGCGGTAAATGCAGCATGACCCGGTGTGTCTAAAAAGGTAATTCTCTTACTCTTGTAATCTACTTGGTACGCACCGATATGCTGGGTAATCCCACCAGCTTCGCTTTCTGTTACTTTCGTTTTGCGAATACCATCTAATAGTGTTGTTTTTCCATGATCTACATGCCCCATAATGGTAACTACTGGGGGGCGTTCTTGTAATTGTTCTGGTACATCATCTGTATCATCATCAAAAACAGTTTCAGCTAGATCTTTCAAAGGTTTCGTCGAAACCCCAAAATCTGCACACACAAGTTGTGCGGTTTCATAGTCAATAGACTGGGTAACACTTGCCATTACACCATACGACATTAACTTTTTAATGACCGCAGCACCTGACATACTTAGTTTCATCGCAAGGTCCTTCACTGAAATTGTCTCAGGTATTTCTAGTTCCTTCGATCTAGGAACAGAAGTGTGAGATTGGCCTTTTTTTTGCATGGACTGTTTGTTTGCATGGAGCTTATTAACATTATGTTGCTCACGCGTAGAGTTTTCCCCCGATTTGTTCATACGGTTTTTCAAACGATAGTTAGGCGTAACATCCTCTAATTCAATTTCAACAGATTGGGCAATTTTTGAACCTTTTTCTTCTGGTGAAGAAAAGTGTTCTTTAACCATAACTGCAATATCTTCTTCTAATGTACTCATGTGGTTCTTAACTTCGGCTCCTAAATCATTGAGAAAATCAACTAAAATCTTACTCTCTAAATTAAGCTCCTTAGCAAGTTCATAGACTCTTACCTTTTTCACTGGCATCACTCCTAGTTTTTCTCTCCCAAAGTTTTTTGATCAGCAATCTCTTTAGAAATTATTTGGGAGAAATTTGCATCCATAACTCCAATTATTGCTCTTCGGGGTTTTCCTATTGCCTGACCAAGTCGATCCATTTGGCCAAAGGTATACGTAGTAATCTCCCGGGTCTTGCCCATTGCCACAAACTTCCTTTTGGTATTATTCGAACTGTCCTCAGCAATAATCAGACAGTGAACACCACCTCTGCGAACAGCTGATTCTACACCTTGTTCTCCAGAAACTAATTTGCCTGATCGTTGTGCAAATCCCAATAAGCTAAGGAATCTATTCATGAAATTCTCGCTCTAGCGTGTCCTTAATAGACTCATCGATTGCACATTTTAGGGCACGTTCTAACTGTTTACCTTTTATGGACTTATCCAAACAGTCGCGGGATACACACACATAGGCCCCTCGCCCAGATTTTTTTCCAGTTTTATCAAACTCAACGGTTCCTTCCGGGGTTCTAACAATGCGAATAAGCTCCTTTTTTGCCTGTGTAGTGCGGCATCCAACACAGGTCCGCGTTGGTGTATGTTTTGGTTTCATAATCCCACCTACTTTTTATCATCAAAGCGAAAGTCATCTAAATCTAGCATTGAAAAATCTTTAATGACTTTCTCTTGTTGGTCCTTCTTTTTTCGTTTCTCTTTGCTTGCATCTTGGTTGCCAGATTCTTTCACAGGCTTTGAACCAAAACGCTCTTCCCAACTCTTTCGATGTTTCACTTTACTCAGTTTTGCTAACTCCTCAATCTGAATATCGGCTAATTCTTTTTCAGTTGGGGGAGCTACATTCTCCTGTTGCTCTTTGACTATCAATTCCTGTCCTAACTTTTCATTTTCTAAGCCTGCACTTGCTGGCGCTGGTGTCACTGTCTCTTCAACCTCAGGCTCTACCTTGAGCTGAAACAAAGGATCTGTCTTTGCTTGCATTTCACTCTTTATATCGATTTTATGTCCTGTTAGCCTAGCGGCAAGTCGAGCGTTTTGCCCTTCTTTCCCAATAGCAAGTGATAATTGATCATCTGGGACCACGGTTCGAGCGGTCTTCGTCTTTTCATCAAGCTTAATATAGATGGTTTTTGCTGGACTGAGTGCATTTGCAATGAACGTACTGGTATCTGGAACCCACTGAACAATATCTATTTTTTCACCGTTGAGCTGTGAAACAACAGCTTGGACTCGCATTCCTTTAGCACCAACACAGGAGCCAACGGGATCGACATCTGGATCTCGACTAAACACTGCTATTTTTGAACGGTAGCCAGCTTCTCGCGCCACTGCCTTGATTTCCAGTACACCACTTTGGATTTCTGGAACCTCAAGTTCAAATAGGTTCTTTAAAAGTCCAGGATGGGTACGAGACAAAAATATTTGAGGACCTTTACTACTTTGCTTAACCTCGTTAATATAAAATTTAAAACGCGAGTTCGGTGTATACTCTTCCGATCCGATTTGCTCACTAGTCGGCAAAACTGCTTCAACTTTACCCAAATCGACTAGTACATTTTTGTGATCAAGGCGATGGATGATCCCTGTTACTACATCACCGGCTCGATTCGCATATTCGGTAAAGACCATGGTTCGTTCAGCCTCACGTATTCGTTGAATCACTACTTGCTTGGCTGTTTGAGCGGCAATCCGGCCAAAATCCCTTGGCGTTACTTCCTGTTCTACGATATCTCCCACCTGAAAATTCGGATCAAGCTCTTGTGCATCATTAACACTAATCTCTGTAATATCATCATTAACTTGTTCTGTTACAACCTTACGAGAAAAAACGTTAATCTCCCCAGTTTGTTCGTTTAGATCCACCCGAACACTCATCGAAGAGTTAGATCCATAGTTGCGTTTATAGGCTGAAACCATGGCAACCTCTATCGCTTCCAATAGAATATCCTTTGAAATGCCCCTCTCTTTTTCTAGTTCAGTAAGTGCCCCAATTAACTCCAGATTCATTCTTGATTGCCCCCTGTTGTTCTAAAACTCCACTTCTAAGTGTGCTTTGGCAATTTGTTCTGTTGGGATCTTCATTGGTTGATTCTTAACTTCAATATGAACAACCCCAGCTTCAACCGCTAGTAACTTTCCGACAAATTCCTTCTTTTCTTCTATCGCTTTAAAGGTCTTAATGCGGATCATCTGACCGATACTACGTACAAAGTCTGATTCTTTCTTTAAGGGCCGTTCTAACCCTGGTGACGATACCTCTAGACAATATGTGGTGCTAATCGGATCTGTTTGATCAAGACGTTCACTTATAATCTTACTAATGTTTCGACAATCTTCAATATCAACTCCACCTAGCTTATCTATGAAAATGCGCAGAAACCAGTCCTTGCCTTCTTTAATATACTCGACATCGACTAATTCTAGGTCTGTATCCGTAAACACCTCTTCGACCCAAGTAGCAACTAGTGTTTCTATCTTTGATTTTTGCACAAATCGAACTCCTTTCTCGTATATTATCTCCTATTTAATCCTGTCTATGTTAATCTGCACTTCATTGATCAAATTATCCGATAATAGCAGTATACTATGTTTAATACGGCAAAAGAGTGGGTCAGCCCCACTCTTTTCGAAGATATACTTATAACATGCATAGTATACCATAAATGCCTGTTACTGGCAACAGTGATTTCATGAATTAGAACAAGCTAAGCTGATTGCTCTCGGACATACCAGCTAAACATCCATGTTCTCGTAATACCTCAATGACAGTTTTGGTGAGTTTCGCTCGTTGGCGTAGATCCTCAATGGATGTGAATTCACCATCTTGCCGTGCTTCTACAATATTATCTGCCGCATTGACGCCTAATCCTTGTAAGGAAGCAAGTGGGGGTAGCAGGGTTGCTTCCCCAACAACTAAAAACCGGTTTTTTGCAGATTGATAGAGATCAACAGGCATAAATTCAATATTGCGAGCGAGAGCTTCAATTACAACCTCTAAACATGAAGCAATATTTCTCTCTTTAGGGGTTGCATCATTACCTTTTGCTTGAATTTCGGCCATCTGCCGTCGGATTAGCGCTTCTCCTTGCAGTATCAAAGATGCATCGAAGTCCTCAATTTCCATAGAAAAATGTGTTGCGTAAAAAGCGGCGGGGTGATGCACCTTGAAATAAGCGACTCTATATGCTGCCATTACATAGGCAACAGCATGGGCTTTAGGGAACATGTATTTTATCTTATTACATGAGTTCACATACCAATCAGGAACATCATGCGATTTCATCAAAATTACATCCTCTTCTTGCAGTCCTTTGCCTTTGCGAACTTGCTCCATAATGCGAAAGGCATCACGAGCCTCGAGTCCCTTATGGTGTAGATAAACCATAATATCGTCACGACAGGCGATAACGTTAGAGAAGCCTGTCACCCGATCTTTGATAAGTTCCTGTGCATTATTTCGCCAAACATCTGTACCGTGAGAAAGACCAGAAATTGACACTAATTCTGCAAACGTGCGTGGTTTTGTCTCAAGCAGCATCTGTTGTGTAAACTGGGTATTAAACTCAGGAATCCCTAACACTCCAAGGGATGTACCGATTTGCTTCTCCGTTACATTTAGAGCGTCAAGCTGAACAAATAGACTCATCGTGAGCGGATCATCTAAGGGTGTATCTTCGGGTGCTATACCTGTAAGGTCGTGTAGCATTCGAAATATTGTGGGACACTTGTGACCAAGATTATCCAATTTTACTAAACTATCATGGATATACTCAAAGGCGAAATGGGTGGTTATAATACCACTCTTGCTGTCATTTGCAGGATATTGGATTGGTGTAAAATCAAAAATATCCATATCATGCGGCACCACAATCATACCACCCGGATGTTGGCCCGTTGTTCGTTTTACACCAGTTATGCGTTTTAGCATCCGATTGACTTCGGTGTTCCGTTTGGTGTCCCCTACGTGTTCAAGGTATTTTTTGACAAAACCATAAGCAGTCTTTTCGGCTAAAGTACCGATGGTGCCTGCCCGAAACACATTGTCACTTCCAAATAATTCCTCTGTATATCGATTAATGGTGGCTTGATACTCCCCACTGAAATTGAGATCAATATCGGGTACTTTTTCTCCATGAAAACCCATAAATACTTCAAAAGGAATATCAAAACCTTGCTTATTTACTTGGTGATCACAGTTGGGGCAAGTCTTATTGGGAAGATCAACACCTGAACCCACAGTACCATCGGTGATAAAATCTGACCACTGGCACTGTGAGCATACATAATGTGGTGGTAAGGGGTTAACTTCGGTAATCCCACACATAGTCGCTGCGAAGGATGAACCTACAGATCCACGAGAACCTACTAGATAACCATCATCATTTGACTTCTTGACTAGTTTGTGCGCAGTGTAATAAAGGGACGCATATCCATTTCCAATAATAGCTGAAAGCTCCTTTTCTAGACGCTCGCGTACTATGTCAGGTAAAGCAGTTCCATATATACCCTGCGCTGTTTGATAGCACAGCTCTTTGAGCCGCTCTTCCGCTTCAGGGATAATGGGAGGGTGAAGCCCCTCGGGAACGGGAACTAAATCTGCAATTTGAGCTGCAAGCTGCTGCGGATTACGAACAACCACTTCATAGGCTTTCTCTTCGTCCAAATAGGAAAATTCCTGTAGCATCTCACTCGTAGTGCGAAAATAAAGGGGAGCTTGATGCTCTGCGTCTTCAAAACCCTGCCCGGCTAAGAGTATGGCCCGATAGATACTGTCTTTTGGACGCATAAAATGCACATCACCTGTAGCTATCACAGGTTTTCCTAAAACTTCGCCGAGCTCACAAATTTGGTGGTTAAATCGCATTAAATCATGGGCTGATTGCACATTCTCTGTTCCAATCAGAAATTCATTATTGCCTAACGGTTGAATTTCAAAAAAATCATAAAAACTTGCCACTTCTTCAATGTTATCTTGTTTCTTGAGAATTGCTTGGTATAATTCTCCTGCTTCACACGCAGTTCCTACAATTAAGCCAGTGCGGTGTTCGGCTAGCAAGGTGCGTGGTATTCTTGGACGACGGTAAAAGTGATTAAGGTGTGAATATGATATGATTTTATATAAGTTTTTAAGACCTTGTTGATTTTGAGCTAGCAATATGACATGAAATGGGCGATCCTTTTCTCCGTCGACTAAGTAGCCTTCTACGCCGTAAATGATCTTAACACCGTGCTTTTTTCCCGCGTAATATGCTGCTGGGAATGCTTGAACTCCACCATGATCAGTGATTGCTATCGCTTCATGTCCCCAATCTGCAGCCTGTTTAACTGCTTCTTTGACCTCAATAGTACCATCCATTCCGCTCATTTTCGTGTGTAAATGAAACTCAATGCGCTTCTCTTGCAAGGTATCCTGGATGGGAACGGGGCTATCACATGGGTTGATCTGTTGTACCATGAGGGATAGTTCACCATCAAAAGACTGGTACTGTACATTACCTTTTACCTTTACCCAACTCTCTGGCTGAATATCAGGCATGTCCTTTTCATCATCTAAAAAAAACTTACAGGTAATAGAATCTGTTCCGTCATAACAATCAAACATTACAATCCACTTTCCTGTACGTGTTGGTCTCTGACTAACCGAGAGCACCTCTGCTTGTATGGTTACGCCTTGTTCTTCCTCTACAATATCTGCAATCAATGTGGGAACATCGGTAATACTTTTTTTCATGCGTTTTTCACTACGAGTTCCCTTTTTTCTTTTTTCGGATCCATTTGTTTTAGTCGCTGATCTCGACGTCGTCTGTGTAATCTGCGGCCCTGTAAAACTCCTAAGAACATCATCCATATAGGTATCTCGTTCCTCCTGGACTGTTTCTTGTTCCCATGCAAACGTGACAACATCGATTTCTGAAACAGACCTCGTTAATTGATCAGCGATGGAGTTCCAAAATTCTGGATTTCCTTGCGCACTACCAGAAAATAATACGGTCCAACATCGTTTATTGGGATCTACTTCAATTTGTTTTACCTTTACATTGCGTAGTAAGGGACTTGGTGATAGCGACGTAAGAAAATCATCATTCTCGGGCCGGACAATAAAAATCGATCCCATAATTCACCTCCAGCAGGAAAATAGAGCTCCCTGCCCTACATACACAGGGAGTTAGAGTTTTACAGTTCTAAGTATCTCCCAATACATTTTCATACGCGCACAAAATCCCTTGAAAAACCCTTGTTTCTCTTCTTTCATGAGTTGTGACAAATCGTGTAAGTGAACAACTGTAACCCGCGAATTATTTTTGTCTGCGAAGCGAGAAAGAGCCACTTCTACCCCGTAGCGACTATCCTCTAACTCAGGTATCAATTGAAATAGATCTCGACGAACCGCGCGTTGTCCAGATAAGAAGGGAGCAATTTTTTGGGCTAAGTCTGTGGCAAAGCGTCCATCTTCAAAAACACCCACTGTCATCTCAGAGTTATTGGATAATACTGGTGATACTAATAAACGTATATGTTCATTTCGCAAACCGACTAAGTCAGCATCAATAAATAATAGAATATCTGCTTCGGTCTGATCGGCCCCAATCTTCATGGCACCGCCTTTGCCGACATTCGTATCCAGCTCAATGACTGACGCTCCTGCTCTACGCGCTCTTTGCACCGTCCTATCAATCGATCCGTCACTGACAACGATTACCTCTGAAATTAGAGGCGAGCGCTGTAGAGCATGCACCACTGCTCCTATCGTCTGTTCTTCATTATAGGCTGGGACAATCGCAGCAACCTTCACAAGCATTCTCCTAACCGTATAAAAGCCTTGATACCTTCTCCAATACTTCATCAAGATGTATGGTCAATTGCTCTTTATTATGTCGAATGGTTACTTCCACTTGTTTTTCAGGAAGAAGCCTAGGTCCAACCGTAATGCGAATCGGATAACCGATTAAGTCAGCATCTTTAAACTTCACTCCAGGACGTTCATGGCGATCATCTAAAACCACTGCTACTTTCGCATCAAGAAATTGGCGATACACTGCATCTGCAACGTTTTTTTGCGCTTCATCTTTATAATTAACTGGAACAATGATAACATGATACGGCGCTACATTTATAGGCCAACAAATACCGTCAGAATCATGATTTTGCTCAATAATAGCAGCCATCGTACGACTAACCCCAATTCCGTAACAGCCCATTATCATAGGACGTTTTTTGCCATTTTCGTCTAAGAATGTCGCCTCTAACGGTTCGGAGTATTTGGTGCCTAACTTAAAGACCTGCCCAACCTCAATACCACGCGCACTCTCTAAAGCCTCGCTACAGTGGGGGCACGGATCCCCACTTTTAGCTTCCCGTAAATCAGCGATCGCAGTAGCTTGATAATCGCGTCCTAGTGTGACATTAGCTAGGTGCAAATCCCTTTGGTTAGCACCTGTAATCCCGTGACTCATGGTCATTACGCTATAATCAACGATAATAGGTATGGATAAACCTACAGGACCAGCAAATCCCACAGGAGCGCTAGTAACTTGTTCCGTGGTCTGTGCATCGGCTAGAACGAGCTCCTGACAGTCTAGCGCTTTCTGTAACTTCACTTCATTTAAAGTATAATCTCCACGAATTAAAGCAGCTATCGGCTTTTTGTCAGCCAGATAAATCATAGTCTTTATCAATTTGTCTGCACTAATTTCAAGTGCACTTGTTAATTCATCAATGGTGGTGGTGTGTGGTGTGTCAAGTTCCTGTATGCAGTCACTGTTCGCTGAATCGTTCGTGATCGTGTGCACATCAGGTGCAACAAATTCTGCTCGTTCCACATTAGCAGCGTAATCACAAGCTGAGCAGTAAACTATGTCGGCTTCACCAGAATCGGCTAGAACCATAAACTCATGCGTAGCGTCACCCCCAATAGCTCCAGAATCGGCCTCTACTGGAAGGGCAGATAGTCCGCAACGCTCGAAAATCCTGGTATACGCTTGAAACATTGCTTGATAACTCTCATGTAACCCTTGTTCGTCTATATCAAAGGAATAGAGATCCTTCATAATAAATTCGCGCCCCCGAATCACACCGAATCTAGGTCGTATTTCGTCACGATATTTATTTTGGATCTGGTATAAGCGAAGAGGTAATTGCCGATAAGAGCGCACGTCAGCTCGGACAAGGGCTGTTATCACTTCTTCATGGGTCGGACCTAAACAGAATTGTCGTTTATGACGATCCACTAACTTAAACATCTCATCGCCATAATCATCCCAACGTTTTGTTTCGTGCCATAGCTCAGCAGGCTGCATAATTGGCAACAAGATTTCTTGCCCCTGAGCACTTGTCATTTCCTCACGAATTATGGCCATAATCTTATGCAAGACAATAAGACCGAGAGGTAAATACGTATAGACACCTGCAGTTGACTTACGCATAAGACCCGCTCTAAGCATAAATTGATGGCTGACTAACTCAGCTTCAGCCGGAATCTCCCGTAGTGTGGGTCCATAGATTTGTGATGTTTGCATGCAATATCCTCCTTATACGTCTTCTTGTTCCATTTTCCAGGCTTCCTCTACGAGTACGTCAATCAACTGGTCCTGGGGAACCTTACGGATAATTTCACCCTTTTTAAATACCAATCCAACACCATGTCCGCCTGCAATACCCAAATCGGCTTCTCGGGCTTCTCCAGGACCATTCACTGGACACCCCATGATAGCAATGGTTAAAGACTTCTGTAATCCGACGAGTTTCGTTTCTACCTCTTCGGCAATTTCAACTAATGGGATTTCTGTACGTCCACAGGTCGGACAAGAAATAAAGACCGGTCCTTTTTTTCGCAACCCTAAGGCTCTTAAAATCGCCCACCCTACTTTTACTTCCTCTACGGGGTTTGCCGTCAAGGAGACACGTAATGTGTCGCCGATATTGCGTGTTAAAACCCCCCCTAGTCCAACAGCAGATTTAATTGTACCAAACCAGCTCGTACCAGCTTCTGTAATACCAAGATGAAGAGGATAATGAACGTGCTGACTCATGAGTTCGTAGGCTTGTAGGGTGAGACTGATATCGGTTGCTTTCATGCTAATAACAATACTTGTAAAATTAAGCTTCTCTAAAATTCGTACGTGCTCTAAAGCGCTCTCTACCATTGCTTGTGCAGTCAACCCATACTTTTCTTGTACGGACTTTGCTAAAGACCCTGAATTGACCCCTATACGGATTGGTATCCCATGATCAGAAGCTGCACGCACCACTTCTTTTACTTTCTGCAAAGAACCAATATTTCCTGGATTAATCCGTAATTTATCGATCCCATTTTCAATTGCTAACAAAGCGAGTCGATGATCGAAATGAATGTCTGCTACTAGCGGCAGATCTGTCTGTAGTTTGATCACTCTGATCGCTCTAGCCGCTTCTTCATCAATGACTGCTACCCGGACAATTTCACAACCTGCGTCTTTTAATTCCTGAATCTGTTTAATCGTTGCTTGAACGTTCCTCGTATCGGTATTCGTCATACTTTGAATCGCAATCGGCGATCCCCCACCAATACTGATTGCACCGATCTGGATGCGATTCGTTCTGTTTCGTTCCATTTTTAACACTATCCTTTACGAAAAAATGTCTAAACGCATCAGATCCTTAAATGTAGCAAACACCATTAGTAAAAGTAACAGAGCAAAGCCGATAAACTGTGCGATACCTCGATGTTCCTGAGCAAGAGGCCGTCCTCGTATCGCCTCAAATCCAAAAATAACTAACCATCCACCATCAAGGACGGGAATGGGTAATAAATTGAGCAACCCAAGATTAATATTTAGCATTGCTGCTAGGATCAAGAGATTAGCAATACCCTGTTGGGCAAAGTCACCCACAAGCTGGTATATCCCAATAGGCCCAGCGATCTCAGGTTTAATGTGACCTGTGATCATACGAACTAAAGAGACGATTAGTTCCTGTGTAAATCTTCCTGTTTGGACGATGCCAGCCCTCATAGATTGATTAAAGGGTAATTGGGGCTTATCATCAATGTGAATGCCCAAACGTCCCTGCCCGTTTTCGCTTTCGGGAACCACAGTAAACGTACGAGTCTCATTCTCGCGTAAAACAGTGATCAAAAGCTCTTGACCTGGTGATTTTTTGATCATCCCAATAATTTGTTCCGTGGATTCCACGGATTGATTATTAATGGTTACAAACTGATCGCCAGGACGTAATCCTGCTTGATCAGCTGGAAATCCGGGTTCCACAAAGAAGATAGTTGGTGGCACGAGGACGATCATAAAGTAAATGGTGAAAATAGCTACTGCCAAGAAGAAATTCATGAAAGGACCTGCGGCAATTGTAGCCATGCGCACAAAGAGCGACTTATTATTAAAACTGCGAGGATCGTCGGAAGCTATAGAATCTTCGGAGTCCTCCGACTCATCCATGCCAGCAAGTTTCACAAAACCACCAACTGGAAAAATCCGCAATGAGTATTTGGTTTCCCCTGGTTGCGTCTGTACGATTACAGGGCCAAAACCCAAAGCAAACTCATAAACTTTGACTCCAGCAAGTTTAGCTACCACAAAATGCCCTAGTTCATGAAAAAAAACGATGGTACCAAAGATGAGAATAAACGCTACGAATGTACTCAAATGTTTTTCATCCTTCCCTTCAATATAGTGGCAAATTCTAAGGCTTCGATCCTAGACGTTTGATCATACGCAAGGATTTCGTTAATTGTTGGGTGCAATATCGGTTGATGATTCGCCATGGTATTTTCGATGATGCGCGGTATATCAGTAAATCGTATTTGGTCTGATAGAAACATACTAACGGCGATCTCGTTCGCACCATTTAGAACTGTGGGCATAGTACCGCCTATTTTTCCTCCATGATAAGCAAGGCTTAAGCATGGAAACCTAACCAAGTCTGGTTTCTGAAAGGTGAGATTAGGTAGCTCCCACAAATTAACAGGTGAAACCTGAGACGGTAATGTAGCAGGATACGTCAAAGCATATTGAATCGGTAGACGCATATCGGTTGTCGCTAGTTGCGCTAAAATCGATCCATCAATAAATCGAACCATTGAGTGTATAAGACTCTGTGGATGAATGATTACTTCTATAGAGTCATAATCCATTCCGAAAAGCCAATGGGCTTCAATCACCTCTAATCCTTTGTTCATCATTGAGGCTGAATCAATGGTTATTTTACCTCCCATATCCCAATTAGGATGTTTTAACGCTTGCGCTACAGTTACTTTCGACAAATCATTTTGTGAATTATAGAAAGGACCTCCTGATGCTGTCAAAATAATAGAAGCAACATCATCTCTATTCTTACCATCGAGACATTGCCAGATAGCATTATGTTCGGAATCAATAGGGATAATTTGGTTGCGGTACTTCATTACGTGATGTCCTGCAATTACTAGGGTTTCCTTATTCGCTAAAGCCACTCTTTTTCCTGCTTCTAATGCAGCTAATGTTGGCTTTAATCCAGCAGAACCGACAAGAGCTACTACAACGATGTCAACATCTGGATGCGAAGCGAGTTCACATAAACCTGCTTCACCATAATAAACACTAGCATTGCTACTAGCCATAAGTGTGTTAACATCAGATGCCAAATCCACAACCGCAACTTTTGCTTGATATTTCTCAACCTGTTCAGAAAGGAGCGTCACTTTACTTCGGGCACTTAACCCAAATACTTTATAGTTGGGGAGACGATCTAAAACTTGTAATGTTTGGGTTCCAATAGATCCTGTTGATCCTAGTATGGCTATGTTTGGCATGAATGTACCCCCTTGTTGAAAAACTTTCTAAATCTCATCCTCAAAAACGATTGCAACATAAAAAGCCTTTAAGCAGATCAAAATAATTGGGCCAATAAAAAATCCGCTAAAACCAAGCAATTGAACACCTAAATACATGGCTACGAGGCTACTCAACGGATGTAAGCCTAACCCAGAACTAATAATTTGTGGCTCCCACCACTGTCTTAGTAACAAGACAAATACCCATAAACAAGCTAACAATACTCCCATTATCATTTGATCGTTTAATACATAAAAGGCAATGGTTGGAATAAATACTCCACTTGGTCCAATCATTGGAATGAGATCAAGGAATCCAGCTACCAAACCGAGGATCCAAGCATAGGGCACTCCAAGCATCACAAGTCCCAAGACTGATATACCCGTAGAGATTGTCATCAGTACTAATTGCGCTTTCAAATACGCAAAGAGACCAAGTATGGTTTGATCCTTAAAATTTAAACAGATAGGGCGAAAATGAGCTGGAATATTATTAAGCAGAAAAGCAATGATTGATGTGCGATCTTTACTGATAAAATACGTTGCAAGTGCAGCAACAACGAACGTAAGCATAGCATTTGGAATCTCTTTAATATAGTCAAGTGCTGTTGTAAGTTGCGTAATAAAGAAATGAGCTACTCGCTGGCTTAAAGTGATCGCCATGTCTGATAGAGGCTTAGGTAAATCCTTTGCAAAACTCGTAAATTTTTGTGCTAACTCAGACGTTTCGTTATAACCTTGTTCAAAAAGAATAAGAAGTTGGGCAATTTCCTGCCATAGTTCACTAATGCCTATGCCAATGAGTACAAGTAGACCTCCAAACGTTATACCTACAAATAAAAAGGATAATAGCGTGCGACTTAGACCGTACTGTTCGAGCTTATCGATGGCTGGATGTAAGATAACTGCGATTAGTAGTCCAATAAAAAAAGGAGTGAAGTATGGTAATAAATACTTCACAGCAAACACTAGACAAACAAAGAAAATCAGCACGAAAATCCAAGGATTGAACTTCACAGCAACCCTCCCTCATAGAAAAAATCCTAAAAGGGCCATTTATGCTATGGATAGAATAAGATAAAGAACTGGTAGAACGAAAAGTAAGGAATCAAAGCGGTCAAGGACCCCACCATGGCCCGGTAGTATTTTCCCTGAATCTTTCACAGTCTGCTCCCGCTTCATGGTTGATTCAACAAGATCGCCCACCTGACCTACAATCGATAAGAGTACGGCTAAAAGACCTATGTGCATCCAGGAATGCCCCAGCATAAGCGCATATCCAATACCAACCAGAGTAGCTGCCACTAATCCTCCAAGAGCCCCTTCAATGGTTTTATTCGGACTGATACTTGGTGCTAACTTGTGTTTGCCCAGATAAATCCCTGTAAAATAGGCGCCTGTGTCAGTAAGCCAGGTAACTAATAAAGCAAACAGTACCCAATGGAATCCGAAGTCAAAACGCACTAACCAGAGAAAACTAAATAATCCAGCAATATATAACACGGCGATTAAGTGCCAAGCCTGCTTAAAAGGCTTCTGGTTTCCAAATATAACGCGAATAAAATAATAAATTAACTGGGCATAGAACCAGAAAAATAGGAGTGAACTGCTTACTCCACTATATGTAAAATAAAGTAAAGATAGTCCAGCAAGCATTAGATAATCCCAATAAATATCACTGCCAAAAAACGTACTAAGCTCATAAATACCAAGTACTACGAATACTGCCAATACAATCTGGAGATACACACCACCAACATAGAGCAAACCTAAAAAAATGGGAATTCCAACTAATGCGGTTAGAACTCGCTTTAGCATCCGACTCACCTACTCTACTCATTTTCTGAAAGCCTACCAAAGCGACGATCGCGTTTCGCATAGCTAGCGAGTGCTCTTGCAAATTCACTATCATCAAAATCAGGCCATAATACATCAGTAAAAAACCACTCAGCATATGCTGATTGCCAGAGTAGAAAGTTACTTATCCTCCAGTCACCGCCCGTTCGAATGACTAAGTCGGGATTGGGCATCTCTGCACTATAGAGAAATCTGTTAACGGTGTTCTCGTCTATCTCCTCTAGCGACAGTTCTTCTGCGAGAACCTGTGTGGCTATGCTCTTGACTGCATGCACAATTTCCTTGCGTCCTCCGTAATTGAATGCGACATTTAGCGTCAGTCGGGTATTAGAGCGCGTATAATCCTCCGCTGCTTCCCAGAGGTCCAATTGCGCCTTTGTAATGGTGTTGCGATCACCGAGCATTTTTACGCAAACTCCTTCGCGATAGAGCTCATCAATCTCTGTCTGAAAGGTTTTGGTCATTAAATCCATGAGAAACTGTACTTCTTCAGGAGGCCGAAACCAGTTTTCTGTACTAAAAGCATACACTGTAAGAACGGGAATCTGTTGCTTTGCACAGAACCTAACAGCATTTTTGAGCGCTACCACACCTTGGCGATGACCGAAATAGCGGGGGAGGAGTTTGCGCTTGGCCCATCGTCCGTTACCATCCATAATTATTGCCACATGTTGAGGAATCCCTTCTGGAACCGATTTTGTCCGGAACATTCCATTCCTCCTAACTAACAGACCAATCGGTCCTAGCACAAATAAGACTGACGGTTTTTTTTGGAGAATTTCTACGCACTCCAATGACTCTCAACTCTGTATCTAAGTCTGGAGTATTCGTTTGCAAATATCGCTTAGGGGATGCTGTTTGTATTGTGTTATAGTCTACACCTTCTTCTTCTAAATAACTCTCGGCATCCTCTAGAAGGTATCCAATCAGCAACGACCAATCAGTGCTAGCAATGTCAATCAAATTTCTAATATCTCCTTTTCTTTAAGATCGACGATTGCATCGATATCAGCTACAAATCGATTGGTGAGTGCTTGAACTTCATTTAGTACACGTCTGCTCTCATCCTCGGAGATATCTCCGTCTTTTTCCATCTTCTTGACTTCCTCGTTTAGCTCACGTCGAATGTTACGAATAGCTATTTTATGATCTTCTGCTTCCTTCTTGACCACTTTTACCAACTGCTTACGCCGCTCTTCCGTTAATTGGGGAATGCCCAAACGAATTACATTTCCATCGTTAGTAGGAGTAAGTCCTAGATCCGATGCTAAAATTGCGCGCTCAATATCCTTCATCGCTGCTTTATCCCAGGGTTGAATCACTAATAATCGTGCTTCGGGGGCAGAAATCCCTGCTAACTGGTGAAGAGGTGTGGGAGTTCCGTAATAATCCACAGTGATCCTGTCAAGTAAACCTGGGTTAGCGCGACCGGTGCGTATTGCTGCAAACGCCTTTTTTGTAGCGATAATAACTTCATCCATACTTTTCTCGCCATTTTTTAGTAACTCATCTACCATCAAAAACCCCTCCTATATAAGTTCCGATTTTACTACCAGTGACAGCTTGCACAATATTCTTGCGTTCGTTAAAATTAAACACAATGATTGGAATTTGGTTGTCCATACATAGTGAAGTAGCAGTAGAATCCATCACACCAAGATTTCTCTTTAGAACATCGATGTACTCTAAAGTTTCAAAACGAACAGCATTGGGATTTAACTTAGGATCGGAATCATAGACTCCATCGACTCCTTTTTTGGCCATGAGAATGACCTCTGCTTCGATCTCTGCGGCTCGTAACGCAGCGGTAGTATCTGTGGAAAAATAAGGATTACCTGTGCCGGATGCAAAAATTACTACTCGACCCTTTTCTAAATGCCGCACTGCACGGCGCCGAATATAAGGTTCAGCAATTTGTCGCATCTCAATCGCTGTTTGTACTCGCGTTGGAATATCAATCTTCTCCAAGGCATCTTGCAGCGCTAATGCGTTTATTACCGTTGCTAACATTCCCATGTAATCCGCCGTAGTACGATCCATACCTTTTGCACTGCCTGTGGCTCCCCGCCAAATGTTTCCGCCACCAACAACAACAGCTACTTCCACGCCTATATCAACGACTTCTTTGAGATCCTGAGCAATTATGTTGACAATACTTGGATCAATTCCACGTGTATCGTCTCCACCTAGAGCTTCTCCACTTAGCTTCAGCATAATCCTGTTATACCTCAATGTATCCACGATCATCACTCCTTAAAGTATTCTTCGTTCTCGTCTATATCCCTTTTATTTCCTATTTAGAACAGAAAAAAAGAGAACACCAAAAAGGTGCTCCCCTACTGCTTGATCTGGGACATAACTTCAGCAGCGAAATCCTCTTGGCGTTTTTCAAGACCCTCTCCACGTTCATATCTTGTAAAACGACGTATGGAAATGTTTTCACCAATCTTCGCTATTTTTGTTGTTAGTAGCTGTGATATGGTGACGTCAGGATCTTTAACAAAAGGTTGATCTAACAAACTGATCTCAGCTAAGTACTTGTCTAGACGACCTTCGACAATTTTATCGACAATTTTCTCTGGTTTCCCCTCATTAAGCGCTGCAGATCGATAGATCTGACGTTCGGACTCGAGTACACTCTCAGGCACTTGATCACGGGACACAAACTCAGGACGAGCAGCTGCGATATGCATGGCTACATCCTTACAAAACTGTTGAAACTCCTCCGTCTTAGTCACAAAATCAGTCTCGCAATTGACTTCGAGCAAAACACCAATGCGACCTCCCATATGGATATAGGCTTCAACTAATCCTTCTGAAGCAACACGACCAGATTTTTTTGCTGCAGCCGACAATCCTTTTTCACGAAGATATGCAATAGCCTCAGTGATATTTCCGTCTTTCGCGTTTAATGCTTTCTTACAGTCCATCATGCCAGCGCCTGTTTTTTCGCGAAGTTCTTTAACCATGCTTGCGGTAATGGTGGCCATTTATCTCCCTCCTTCATATATGATTTCACAAAAAGAGAGGGCTTAAACAAGAGCATAAACTCCCTCACTTAGCCCCTCGTGTCTATACTACGCTTCAACGACTTCATCAGCAGTTTTTGCTTCTTCTTCGACGGCAACAGCTGCTTTTGCTTCCATCTTACTAATCTCGCCTTCTTTTGCTTCCACAACTGCATTAGCCATAGTAGTAACAAGAAGCTTAACAGCACGAATAGCATCGTCGTTACCTGGGATAATATAGTCTGCTTCATCTGGATCACAGTTAGTATCCACAATCGATACAATCGGAATACCTAACTTCCTTGCTTCTGCTACAGCTATACGCTCTTTGCGTGGATCTACTACAAATAAAGCACCTGGCAACTTTTGCATTTCGCGAATTCCACCAAGGAAACGGTTAAGTTTTTCTAGCTGTTTCTCTAATTGAAGAACCTCTTTTTTGGGTAAGAGGTCAAAAGAACCATCTTCCTTCATTTTCTCCAATTGTTGTAAACGGGTAATACGTGTATTGATAGTTTTGAAATTCGTCAACATACCACCTAACCAGCGTTGGTTAACGTAATACATTCCACAACGTTCGGCTTCTTCCTTAATGGTATCCTGTGCTTGCTTCTTTGTCCCAACAAATAAGATTGATTTACCATCGCCTACTACACTGCGAATAAAACTATAGGATTCCTCTACTTTACGGACGGTTTTTTGTAAATCGATGATATAAATACCGTTCCGTTCTGTGAAGATATACTCCGCCATTTTCGGATTCCATCGCCGTGTTTGATGCCCAAAGTGAACGCCAGCCTCTAATAATTGTTTCATGGAAATAACGGCCAAGTCGCCCACCTCCTCTCTGTTTTTTGTTTTTTTCCTCCGCGGCTCTCATCTAGGGACAAGACCAATATCTGGCACACTTGTCCGCCATCAAACCTCGTGTGTTTTAACACCATTTTCTATTATATCATTTCCTATAAGTATTGACAAGATACTCAATTTGTTTTTTTTAGTTGTAGAACTAAATCTACTTCGCCTTGACCGATACCAAGGCGTTTGGCTATTTCTAAAGGAGCCAAACCTTGTCGATCTAGTTCTAAAACCGCAGTGGACTTTGGAGATCGTTGTTCATGTCGGTCTTTCGTTTCTACTTCACCTTGCATTGAATGAAACTTTTGTTCCCAATCGCTCAACTCTTGTAGAATTGTTTGATGTTTCTCTTCCAATTCGGTCATCAGTTGATCAAACATTTGCTCTACTGCGGCGTAATCAGCATCTATTCTATTTTGTCCAGAAACTGGGCGTTTATAATATAAGAGCACTAAACCTACCATTAATCCCACAATAATTCCTAGCAATAGAAGCACTAATTGATCCAATTTTTCCCTCCTATATCCGAATGTCCAAATGTCCATCTTTCGATGGGCGCTTTTTTGGCTTTCGCTTAAATTTGCTCTCTGACCCCTGTTTCTTGTTCTGCAGTTTATCACTACTTGAGCTATCGTTTACTTTCTTTTGTTTTAACTCAAGTTCGCTCGCTATCTGGGGTGACAGTTTTCCGGAAATCGTAGAATCTCCCTCGCGCATTGGTTTTGGAATTTGATCTGTCCGACTTACCAAGACCTGATAATCCGGGAATTTAATGGACACAACCATCCCTCCAGTTAAAGCCAGTTTAGCCTAGACCGCAACGCTCCAATGGCTTTAGAATGAATTTGGCAAACTCTTGACTCCGAGACTTCAAGTATACTTCCGATCTCCTTTAAGGTTAATCCTTCATAGTAGTAAAGCGCAATAACTAGTCGTTCCTTTTCTGTTAAGTGATCAATTGCTGCGGCTAACTGTTGTTTTAATTCCTCATCCAATAAAGATTTATCAATAATGGCTTTGTTATCTTTAACAGTATCTAGTAATTTAATGGGCTCAGATTCACTATCGCTGTTTAACACTTCATCCAGAGATAAGAGCGAAACAGAGCGAAGCTCATCAACCATTATGTTATACTTATTAATGGGCATGTCTAATGCGACTGCTACTTCCTCCGAAGTCGGACTACGTCCATAAATATTTTCTAGCTTATGAATTTCTTGTTCCATCAGCCGTGCCTTTTTGCGAACGCTCCGTGGTACCCAGTCTGTAGAGCGCAATCCATCTAGGATCGAGCCGCGAATACGTGTACTTGCATACGTTTCAAATTTAATTTCGCGATCGGGATCATATTTATCAACTGCATCCATTAAACCAAAAAAGCCATAGCTTAATAAATCCTGCATATCAATATTATCAGGGAGATGAATGGCCATGCGCCCAGCAATGTATTTTACTAACGGAATATAGTGCTCAATGAGCAATTCACGAGATTTTGCTTCACTGTTTGACTTAAAATTACGCCAGATAGTGTTAAGATCATAGTTTTGTTTATCCATGGTAACCAACTTTCTACGGTTTTCCTGACACACCTTTACGATGAATTTCGAGTTGACGTTGAAAGACGAATTGGATGACTTCTTGGCGTACACGTTCTTCAATATCAGTAAAAGAAACTCCATACTCGTACATCCCATCCATGGGACGGACTCGAACAATGCTACCCTCAGCCCTAACTTCATTGTTGGTTAATGCAATATCCAGTATAATTTTTTGCTTTTCCAGTAATTCCTTCGTTATAAATAAACATCCTCCTCCACTTATATCCTTAATCGTACATGGATACTGTTTGGTCGGTTTTTTATCGATAATGAGAGAGTAGGAACCTTTAACAAGGACATCAACACGAACATAGGAACGCACTTGAATCTTCGTCCATTCACTAGAAATAGAAACGAGTAACAACGGTAAGTTTTGGGTGCTTATTCTGCGTTCAAGCTTAACTTCTGCCTGAAATTTGCCTTGATTTTTAACACTAGTATCATAATACTCGATCCACAATTTGGAGTCGGCTCGGATGGGAACAACGTACCCTTTCTCAAACGGAGCAGCAATGAGTAAGCGCTCTTCACTCATATCTTCAACTCTACTGCGATATGTTTTTTTACGAGCACCATCATCAATAATTATATCAACATTTTGGTTGGGACCAATGTTCATCTCGATACTCCTTAGTTTGGTGTAGTTAAGTTATACATTTTACTAAAGAGGTTACGAATACCTCTTTTTGGTAATATTTTTTCTATTCCTAGCATCGAGTGAGCGACGCGTTCAATGGAGCGAGTAGCCGAACAGACTGGATACGCTAGGATAAATGGTTGTTGGTCCCGGACGCTTTTAGCTACATTTACATCGTTTAAAACATACCCACCATAAATTAACTCTTTGCTGAGAAATTCTTGCACAACAGTATTGAGTTTTTCCCACACAAGCTCTCCTTCTTTCGGAGTCTGAACCATATTAACTAGAACTGTTATCTGACTATGTGGATTTTTTTGGATAATTGTTTTGATCATACCATACGCATCAGTAATACTTGTCGGCTCTGGTGTAGTCACCACAATTACTTCTTCAACCGCTAAAACAAAGCTTAAAACATTACGATGAATACCTGCTCCGGTATCAATAATCAAAAAATCTATTTCTCGATCAAGATGTTCCATGGAACGGATAAATCGCTCGAGGTGCCATTCGTTGATATTTGCAAGATCATAGACTCCAGAACCTCCGCCTAGAACCTGTAATCCAAGTGGACCCTCAAGAATGATTTCTTCAATTGCTTTTTCACCTCGTAAAACATGGCCAAGGTTAAAATCAGGATACACTCCAAGCACGATATCTGCATTTGCTAAACCAAGATCAGCATCTAGCAGTGCGACTCTTTTTCCCATCTGTACTAAACATAAGGCCAAGTTGACCGACATATTTGTTTTTCCAACGCCCCCCTTGCCACTGGTTACAGCTATGGTGCGCGGGGCTGGAGTTACACGTTGTTTTACTAGTTGTCTTAAAGAATCAGCTTGATCTCTCATTGGTATCCCCCAGAACTAAGCTAGTCATTTTAAGCACATCAGCCACTTCAATGTCCTCAGGAACGCTCTGACCGGTAGTCATAAAAGCAATAGGCACTTTGGCAAGAGTCGGAGCTTGCAGAAAAATACCGTAACCTGTTGTTTCGTCTAATTTTGTAATAATTAGGCGATCGAGTTGCATATCGGAATATGCTTTTATAATGCTTCTCAGATCCTTCTCCTTGGTACAAGCACTCAAAACTAAATGAGTCTCAGCATTAAGGTCGTCTAACAGAGCTTCTAATTCCGTCATCTGCGTTTTGTTCTGATGGCTTCGACCTGCTGTATCGATCAGTATCAGATCACGATCGTTCATCTTACTCACTGCTTCTTTTAGTTGCGCATAGTCATAAGCCACCGTTAGTGGAACTCCAATTATATCAGAGTAGGTCTTCAATTGATCAACAGCACCCATACGATAGGTATCGATTGTGATAAGTCCAACTCGCTTATTGGCAATTAACCCATAATTCGCTGCAAGCTTAGCAATCGTTGTCGTTTTGCCCACACCTGTGGGGCCAACTAGCACAACAACCTTTTGTCCACTAACTAACTCCCAAGGCTCAATCGTGCGTATTTCATTGGTAACCACATGAAATAACTGCTTGTGTACTTGTGCTCGATCGTCCCATTTTTCTTTAGGGACTGCCTGCAAAACACACTTAATTAGTTTCTTCGCCGTATCACGATCAATATCGCGATTGACCAATAACTGAAATAAATCTTGTACTGTTTCAGGCCACGAGTTCTGTTCTACATTCACTTTAACTTGCTGTGGTGATTCCTTTTTTGGAAGCGTAGTAAAAATGCCAGAACTCGACGGTTTCTTTTCTTTGGCACGATGAATCTCGACGGGTGCCTCCTCTTTTTGCACATTTGGATCAATGGCACCAATAACCTCAAACTGAATCCGACCAAATAAGCCTAAGATACCACCGCGGCGAATTCGTTTTGTATGTAAAATTACAGCATCTCTCCCAAATTCATTCTTCAATTGGGATACAGCTTGATTCAAGGTAACACCTGTAAATTTTTTAACCTTCATTAGACCATTTCACCGTCCCCATGGCTTGAACTTGGATATCCGGGACTATTTCATTATAGGATAACACAATTAACTTAGGTATTGAGCGCTCAGTAAGTCGCTTCAGGGCCATTCGAATCGTTGGTGAGACTAAGATGATTGGATAGGGTAGCGCATTCTCCTCTAAGCACTGATTTATTTCATAGAAAAGTTTTTGCAGCAAACGTGGATCTAGCGAAATTGTTATACCTCGATCAGAATGATCAATGCCTGAAGCAATTGATTCTTCCCATCCTTGGTCTAGAGTGATAATTGATAAAACCTTATTTTCAATATACAATCGTGATATCTGTCTTGCGAGAGCTTCACGAACATACTCTGTTAGATAGTCAATGTCTTTAGCCACAGTAGCAGAGTCCGCTAAGGTTTCGAGAATTGTTAGCAAGTTTCGGATAGGTAATCCTTCACGCAAGAGATTCTGTAGCACTTTTTGCACTTCTCCGATTGAGAGCAAATCAGGCACCAACTCTGTAACTACCGCTGAATACTCCTCCTTTAGTCCGTCAAGCAAGGTCTTTACCTCTTGACGACCCAATAATTCATGGGCATGTGCTCGAATAATTTCGGTTAGATGCGTGGCTAATACACTCGGAGGGTCCACCACTGTATAGCCTGCCATTTCGGCCTTTTCTCGAGTCTCTTCGTCAACCCAAAGAGCATCAAGACCAAACGCTGGTTCTTTTGTAGCAATACCAGTTACCTGTTTACTCACACCACCAGAATCCATAGCTAAGTAATGACTAACCATTAATTCGCCTTCGCCGACTTCAATCCCTTTGAGTTTTATCGCATATCCATTAGGACTTAATTGTAAATTATCACGAATACGGATAATTGGAACAACCATACCTAACTCAAGAGCACACTGACGGCGAATCATTGTGATGCGCTCTAGCATATCGCCCCCTTGATCTGTATCCACTAAGGGAATTAAACTATAACCGATTTCTAACTCCACCTGGTCAACTTGCAGTAATGATAATACATTTTCTGGTTTTTTACTCTCTTCCATTTCCTCTTGCTCGTGCTGGATTTCCGCTTGTTCGGAAATGTCTCGTTGGGCCTGTCGATTAAAAAAGACGGTTAAGGCCGCAAATGTCCCAAGAAGAAAAAACGGAAAAAAAGGAAGCCCAGGTACAAAACCAAATGCAAACAGAACAACAGCAGCGATTCCTAGTACCTTAGAATTACTAAATAATTGCCGATTAAAATCTTGACCAAGATTACCTTCTGATGCAGCGCGAGTAATAATAATACCTGTAGCTGTACTTATTAGTAATGCAGGAATCTGAGATACTAAACCATCACCGACAGTTAACAAGGTATAACGACTCACCGCTTGGTCAAAAGCTAATCCTCTTTGGCCCATACCCACCGCTAGACCACCGACAATATTAATCAGGGTAATAATAATACCAGCAATTGCATCACCCTTCACAAACTTTGATGCACCATCCATAGAGCCATAAAAGTCAGCTTCTCGTTCAATAGTACGTCGTTTATTACGTGCTTCATCTTCTGTAATCAAACCAGAATTCAAGTCGGCATCAATACTCATCTGTTTACCGGGCATTGCATCCAAGGTAAAGCGTGCAGCAACCTCTGCAACTCGTTCTGATCCCTTTGTAATAACAATAAATTGAATAATGACCAAAATAAGAAAGATGACGAAACCCACGACATAGTTTCCACCCACGACAAAGTTTCCAAATGCAACGATGATTTGACCTGCCACTCCGCGCAGCAGAATAAGTCGAGTGGAAGATATATTTAAGGCTAAGCGAAATAAAGTAGTAATCAATAATAATGACGGAAAGATTGAAATCTCTAACGCTTCGCTAACATTCATTGTCAGCAAAAGAATAAGTAGGGCTAGGCTAATATTGACTGCTAGCAGAATGTCTAACATAAATGGTGGTAGTGGTAAAATCATGATAACAATAATCATCACTACGCCGAAGATTACATAGACATCACTATATTGGTTTATCCTTCGCATGGATGAGTTAAGCAAGTTATATTCCTCCTATTCTACTATCTATCCTTTTTTCGCTTGAGGCGGTAGACAAAGGCAAGTACTTCAGCCACAGCTGGATAGAGATCGGCTGGAATGGGTGCATTAACCTCTACAGCCTTATACAGGGCTCGCGCCAGTGGAGGATTTTCTACGGTTGGAACATTGTGTTGCTCTGCTAACTCGCGTATTTTTAATGCAATCGTCCCCACTCCTTTGGCTACAAGCTCGGGCGCCATCATTTCCTCTGGGTTATACTTCAGTGCAATGGCATAGTGTGTAGGATTGGTTATAATTACGTCCGCACTCGGTACCGAATCCATCATACGACCTGACGCCATTTCTCGTTGCCGTTGCCTTACCTTGGACCGAATCTGAGGATCTCCTTCTGATTGCTTATACTCGTCTTTAATCTCTTGTTTGCTCATTTTAATGCTCTGTTCAAATTCATAACGTTGGAAGACGTAGTCTAAGATTGCTAATAAAAAAAGAGTCATCCCAATCGTGAGCGCAAGTGAAAAAACACTGTCACTAACTAAAGTAAATGTATCCATGATGTCTAAATAAGAAACCGAAGGCAACCACGCTACGCTGATCCGAATTTGTCGATAACCAAGATAACCGATAATAAGTATTTTTAGGACTGACTTAAGAAATTCGACGAGAGATCGTTTTGAAAAAATCCTCTTAAATCCTTCCAATGGATTCACTCGCGAAAATTTCGGTGCTAGATTACTCCATGTTAGCATAACTCCTACCTGAGCACCTTGGGATATAAATGCAATTAGCATTAACAAACCAAAAATGGGGATTAATATATAGAGCCCTTCCGTAACTACAACGCTAAAGTATTGTAGTGCCATTTCAGGGCTTCCATCCCATTGATGGGGTGCACTTAAGAAGGTGCGTACGAGATTTCCCATCCGCTCAAACATCATAGTCCCAGTTGTTCGCAATGTTGTAACACCTGCAAGGATAATCATAGCCGTACCGATATCACCACTCTTAGCTACTTGTCCTTTTTTGCGAGCATCATCACGCTTTTTTTGCGTTGCTGGTTCAGATTTTTCCCCAGCAAATAACTGAAGATTAAAGGTAAGTTTCTTCTCTACATCTTGCATATTCAGTTTACTCCAATCAGTAATTGGTAAATATACTGAAATAGTAATCCGTCAAGCGCAAAAAGGCCTGACGCGATGTGTACATAGGTTGGAATAACTAACGTAAGGATCAACATGCCAACCATGATTTTGATTGGGAATCCAATAACAAAAACATTAATTTGCGGTACCGCTTTCGTTACAATACCTAACGCCATATCGGTTAGAAAAATTGTACCAATAATCGGCAGTGCAATTTGGAATCCGATCACAAAAATATTCTTACTTAGTGACATTAGCGTTTCCATCGTTAATTCTAAGGAAAAAAAAGTATTTATCGGTATATAATCCAAACTCTCTGCTAAAGCGTGAAACAACCACAAGTGACCATCCACTGCGAGAAAAATAAGCATCCCAAGTAAATGATAAAATTGTGAGAATACGGGTATCTGCATCCCACTTTGCGGATCAAAAATGGAAACCATACCAAAACCCATTGGGACATCGATGAGTTGGCCTGCGAAATAAATGATTCCAAACAGTAAAGTAACCACAAAGGCCAGTAATAGCCCTATACCAATTTCCTGAACTGCTAAGACCAATAAAAACCAAAAAGGTTCTAGCGTATGAGTCGTTGTTGGCGCTACAGCGATGGCTAGGAGAGCCGAAAACCCAATCCGGAGCTGCCAGGGAATACTTCTCTGATTAAATAAAGGAAAACTAAAATTAAAACTAATAAAGCGTAAAAAGGCTAGAAGAATACCTTCAAAACCTAACACTGCTTCTCCCCCACTCTACATGATAAAACTATGTAGGTTTCCTAATAACCGCCCACCAAAATCCATTAATAGTCGGAGCATCCAAGGACCAAAGAAAATAATCGACAATAATACTGCAACTATTTTTGGAACAAATGTCAATGTCTGTTCCTGAATCTGTGTAGTCGCTTGAAATACACTGACGAGTAAACCTACTAGCATACCTAATCCCAAAACGGGACCAGCTACTAAAATAACGGTTGTGATTGCATCGCGACCTAGGTTTATGATCATAGCTTCTGTCATCAGATCCCACCCTTATCCACCTAAATAACTAAGTAACACCGAACGCACGACAAGGTGCCACCCATCAACAAGAACGAATAACAATATCTTAAACGGTAGCGAAATCATTACAGGGGGCAGCATCATCATACCCATGGCCATTAATGTACTTGCGACAATCATGTCGATGACTAAAAACGGAATAAAAATGACAAATCCAAGTTGAAAAGCAGATTTCAACTCCGATATTACAAAGGCCGGAATGAGTGTTAATGTATTTACATCGTCCTTCGTCTCTGGTCTGTCTTCGCCACGTATTTCGATGAACATCTCTAGATCCTTTTCTCGTGTGTGTGTGAACATGAATTCACGCAAAGGTTCTATCGTGCGTTCTAAGGCGGTTTCCCATTCTGTTTCACCTGCTAAGTATGGCTGTATTCCGTCTTCGTACGTTGTTGATAAAACAGGTGCCATAACAAAAAAAGTTAAAAATAAAGCCAGGCCGATCAGCACTTGATTTGGAGGCATTTGATTTGTTGCCAAAGCATTACGAATAAACGAGAGTGTAACGATGATGCGGGTAAAAGACGTCATCAGAATTAAAATAGCAGGAGCTAACGTTAGGATCGTTAGAAGCAATAGGATCTGTAAAGAAACCGCCATATCTCCTGGTGTTTCCGCAAGGCTAATACCCATGTCTAAACGAGGTATTGGAAAAGCGGGTTGTAAGAGAAAAAGTAGACCCATTATTCAGACTCCTCCTCTTTTGCGGAGAATGAAATGGGCTTTTTATCAAGCATATTAATCTGCTGCGGTGTAACCCCTAATAACAAGCGTTCACCTTCCCATTCTACCACATATAAGGAACGATGAGTTCCTAAAGGTAGGTTCTCTTTCAGATGAATACTTGTAAATTGATTTTGACGTGACCCATACCAACGAGTCACATAGAAAATAAGAGGGGCCAAAACGGCTAAAAAAAGAAAAACCTTAACAAGACCGAAGAATACTTCCTGATCAATAATATCCATTTAACCCACCTCAATATGTGTATCTTTAAGATAGGTATTCGCCGAAAAATGCAGGAATCCTGCGTTGGATCTAACTTACTTGCCGATGATTCGATCCATTTTCGGCACTATTTCCAGGATGCGCACACCAAAATTGTCATCAATAACTGTGATTTCTCCTTTAGCTATACTATAACCGTTTATGTAAATGTGCGATGGATCACCAGCAAGCGTATTTAAACGAATGGTATCCTTCGTCTCTAATTCCATGAGTTCACCTAGGGTCATCTCACTCGATCCTAGTTCAACCACAACAGAAATTCGTACATCATTTATTAAATCGATACTCTGCTGTGTTTTACCTTCTAATTTTTCATCAAGATTAATAAACTCAAATGGCTTAACATCAATTTCACTAGAAACGAATCCCGGTTTCGATCTGCTGGTTGAATGATTCAGACGACTAGTTGCCGGCTGTACTCTCGCCTCTGGTTTTCGTGGTTTCGGCGAAAGACTAGCTCCATCAGTCTTTAGTGATGGAATGACAGTCGGAAATAGTAACATTATTACTTCAACACCTGAATTGTCCCATTCAAGATGCTGTCGGAGAATGTAGCTTCCTTTCGGTAAAATAAAAGTTTGTAAACGTTCCTTACTAATCACAATCGGACTTCCTAATGACGATCGTTGTTGTAGATTGAGGGCTTTTAGAGTATATTGGGTAAAAAGTTTACTATACTCTTGTGAAAATACGCTGGTTACTTTATTAGTTGCTAAATGTAACGTACCTGCTAAAATCTGAATATCACTTTCACTAATGGTGAAGTATATAACTCCAAACTGAAATTCGATGGGTACAATATAGATAGATTGCCGAAATAAAGTAGACAAATCTGCTTCCACATGCTCCACATAAGTTCCAGTAACGGATATGTGTTGGTCTAGCAGA
>SKJB01000068.1 GCA_007116145.1 Limnochordia bacterium | reverse complement strand
TTCCGCTTGCATTTGATCTTCATACTTTATGGCTGCCCGCAAGCGAATAAACTGTTGTTCCACGAAGCGCATTTCATCCCGTTCCGAACTAAACTGCACGACTGGTAGCACTCGTCGCCACAAATTTTTCACCTCGTCACTGTGGTCCCTTAAAATCACTTGGATCTTTGACCACTTCGCCTAAATCATCGGCTAAACAATCAACAAACAGATTCCCACTTGTATCCAAAGACGCAAACGCTACTTGTTTTAAGTCATTAATCCCTTTTAGTGCGAGTTCATTCTGTAACCAACGCTCATCGAGTCCTAAGGACGCTAAATTTTCTGCAATAACCTTCCCATCAATAATTAACTCCGTGGCTAATCCTTCATAGCGAGTGGGAATCTGCAGATCCGCTGGAGTCACTGCTTTTTTCTGACTTTTTAGCAGCACAGAAAGCTGCCCATTCGGTTCATAGACAGCAAACTCGACATCACCCACATTAAAGACCATGGCTTGGCGTAGCTGTTGCATGAGATCCATATACGGATAACGCAACTTTTTCAAATTCTCTTCAAGAATCTTGCCATTATGTACAACAACCGTCGGTTCTCCCTGCATCACTTTGTCCAGCCAGCGATTTCTTGTACTAATTAACTGTAAACCTAAGGTTGCTACCATCCAAACAGACAGACCGATAAACTGATGAAACGCAATACTACTGAGGTCTGTCGACATGTTTGCAGCGATCGACCCGATCGTTATCCCGTTGACATAGTCAAAAAACGTCAATTGCGAGAGTTGCTGTTTACCAAGTATCCGAGCATAGATTAACAGTGATAAAAAAGCCATTAATGAACGCACGATCACAACAATATTAGGCGCCATGCAAGCATCCCCCTCACACCCACTAGGATACCCAAAAAAATAGGAGTGAGTCCCTTAGAACACTTAGTCTAAGAGACTCACCCCTATCTTGCACTAACTCCCCGGGTCTCCCCGGGGTCTGACCCCTACAGAATAGGTTACCTTAACTCGATTCCCTACCTACATTTACTTTAATCCTAAGCACATTTCCCGTAACTTCCTCACCAATGCAACCGATTCTATCGCAATCCTATGTGCATCAAAGACTAAGCTTGGAGTTGTTGCTATATGTCGTAAATTCTCTGTCATTGACGCTAACTCTGCTTGCGCCCCAATCGTACACACTGTGTTCCCAAGTTTATCGGTTAAAAGATCCTCGAGTGTATCTAATAGCTGCTTATAATAGTTTTCGTGCTGCTTAACAAATACGGACTTACTTTCAACTATCTCGTCCGCATATTGCTCGTGAATGTCTGTATATATCTCCTTCATCACAACGACATAATACAGTGAGACATCGATAAAGACAAATTCCATAGAAAAACCTAGTGTTGTTGGTTCGCCATTCCGGCAATGAACTTTTTTGCCAGTCAGTCGCAGATCACGCAGTGCTACACTCTCGAGCTGTTTCATCACTAGACACCTAGCTTCCGCACTCGGAAACAAGAAACTTAGCCATCCCATTCTTTGGACCTCAGCCACTTTTAACCCGATTAAAGAGGACATCGCAGCGTTAAAAATTTCAATGTCTCCATCAAACTTCCCAACAGATATTCCGTACGCAAACTTTTGCGAAATAGCTTCTACTCGTTCCAAATCTTGAAATACCAACGACATGGCTTCCCCCCCATTTCAAGTTTTCTAACGAATATATAACAGTACTTTAACTTCTACTATTCGCTGAGTATTCCTGCAATTTTATTTAATTTAATTTTTTAGTAGTTTTATTTAGCTTCTAAGTCTCCCGGGGTCTGACCCCTAGTCGCACCGACAAATCAGCTAGTACCACAAGTAACAACAAGACCGATACCATAACGGCGTGCTGAAAACTATCGCGGGGACAGACCCCGAGATAGCTGAGATGCTCTCGGGGACTGACCTCTGTTGCATATCTATTGTTCACTCTAATCCAAGCACTTGTCGCGCTTTGTCGACTATATCGTCGGGGTTAAAGGGTTTGGTCATATAGACATCGGCACCGACTTCAACACCTTTTTGTTTATCGAATTCTTGCCCTTTGGCCGTTAGCAGAATGATGTAGACATTGTTTAACTGGAGTTCTTTTTTCACTTTATAACACAATTCAAACCCATTTAGGATTGGCATCATGACGTCCATAAATACTAAATCCGGTTGCTCTTCCTGGATCTGGGTTAACCCATCTTGCCCGTTGATTGCTAAAAAAAGTTCCACCCCTTCATCTTCTAGTTCTTCGAGGGTTTGTTCTAGGAGCATCCGGATATGCGGTTCATCATCAATAATTAGGATCTTAGCCACAAGCATTACCTCCGTATCGTAAGAATAACCTGTTCTTCTTTACCTAACGAGCGAACGCACCACATCTAACAGCTTGTCTTCCTTGACTGGCTTGGTAAAATGCCCACTGACGCCAATGCGAAAACATAATTCCGATTCTTGTAAAACGGAGATGATCACAATCGGAATGAGACTGGTATCAGGATTACCCTTTAGCGCGGCTGCGACATCCATCCCACCAATGCCAGGCATCATAACATCAAGTAAAATCAGTTTGGGGTTGTGGGCTTTGGCAAGTTCAATGGCTTCGAGCCCGTCACTGGCTTCTAAAACCGCAAAACCTGCTTCTTCTAGCACTTGGCGCAGTAAGGTCCGACAGTGTTTTTCATCGTCCACCACTAAGATTCTACCCGCTTGGGTTCCAGCCCCTGGTTCAGAAGGGTCGGCTGTTTGGGTTAATTCATCCAGGGCAACAGCACTTTCTTTCAGATCCTCCGACTCTTCCGCTACATCGGTAATGGGCAGGGTAAAGCAAAAGACACTCCCTTGCCCGATCTCACTTTCCACCCAGAGACGCCCGCCGTGATGCGATATGATTTCTAGACAGATTGGCAAACCCAATCCCGTTCCCTGGGGCTTGTCGGTTAAGGTATCGCCCACTTGTTTAAATTTCTCAAATAACACCTGTTGGTCCTCTTTTGCAATACCAATCCCTTGATCACAGACCGCAACTTGCACAAAATCCCCATCGACTGTGATCCGACAGGTTATGGTCCCTGCATCGGTAAACTTGATCGCATTGGACAACAGATTAATCACGACCTGCATGATCCGATTCTTATCACAATAAATAATCGGCAGATTCTGGGCAACATCTTTTTTCAACCGCAATCCCTTTTGCCCAATAAGCGACTGCACGGATGCCGTCGCCTGATCCACAATACTCTCCATATCACTGGCTTCTAAGCGCCATTCGATCTTACCCGCTTCCATTTTGGCAATGTCCAACACATCGTTAATCATATTCGTCAACCGTTCGCCTTCAGAAACAATAATCGCAATGTTATCGCGCACCTGGCGCACCGCTCGCTCTACCTTACGCTCATCCGTTGCGATCAAAGGAAAGAGCACATCCTCTAGCCGCTTTTGAATAATCCGGGCAAAACCAAGTACCGAAGTCAGCGGCGTACGCAACTCATGCGAAACCGTTGAAATAAAATCGGATTTAACCTGATCCATCTGCGTTAACTTTTTATTGAGTGCGGTTAGTTCTTCTGTCTTTTTACGCACCTGCGACAAAAGCGCCATCACTTCTTTATTGCGCGCTTCCATCAAATCCCGCTCTGCGGACATACGCGAATTATAGTCTAGACAATTCTCCTTATGGTTTGCCTTATTAAAAATCGCCGTTGCCATTTGCTCACAACTCACATAGCCACAGGCATTGCAATTAATATGCCGCGATTCTTCACTATCTTTACCAATACTGGTATAGAGCGCATCAAGCTCCGTAGCATTCGGCTTGATAAAATGCAAAATCGGATCCGCATGGTACGCACGGGTAAAGTCTGTTAGCGTAAAGCTGCGATCAAAGGCAGCAAGCGCCTCAGCAGGGTTGGTTGCCACCGATCGCATGGAATTACGTAGCTGGGACGCGGTATACTCCATATCGATTAAATCAATAGCCCCCACAGTCGCCGATCCAATATTACAGCCATGTTGGCAGCTAAGCACATCGACCACTGTCGGTAACACGCGTCCCGCTTGGCATCGATCACCATATTCTTGTAAATACGGATACGCCAACCTCGGGCCTTCAACCTGGGTTACCCACGCCTCTGGCTGATAAAAACGCACATTTTCTTTTAAACCCCCAGGACAGGAATAGATGACGCCTAAGCCTTGATTAGGTAAGGCAAAGTCTTGCTCGGGATACTGCGTAAAATCCATACCTTGTCGCTCAAGGTAGGCGAGTAACTTGGCAAACGTCACATTATACTGTACAAGGTTATGTGTATCAGGGTCATTGATTTCTGCAATTTTGGCAATACACGGCGATAGAAACGCAATACTACCTTGCACATTCTCATGCTTGCGCAAATACGTTGCCATACACATCAGAGGGCTGTGCACCGTACTTAACCTGCTTGTGAGCTCCGGCTGGTATTTTTGCACATAGTTCACAATCGCCGGACAGGGTTGGGCAATGACCGGAGCCTGATGCTCCGCAAGTGATCGTAAATACGCCCAAGTCGCAATATCTGCCCCTAACGATACATCGTAGATTGCTTCCACCCCAAGTGAATGTAGATAACCAAACAGCCGTTTAAACGCAGGAATATTCATCTTCACCGCGGGCGCGGCCAACAGTATAATTTTCTCGTTCGCTGCCAATCCTGCCAAAAACCGATCCGTATCATCCATAAACTCACGCGCATCGTGATCACACACCCGGATACATTCCCCACACATGATACATTTCTGCTGATCAATACGAATCTTGTTATGGCCGTCCGCCGTCATATACGAGACATTCGCCTCTAAAACAGGGCAACTGTAAATACACTTATTACACCCCACACATTGTTCATCCTTGGTAAATATCACTGATTCCAATGCTTGCACCCCTCTCTCCTATACTCCATTAATCCGTAAGCTCCCCAATCACACTACGCCCAGCGCGTACACTGTCTCCTTCTTGCACAGTAACCGAAACATTAGGCTCCAGATAGACCTCCACACAAGATCCTAATTTAATCATGCCGTATATCTCTCCTTGCATTAACTTGGACCGAACATCCTTATAGGTTACAATCCGCCGCGCAATCAAACCCGCAATATGTAATACTCCCACTTCGGTTCGACTGTTTGTAAATAAAAGATACAGACGTTCATTATCTAACGAAGCCTTTTCATGAAACGCCACTAAATGCTTGCCCGGGAAATACTGCGAATCGTTAATCACACCCCGTATGGGACTACGATTAATATGGACATCGAATAAGGATAAAAAAATGCGAACCATACACACCGGCTGCTCATAGTGTGGCGTGTGGTAGCCATTTACAATTTTTACGATCGTACCATCCGCTGGTGAAAGAATCTGATTCGCATTCGTGACAATCACTCGCTTCGGATCACGATAGAAAAAGGCCGCTACCAGCAGCAAAACCAAACTGATCGCAAACCCAACCCAGAAACGAAGTAGCAAACTACTCACAACGAGTACAAGTAACACACCGATTGTGAGGTGTCCCGCTCGTGCCACCCGCATCATACGCGCAACTCCCATTTTGGACAGGCATAATACTCAATCTGTTTTTGCGTAAATGGATAGCGCCCACAGTTAAAATAACGCCAATGCAGCGTTTTATAGCTTAAACAAAAACCCGTTTTATGATCCAACAGTGGACATTTTACCTTCAAACAACAACGCACACACTGCCCACAATCTCCGGCTTCATCCTGCCATGTATTGGTTAATTGAATAATTGTTTGATCCGGCGCACTACGTGGCGCTGTCGCTAAGGGCAAACAAAACATATCCCGATAGCCTTTATCGGTTAACCAGACAAAAAACGTCCGCCAAATGGAGAGGGCAAATGGGATGAAATACCGATGATTCTTCCGGATCTGCAAGTTACCAAACAGATAATACGACGAGATGGGTGCTAAAAGATACATCATGATTCCAAACGTTAACATGGTAGAAATACCCAGTACATAGACTCCTAATCGCAACAAACTCCATTTTACGCGTAACACTATTGTGTCCCCCTACATAATCGAGTTAGAAAAAACTCCAAAAACCCAGCAAATCAGCAAAATTACCCAGCAAAAAATGGGATATACTCACTCCCACTAATGTACGTTGTCTTGCATACATAAAACCCCAGAGCCAACTCGTCACAAAAGCCGCAATCGCTAAGTTCAACGATGAGTGGAGATGGAGAGCCCCAAACACAAACGAGGTATTGGCAATAGCCCAAAAATGGCTATTATGTCCCACTAACAAGCGCTCAATAGTCGTTTGAAATACACCACGGGTGACAAACTCCTGCAATGGTGCCACAACGATATACGTAACATACGAGAAGTTAAAATTAGACCAAAGAAATAACGTACTATCCGCAAACATCGTGGTATTACGCACCAACCAATACTTAGCCACCACCATCAAAATCATAATCGGTAAGGAAATAGCAACGGCCTCTGTAATCGCTGCCTGCCAACCTCTCAGCGTCACACCAAAACCTTTGAGCGGCATCCCACTTTTTACGATGATAATAATCACAAGCCCTAAAACAGCGAGCTCTAACAAGCGAGAGGCGGTAAACTGCACCGCATACACCGAATTATGATCCGACGACACATTGAACAGACCCACCAAAAATGTGTACAAACTAATGATTAACACAATGGAAGTAAAGAGGAAGCCAAATTCGGTTTGACTCTTATACGCTCCGGCTAATTCTTGTTGCTTCCCTTCCAACTCTTGGTAGGACAATTTCAACTTCTCATAGAGCCGAGCATTCTCAATTGCGGTACTACATTGAAAGGCTAAGACAGATACTAGCTTGAGATCCGCTGCCGTGTATTGGTAGGGTTCCTTGCGATACACACAAACCAACCCAATCAACTGCTCCTTCAAGCGCATCGGTACACACAACAAAGAGCTCGCCGCAAGTTCATTCGCAAAGCGTGCATCGGCTTCGAGATCATTGACAATCTCACCATGCTCATTTTGGGCAATTTGACCCAGTAAACCAGCACCAAGCACAATTGTGGGTGCTGGCAGATCTCCACTCGAATACAGCTGCTCTAAAACCAAACTTTGCTCGCCCAGCAAAAAGAAGGATACCCCATCACCAGGCACTATTTTTTGGATTTCCCGTGCCACCTTCACCGCAATTTCATGGGGATCCATGACCGCAGCAAACTGTTCCGCACTATGATATAACATGGTAAGCTCTTTATAGCGGTCTAACGTTTCCGTACCAAGCCGCCGCTTTTCCTGTTCTTGTTGCACAAAATGGTTAAAAATATCCGTCAGCGCCTGTACACAGGCTTTGGATGCACGCAGAAAACCAATGGTTTCCTCGCCATCGAGGATGTTTGCATTCACCAATGCGTTTTGCTCTCCCGTTGTACCCCAGAGTACCTTGCCATCGAGTAAGACAATTTGAAAAGGAGTCCCCGCCATTTGCTCAAGGGAACCCAACCATTTTTTATTCCGACACAGCCGCTTTAAAATACTACTCACTGCTCACCCTCCTTCGCATTGTTACAAAATCAAAGTTGAGTGTTTTACCAATTGCTATACACAAGATAAGTAGGTTATAGCCCACTGCTAATAAAAACAGAAAAAGCCTGTATTGGGCAATCGTACAGGCAAGAATAGCGAGCATTAGTCCCCAGAACGCAACGAGGTTTAGCACGCGATGAGGGAAGATCCTTAGTTTACGTGGATACGGAATAGGACTAACCATCAAAACCGCTAATAACGGTAAAATAGCCACATGAATATGAGCATTATCAGGAGCACCTAATACTACCGTAGCTAATGTAGCGGCAGCAATAGTGATAGGTTGTCCACTATAAAAATGCACAGCACCCTCGACGTTAAAACGCGCCAAGCGAAGAGCTCCGGCAATGGGGAAACTCGCACAAAGAATCGCACCCCATATTCCATACTGATTAAGCACAAAACCATACATAAGTAAGGCTGGCGCTACACCAAACACCACCACATCCACTAAGGAGTCTAACTGCTGCCCCATCGGGCTGATGACCCCTAACAAACGCGCCATTCCTCCATCAACCCCATCTAATACCATACACCAAAGGATTAAATAAGCACTACTATCATAATTGCCATTAAACGTACTAAGAATGGCTGCAAAACCAACCGTAAAATTAATACACGTTATCAAGTTAGGTATATTAGACCGAATAAACGCCTTAACGACCTGCAAATAACACACCCCCTACCCGTTAGTATGACTGCTTACACGAACCTAATACTCAGCTATAACATTATATTTTCAACAATATTCCTTGCACTACTATTGCCAACAAACTGATCTCACGCAATAATTAGAATATAGTTATTGTATGGTAAGAGTAGCGTGCTGTCAAGTAAGGAGTGCTTATCTTGGATTAAAACATAAAACAGATGAGCTCATTGAAGTTTCCTTCAAGCAAGCCCATCTGTTGAGTTTTATCATTAATAACGTCTATTCAACTGGAGCGGGCTGTGACACCCACATCCAAACGTTAACTTCCTGATTAACACTTAGCACACCATGTTTTGCCACTAGAAAGATCCCTCCAGACTGCGCTACCCCGGTAAACGAGACAATTAATTCATCCCCGTCCTGCGTAATGGCACTCACAGTTAGGCCAGTTTCTCCCGTATCAATCTGCCAATTATCAAGCACTTCGGCTCCAGGCAGAAATTCGGCTCCATTGCTTTCTAACCTGACCTCTGGATTCTCTTCACCAACCACAATTGATGGCCAACCGACCGGATAGACATCAACAAATACAAAGGTTACACTCGCTGTTTTATAACCGAATTTATTCAGCGTCAGAGTATACTCTACTCCATACTCTAAAAGTTCCCAACGATACTCATCAACAGC